>JADZEY010000051.1 GCA_020850315.1 Armatimonadota bacterium | reverse complement strand
TCAAGCCAACGATGATCCGCCGATGGCTGAGGGTTCCCCGCAGCACCTGATCACCGCTCGGGCTGCCTAACGACTATCAACGACAACACTTCCGGGTATGCCGTACACAACTTTTGGGAATATCTCTATGTTGCCCTCAAGCCCCATTTCCATCTTTTCCACCAACTAACCTTCTGTATCTATGGAAGCCAAACAAAACAGCGTTTTCAAGTTCATGCAGCAGCAGGACACGCAGTTCGTTATCCCGGTCTATCAGCGCAACTACGATTGGCGAAACGAGCAGTGCCAGCAACTGATGAACGACATTCTTGCCGTTGGAAGCGACGATGCCACCCAAAGCCATTTTGTTGGAAGCATCGTCTATCTGCAAACCAGTATCACCAGCACCCCCACCTTTCTCACCATCATTGATGGCCAGCAACGGCTAACCACCCTTACGCTGGTGTGGATTGCGCTGCAACGCAGGGCCCTGGAGTGGGGCAACGAACGAATGGCCGACGAAATCAGCAAGAAATTCCTGATTAACGAGTACCAAGATGACGCGGCCAAAATGAAATTACGCCCAATCAAAAAAGATGACCACGCGCTCCGCCACCTTCTGGACAACACTCACCCCGAATGGAACGGCGGCTTCTCGCGGTTGATCGAAAACTTCCAATTTTTCTACGATACCATCACCATCCAGACGCTTCAAACCGTGCGGAAAGGGGTGGAGAAATTGGTGTTTATTGATGTTGCCCTGGAACGCGGGAAAGATGACCCCCAACGCATCTTCCAAAGCCTGAACTCAACAGGGCTGGACCTTAGCCAGGCCGATCTTATCCGCAACTACGTGCTGTTGGACCTTGACCCCAAAGAACAGGATAAAATCTACGAGAACTACTGGGCAAAGATTGAGGAGTACACACAGGAGCAAAGCCGCAAGGAGTCCCGCCTTTCTGATTTCATCCGCGACTACCTCACCTTCAAGACCCGCGACATACCGAACAAGGACAAAGTGTTCGTCACGTTCAAGGCCAAGTATCCAATCAACAACGGGCCTGAGTTGGAGGCGTTGCTGCAAGATTTGCGAAGCTACTCGGTCTGGTACGGCAGATTGATTAACCCGCAAACCGAGCCGAACGAAGCGATTCGCGAACAGCTTCACCTGATAAACCGCGCTTCCACAACGGTGGCCTATCCATTTTTGTTGGAGGTCTATCACGATTATGGGAAGCAAGTCATTTCGGTGGCGGAGTTCGTTCGGGTGCTGGAGCTTGTGCAGTCGTTCACCTTCCGGCGGTTCCTGTGCGACCTTCCGACCAACGCGCTGAACAAAATTTTTGCAACCCTACACCGCGACGTTATCCCCGATAGCTACCTGCAATCGTTGGAAGCCTCGCTTGTGCGGCGGCAAGGGAAACACCGGTTCCCGACCGATGATGAAATTGAGCGGCAGTTAGCGGTGAAGGATATGTACAACATCAAGGCCCACAACCGTATCTACTTCTTTGAGCGGCTGGAAAACCACGGCCAGAAGATCAAGAAGCAGGTGGAGGGGAACCCCGATGTGACGATTGAGCATATCTTCCCCCAGCGACCAGGCTTGGAATGGGAGCGCGAACTGGGGGAAGAGATTGAGGAGATGAAGTCGCGGATGAACACCGCCGCAAACCTTACGCTGTCGGCCTTCAACTCATCGCTGAGCAACCGCCCCTTTCGCGAAAAGCGGGATATGCCGGAGAAAGGTTACCGCGATAGCCAGCTTTGGTTGGATAAATTTCTTGCCGAGTTTGAGCGGTGGGATATGGCGGCAATGCAGCAACGCCAGCAATGGATTATTGACCGCTGCAAAACGATTTGGAGCTACCCAAAAGTTGCTGCCGAAGCGATGTTGGAAGAAGAGCAACTTACGTTGGGGTTAGAGTTTGATATTCTTGACCTTGCAGCCGATGAGGTGACGCATCGGAAGTTAGCATGGGCTTCCTTTGAAGGTGAGGTGCTGGATCACCCAAGCTACCGCGATCTGTTGCAGCACGTCTGCCATGTGATGTTCCAGCGCGAGCCACACATCTTCTTCAGCCTGGATAGCCAAAACAAATTGTCGGTCCGAAGCGACCCTCGGTTCTTCCGAACCCCGATGAAAATCAGCGACACCTACCATGTGGAATCCAACCTTTCGGCACGCGACCTCACACTCCGCATCCAAACAATCCTGAAGGCCTGCCAGACCGATGAGGAGTTGATCGTGCGGTTCGAGCCGTAGCCCCGGGCAACAAGCGCGGCAGGAGGGGGCAAACAGACAACAGCCTGAGCCACCGGACGTTCCGGCGGCTCAGGCTGTTGTTGTTGGTAGGGCTGGCGTGGTTGCGTTAGCCACTGATGACAACCGGCTCCCGCTCAATCAGTCGGGATTTCATGCTGCCGATTTGTTCTTGGATAGCCATCAATCCTTTAATCAGATTTTCCGGGCGGGGCGGGCAGCCGCTGACGAAAACATCCACGGGGATGAATTGGTCAATGCCTTGCACCACTGAGTAGGAGCGGAACATCCCCCCCGAGCTTGCGCAGGCCCCCATGGAAAGAACCCATTTCGGCTCCGGCATCTGGTCGTAGATTTTGCGCACCACCCAGGCCATTTTGTAGGTCACGGTTCCGGCAACAATCAGCAGATCGGCCTGGCGTGGCGAGAAGCTGAAGCGTTCGGAGCCGAAGCGGGCAGCATCGAACCGTGGGCCGGCAAAGGCCATCATCTCAATCCCGCAGCAGCTAATTCCAAGCGGCATTGGCCACACGGAGTTTTTGCGAGCCCAGTTCAGGGCGGCCTCGATGGTTGTTGTCAGGAAGCCATCGCGTTGGAGTTGATCGGTTAGTCCCATTTCAGTGCCTTTTTCTTAACGATGTAGATGTAGCCAACAAACAGGGTGACGACGAACAGGAGCATTGCCCACAGTGCAAACCCGCCAAGCTCACGGAAGCTGGCAGCCCACGGGTACATGAAGACAATTTCGATATCGAACAGAATAAAGAGCATGGCCACCAGATAGAACTTCACCGAGAAGCGTTCGTGGGCCGAAGCGACTGGCTCCATCCCCGATTCGTAGGGAGTTTCCTTGGATTTGTTTGGGCGTTGCGGCCCAAGAATTTCGTGCGCCTTGACCGAGACCACCCCGAAGAGTATCCCTGTCACGATCATCGCGATAACCGGAATGTACTGTTCAATCATCCTGTTGCTGTACGTTTAGCAAGTGCTTGGTTTTGATGACGGGCAAACATACGAAGAGCATGGGTGATGCGGGGATAAAAATTTTGGGCGTTTGTATCACAGCCACGCCCCCACCAGCCGAAGCACTTCATCCTCCTTTCTGTCTACCCGACGTACACCAACTGGGTGAACTCATTTTTTCCCCTATCATTGCCCCATGGACAACCTTCCCAACTACCCCAAACCGCTGCACCGTTGCTTCTTTGCCGTGAAATTTTCGGCAGAGATCCAAGATTACCTGGCGACGATTATCAACAGCTTGCGGGTGCATGGGGCCGATGTGGCCTGGACCCCGCAGCGCAACGTTCACCTGACGCTCCGGTTTTTGGGGGAGCTCACCGACCAGCAACTCCGGCAAGCAACGCAACTGCCGGACGGAACCGTGCTGCCGCTTGGGTTTCGGTTGCGGGCTGCGGGCTTGGGGGCATTCCCAACGCTCCGCTCGGCGCGGGTACTCTGGGCCGGAGTGGAAGGGGAAACGCCAGAAGACCGACAAAGGCTGGGTGAACTGCAACAGATGACCGAAGGCTGGGCGCGCCAGATAGGGCTATCTCCGGAAGGAAGAAGGTACACCCCACACATCACCCTGGGCCGCGTCCGGAACCCATCGGCGGGATTGCGAACCGTTGTGGATGCGATGACCGTTGGCGAGTGCCTTTCCCCGTTTTGCACCATCGCCGAACTGCTTCTGATGCGAAGCACCCTAACCGAACGCGGAGCAGAGTATGAAGTGGTTGGAAGATGGTGAGTGGCGAATTAATGAAGAGTGAAATCGTGCCTGTTCGGTGGCTTGCTTCGACGGGGCTCAGCATGAGCGGAGGGGGATGTTCGGTGAGAAGCTGAAGCATGGCAATCACCAGCAGTGAAATCCCCCATATCCAGCGGCAGCTATCACCACTTAATGATTGGGGTCAAGAACAGGGTAAACGGATGCTCGAACGGTTCCGGTTTGCGGAAGGTGTTGTTGCTGACGGCGCGGACTTGAAAATAGAAGGAGTTGGTAAGCCGTGCGGTGAAGTTGCCCCGCAACGAAAGGTCGGCAACGCCAACGCTGAACCGCAGATTTTCGTTGGGAAGCACCCAATCAAGATCCCCCACCGGCGAAAGCCTGCGGAGACGCTCCCCCTGCACAGCTTGGTTGTTCTGGTCGCTGCACACCTCGGCATATTCTTCGTAGCCGGCCCCCATGCTTAGCCGCATCGGCCCCAATGGAGTTTCGAACGGGAAGCCGAACGCCCCCTGCAACGACAAGCTGTGGAGGTAGGGGGAAGCGATTGTCTGGGTGGCACTCAGGGCAGCATCGCTTAGGCCGGTAAACCGCGCACGCGCCGTGAAATTTTGCAGCCGAACCATCCCCGCAGCCCCCCACCCGGGTGCCAGACGGCGTTCCCGTAGTGGCCCCACCGCGCTCCCCCCCGATGCAAACGGAGCAAGAACCCCGAACTCCCATTCCGGCGATGCAACTCCCAACCGAAGGCTTCCATCGTTCCACCACGACTGGTTGGATTCCGGCGCGCCAAGCCCAACAAACAACCCCAGCGACGGCGCAACCCGATAATCAAGGCGATCGAGCGAAAGGATTCCGGTGGAGTTGCTGATCCAGTCATCATGGGTGAATTGGTCGCCGATAAACAATGCCTCCTGCACTGCCATAGGATCATTGCGGGAAAGCAGAAGCGCGGCGTACAAATCATCCCCCAATGCCACGCGAAGCTCGGTGGTGGAGCTGATGCGGAATTGCCCCAATTGTAGCGAGATCAACTGCCCTAAGGTGTCGTTCGGGGTGGTGATGCTCCGCACGCGGAACTCGGCACGGCTGCTGTTGCGTGTGATGTAGCGAACCCACGTTTTCTGTGGCTTAACTTCGGTGTAGTAGCGCGTTAGCGAGCTGGCAGTCCGCTGGGCAAGCATTGGATTGACCAACGTCCATTCCGTGATTGCAGCACCGGCACTTGGCGCACCAACGCCAAGCATCAGCAGCAGGCAGAGCAACGCACCAACAGCGCGGCTGTTGGCAACGCGCAACGGCCACTGGCCAAGCATTGGTTGGTATTCGGTACTGCGACGGGTCATGTGTGGCGCAATTTACAACAGAATCGCTCACAGGAATTGGTTTTGCTGAAAATTGGGGGGTGTCAGTGGTTCGTGGCCAGTAGTCAGTTGCCAGGAGCTGTTTTGATTTCCAAACCGGGATTCCCCGAAGGGGCAGCACTCCCCCATTTCTCAATCCCAAACAGCCTCCTAAACAATACGAACTGACACATCCCCCCTTCTTCTTGGTGGTTTCGGTTTTTTTCCGGTTCGTTGTACCTTTGCCCCGCGATTACCAAGCAGCAGTACCAAATTCGGCAGCCGTGGCTTTCTCAGCAAAAGGGCATCCACGGTTCCAATCTTCACCGAACAGGGCATCTGCTGGATGAACCGACATCTCTTGTCCTTTCTCTCTCACATACACACGCAACTGCTTCCATGCCAACAATTACCATAGACGGCAAGGCTATCGAGTGCGCTCCCGGGAAAACCATCATCGAAGCCGCAACCGATAACGGCATTGATATCCCCCACTTCTGCTGGCATCCTGCATTGTCGGTTAGCGGCAACTGCCGGATGTGCTTGGTGGAAGTGGAGAAAAATCCGAAGCTGGCGATTGCCTGTGCCACCACCGTGGCCGAAGGCCAAGTTGTCCATTCCAACAACGCCCGTGTGCTGAAAGCGCGCGAGGCGATTATGGAGTTCTTACTGATTAATCACCCGCTGGATTGCCCAATCTGCGACGAAGCCGGGCAATGCAAGCTGCAAGACTACGCCTTCTCGCACGGGAGGGGTGAAAGCCGTTTTGTGGAGCTGAAAGTGCACAAGGATAAGCGTGTGGAACTTGGGCCGGAGGTGATGTTCGACGGCGAACGCTGCATCAGCTGCTCGCGCTGTATCCGCTTCAGCGATGAAGTTGCACAGCAGCCAGTGCTGACGTTTGTGCAACGCGGCGACCATGTTTCCATCGAGACCTTCCCGGGCACACAGCTGGACAACCCCTACTCGATGAATGTGATTGACATCTGCCCGGTTGGCGCGCTCACCTCGCGCGATTTCCGGTTCAAGGCACGGGTGTGGGATATGTCGTTCAACCCCTCCATCTGCCCCGGTTGCTCGCGCGGGTGCAATATTGATGTTGGTGTTCGGAACAACGAGATTCTACGGCTTGAGCCACGCACCAACATGAAGGTGAACACCTACTGGATGTGCGACGCTGGCCGTGTGGGTGAGTACCGCTACGTGAACACCGCACGGGTGGAACAACCGATGGTGAAGCGCGACGGAACACAAATCCCGGTCTCCTGGGCCGAGGCGTTCGCTGCGGTTGCCGAGCGGCTGCGGGGCGTGAAGCCAGATCATGTTGCCGTGATCGGTTCGCCGTATTCCACCAATGAGGAGAACTACCTGCTAAGCCGGTTTGCCCGCGAAATTATCGGCACCCAAAACATTGATTTTGTGCGGCACAACGACCCCGACTTTGCCGACACCATGCTCCGCACTGCCGACCGCACACCGAACACCCGTGGTGCAGTGGAAGTTGGAGTGGTTCCCGGTAAAGGAGCCATTGGGGTGGATCGGGTGGTGGAGGAGATTCGCCGTGGGGCTATCAAGGCGTTGTACGTGTTGGATCAATCGTTGATCCTGAGTGAGGACGTTACCAGCGCGCTTGCCCAGCTGGAGCTGCTGGTTGTTCATGCCTGGAGCCACACGCAGATTGCAAAACTTGCCCACGTGGTGTTCCCCACATCAACGTATGCCGAAAAGGAGGGGACGTTCATCAATGCAACCGGAATAGTGCAGCATTTCACCCCAGCAGTTGTGACAAAGGAGAATGAGCGGATTATGGGGATGAAGATGTCACGGCTGGACAAGTTTGGGGCGGCAAACGACCGCTGGACCCAAGGCCCACGGCGCGACGCACGCCCGGCGTGGCAAATCATCCAATCCATCGCGCGGCAAATGGGGGCGCAGTGGGATTACCGCTGGGCCGAAGATATTTTTGAGGATATGGCGGCCAAGCTCCCCGCATTCCGCCAGATGAGCTACGACGCGCTTGATACCTACATGGGTATCGAGCTTGGCCGTGGCGACCGCCCGGTTGCACCAGGGGTGCAATACAAACCGCACGATTACCGCCCACAGGTGATGGAGCAAAACTGAGAAGTAGTCCATAGTCAATAGTCCCTAGTCCTTAGGAAGAAGCCCTCTCCCATATCCCTACTAAGGACTAATGACCAAGGACTAATGACTAGATATCAAGTACTATCAACCAACCTTTTTTCCTACCCATGGAATTGCTTGACATCGGCATCCTTGCCGCTAAAATTTTCATTGTTCTGCACGTCTTCCTGATCGGTGCTGCCTACGTGGTACTGTACGAACGGAAGCTATCGGCATGGGTGCAGAAACGTGTTGGCCCCAACCGTGTGGGGTGGCGTGGGTCGCTGCAATCGTTTGCCGACGTGCTGAAGCTGGTAAAAAAGGAAAACATCGTCCCGAAGGCTGCCCACCAAGGGTTTCACTTCTTGGCTCCCATCATCACCATCGCCATTGCCATCGCGCTTTGGTGTGTGATCCCGTTTGCCGGCCCATTTACTGTGGCGGGGAAAGTGATAGATCTGACAATCGCTCCCGGCTTAGATGTTGGCATTCTTCTGCTGTTAGCGTTGTCGTCGCTTGGGGTGTATGGCATCACCATTGCGGGGTGGTCCTCCAACAACAAATACTCCCTGCTGGGGGGATTGCGCTCGGCAGCACAGATGATTAGCTACGAGCTTTCGATGGGCCTTTCGCTGATTGGAATGATGCTGGTAATGGGGTCGCTGAACGTTTCCGAAATCGTGGTGCAGCAATCGGGCTACTGGTTCGGATTCCTTCCAAAATGGAACGTCTTTGTGCAGCCAATCGGTTTCCTGATCTTCTTGGTTGCCGCCTTTGCCGAAACCAACCGCGCCCCGTTCGACCTTGCCGAAGCCGAGCCGGAGCTGGTGGGTGGATTCCACACGGAGTACTCTGGGCTTCGCTTTGGGCTCTTCTTCTTAGGTGAGTATGGAAACGTCATTTTGATGTCGGCACTGATGGCCACGCTCTTCTTTGGTGGCTACAACGCCCCGTGGCTCCAGGACTTAGCGTTCTTCCAGCAGAATGAGGTGCTGCGCGCAGTGCTGCAGATTGGCGCGTTCTCCTTCAAAACATTCATGCTTGTCACTGTCTTCATTTGGGTCCGCTGGTCCATCCCCCGCTTCCGTTACGACCAGCTGATGAACCTGGGTTGGCGGGTGATGTTCCCGATAGCCCTGCTGAACGCCGTTACCACCGCCGTGGTGCTGCAAGCAATCCGCTCCTAAGCAAACGCGCAACAACAGAGAGTCGAGCGATCCCCGAAAAAAACCGAACTAACAAGATCTATCATGGCCATCAAAAGCGTCCAAGCAAAGCAAGTCAAGCAACTGAATTTTTGGGAGAAGCTCTACCTTCCAGAAATCGCCCGTGGTTTGACGCTGACGTTCAAGCAGGTATTCACCCCGAAGTTCACCCGGGAATATCCCGAAGAACGGTTCATCCCCGCCGGAAGCTACCGTGGCCGCCCGGTGCTGGTGGAAGAAGAGAACGGCGAACGGTGCGTTGCTTGCGGGCTTTGCTCGCGGGTCTGTCCGGCAATCGCAATCGAGGTGCAGGCTGGCGAGACTACGCGTGAGAAGGAGCGGTATCCATCCAAATTCGAGATCAACATGCTTCGCTGTATCTACTGCGGCTACTGCGAGGAAGTCTGCCCAGAGGAAGCGATTGTGATGTCGAAGGACTACGAACTGGTGTTCACCAACGTCGAGGATGCAATCTTCGGCAAGGATCGCCTGCTGATGCCAGTATCGCAATTACAGGATCGGTTGGAGTTTTTGCGGCAGTATCGGGGGTAGTGTGAGGGGCCAGCTCCATCAAGGCTTCCCCACGATGACCGAAGGCGTTCGATTTTTCAGCACAATGCTATTGCCTGCATTCCATCATTACCTGAACTAGGGAACCCCGCACTGTCGGGGTTCCTTGGTTTATTGCTTCCCTGTATACATCTGAATAAAGTGGTTCACGAGTCCCCTAATCATTGTTCATTTCCACAGTGCGGGAACCATCAGCCTACGTTGTGCCTCTACCACCCCATCAATTGGGCAAAAATTGAAGCGATGAACTGTTGGCAAACAGGTTTGTTGAATCTATATTGGAGCAGTAGTTTATTCGTACTCTATTTATATCACAAAACAGACATAAACTGCAATAGTAAATCCGTGGGGCAACCTGATAGGCAAGAATAGAAGGGATCAAAACTGTCAATCAAACGATGAGCGTGAAGGATATGAAGCTCTACCATCTTTTCTTCTTTCTGATGTTTATCACTTCTTGTGATAAATCAGACAATACACTAACACCTGTGGATGATTCCACAAGCACTCAAAACATTGACTGTATTGGAAGTGAGTGTGGTGAACTTACTATTCCCGGAGACCCTTATGATAACAACCTAAATTTCTATGGTTATGCAGACCCTACTATTAGAAAAGAGACTAATTCCAGCACATTGTGGCTTGGATACAGTCATCCTCACATCAAAGCAGTAGGAGGAAACAATGTACCCAGTGTAGAAATACATCTATCGAAATCTACTGACAATGGCATAAGCTGGCAATTTGTCAAAAAACTATTTGAGCCTATTGCAACGAACAACCCTGAAAACCTTAGTCAATCAGGTTTTTTAGATCATGAAACTTTGAATTTATTACCAATTAACAATGGAAACGAGAATTACTGGTTAGCTGCAAGGCTTAACTATTTTATTCCTACTGTGGGTGGGTTTGCTGGTAGGCCTAGTAATTCTTTTCATATCACAATTTTGAAGGCAAACAATCCTGAAAATTTGACAACAAGCATTGAGAAACAAATCATTGGTGGTTCTCTCACATATGTGGGATGGAGTGCTAATCAAACACTGATTCCACCTGACCTAAGTTTAAATTCATTTTTTTGGAATGAACCCGCATTATTCTACGACTCAAACACGGGAAAACTATATTTAATCATGGTTGCTTTTGTCTATAATGGCGCAAATCCTGTCATAGAGAAGCATAACACCTATGTGTATTCGACGGATCCAACAGGAAGTCCTTCATCTTGGACTTGGGAGTATAAAGGCATTTTATCTAATCAAACAATTGCTAATGAATTAGGAGCGCAGAAATTAAGCCAAACAGATTTAGCCAGAGGAAAAGATGGGAAGCTGCTATTTATTGCAAGCCCTGTCGATTGGGTAGAATCTGAAAATGATTACAACAATAAAGGTTGTAAAGTTATTGAGGTGAAATCCCTTGAAAGTCCCGAACTCGAAAGAGACTCGAAAGGGAAACTACGAGTAAGAACGTACATTACAGCAAGTGATGCTAACAACTTAGGTTCAGGTGCAAGTGCTTATGATCCAAATTCTGAAACTGGAATCTTATTTACCAAAAGACTAAAAACTGCAACGAAGCTTATAGCCAAAATTCACAGAACTGGGGCAAAACCATAACACGAACCTGTTCACAACAAGGTATTCGCAAAAGCACGATCGAAGGAAGCAATTGATCTACTACCAATTAAAAGAACCCCGCCCTGTCGGGGTTCTTTGGTTCAGAGCTTCCCCACCGTAGCAACTCCTAACCCAACTTCCGGATATGAACGTTCTTGTTCTTAACGCTGGCTCATCATCGCTGAAATTTCAGGTGATTGATACCGACCCACAAACAATGGCAAGCGACACCGACCGCCGCATTGCCAAAGGGGCGATTGAACGGATCGGGTCGCAGGCGTTGCTGCGGTTCGAGAACGGCGCGGGGCGGGCCGCCCGCAATGCCCAGCCCGTGCGGGACCACCGTGCGGCGATTGACATCGCGGTGCGGTGGCTGGTAAGCCAGGAAGCGGACATTCCCCACATCAACTCCCTTGCCGACATCCACGCCGTTGGCCACCGTGTGGTGCATGGTGGCGAAAAATTCACAGCCTCCACCCTGATTACCCCGGAAGTGATTGATGGAATCGAAGAGTGCATTGACCTTGCCCCGCTTCACAACCCCGACAACCTGCGTGGGATTGCGGCTGTCACCGAGATTTTTGGCGCAGGGATTCCGCAAGCCGCCGTGTTCGATACGGCGTTCCATCACTCCATGCCGGAAGAATCCTTCCTGTACGCAATCCCCTACCAGTTTTACCGGCGGCATCGGGTGCGCCGCTACGGGTTCCATGGAACCTCACACCGTTACGTTGCTTACCGCTACCGGAAGCTGTTGGATATTCCGAAGGAGCAGGTCAACATCATCACCCTTCACTTGGGGAATGGATGCTCGGCAGCGGCAATCGCGGGGGGGCGTTCGGTTGATACTTCGATGGGCCTTACTCCGCTGGAAGGATTAGTGATGGGAACACGCAGCGGCGACGTTGACCCAGCGGTGATTGAGTATCTGATGGAGAAAGAAGGCTTCAGCATCAACCAGATGGATACTTTGCTGAACAAGCAATCGGGGCTGCTGGGAATCAGCGGGCTAACCAACGATATGCGGGACCTTCTGGCCGAAGAGCAGGAGAACAACGACCGCCGCGCTCACCTTGCTGTACAGATATTTGTTCAGCGAATCCGAAAATATGTTGGTGCATATTTGGCTGAAATGAACGGAGCCGATGCAATCATTTTTGCCGGCGGCATTGGGGAGAACTCGGCAATGATTCGCCAGCGGGTTTGCCAGCACATGGAATGGCTGGGGCTGCACCTTGACGAACAGCAAAACAACACGCTAATGGCCGGAACCGAAGGGCGTATCAGTGCCGATAGCTCGCGGCTTCACGCCTACGTTATCCCCACCGACGAGGAACTGCTGATTGCCCGCGACACCGTCCGGCTGGTGGAAGGGATTGCCGTCCCAAGCTGGTAGCACGCGGGCATCGCGGGCAACCTTTTTGCTCACGATTTGGTGGGCATGCCCCCTTCCCTTTCTTCCCGTTACACACCCCTGTTTGCATAAGTGAGGGGGCAAACAATATCTTTGGCGGCTTTTTCACTGCTCCCCTTCATTAATGCTTCAGAGTTTTGGTGAGGGACTTCAGCAAGCCATCGAACAATCTTCACATCATGGCGCCGTGGCCGAGCGGCTAGGCAAGGGTCTGCAAAACCCTGTACAACGGTTCGAATCCGTTCGGCGCCTCTCATAGTTCAATCAACAGACTCACAATGGCAACGACCTCAGACCTGCGGCCAGGCATTGTTATCCGCTACAACGGGGAACTCTGCACGGTTCTGGAAAGCGTCCACCGCACACCAGGCAATCTTCGCGCTTTCTACCAAGTGAAGATGCGCAATCTTAACAACGGCAAACTGCTGGAAAACCGTTTCCGCTCCGGCGAAGAAATTGACCTTGTGCGGATTGACCGCAAGCCAATGCAGTACCTGTACCGCGATGGCGATAAGATGGTGTTCATGGATACCGAGACCTACGACCAAGTCTATATCGAAGAAACAATCGTTGGCAGTGCTGCCGGATTTCTGAAAGAATCGGGCGAGGCCAACATCTCCTTCAACGGAACCCAAGTTGTGGGCATCGAGCTTCCGCCGCACGTTGTTCTTGCCATTACCCACACCGAGCCAGGGGTGAAAGGGGACACCGCCACCGGGGCAACAAAACCGGCACAAGTGGAGTCGGGAGCAACGGTACAGGTTCCGCTGTTTGTCAACGAAGGGGATGTTATCCGTGTTGACACCCGCACCGGCGAGTATCTTGACCGCGTGAAGAACTAAGCGTCAAGAACGACAGCGAACCAACATCAACTGAAATCAGGAAAGCAGAAGAGTATGGGCGCACACATGATTGACATTGACTACATCCGTCAGCTTCTGGGGTTGTTCGATGAAAGCTCCGTCAACGAGCTGCGGATCGAGCAGGATGGAACCACCATCCGGCTTTCCAAAACCGGGAAACATGAGTTTGGCGGAATGCCAATGCCAACCATGTTCCCCTCGATGCCCCCAATCTCCACGGCCCCAATCGTTCTGCCGGAAGCCCCGGCAATCCAGACTGCCCCGGCACCTGCGGTGTCAACACCACCTCCGGTAGCGGAAGCGGCTTCAAACAATTATCACGAGATTCACTCCCCGATTGTTGGCACCTTCTACCGCTCCCCTTCTCCAGATTCACCAGTGTACGTCGAGGTAGGAACCTCCGTTTCCCCCGGCACCGTGCTCTGCATTGTTGAAGCGATGAAGCTGATGAACGAGATTGAGTGCGACGTGTACGGAAAGGTGGCGAAGATTTTGGTGGAGAACGGGAAGCCAGTGGAGTATAACCAGCCCCTTTTCCTGATTGAACCGGAATAATGTTCAAAAAAATCCTGATCGCCAATCGGAGCGAGATCGCCCTGCGGATCATCCGCGCCTGCCGCGAGATGGGCATCCGCACGGTCTGCGTCTATTCCACCGCCGACGCTGATTCGCTGCACGTCAAGTTTGCCGACGAGGTGCTCTGCATTGGCCCCCCCGCCGGTGCCGAAAGCTATCTGAACATCCCCCGGATTATCTCCGCCGCACAAGTCACCAACGCCGACGCGATTCATCCGGGCTACGGATTCCTTGCCGAGAACGCACGCTTTGCCGAAATCTGCAAGGAGTGCGGGTTCACATTTATCGGGCCTTCGCCGGAATCCATCATGCTGATGGGGAATAAATCCGTTGCAAAGGAGACGATGGTTGCGGCTGGCGTGCCGGTGGTTCCGGGAAGCCCAGGATTGATTGAAGACCTTGCCGCCGCAAAGCGTGTAGGTGAAGAAGTCGGGTTTCCCATCGTCATCAAAGCAAGCGCTGGCGGCGGCGGGAAAGGGATGCGTGTGGTACAGGAATCCTCCGAGCTGGAACGCGCCTACACCACCGCCCGTACCGAAGCCGAAGCCGCGTTTGGCGATGGCAGCGTCTATATCGAAAAATTTGTGGAAGAGCCGCGCCACGTTGAAATTCAGGTGATGTGCGACCGCTACGGCAACCGCGCCTATCTGAACGAGCGGGAGTGCTCGATCCAACGCCGCCACCAAAAGCTGATCGAGGAAGCTCCGTCGCCGGTGATGTCGGCCGAGTTGCGAGAGAAGATGGGGGAAGCTGCGCTGAAGGGCTGCGCCCACGTGAACTACGAAGGGGCAGGAACGATTGAGTTTTTGGTAGATAAGCACCGGGATTTTTACTTCATGGAGATGAACACCCGTATCCAGGTGGAGCATCCCGTGACCGAGGAGTCGTTGGGGATTGACTTGATTAAGGAGCAGATTTCCGTTGCCGCTGGCCAGACGCTAACGCTGAAGCAATCGCCGCCACGGAAGCACTCCATCGAAGTCCGGATCAACGCCGAGGATCCGTACAAAGATTTCCGGCCAAGCCCAGGGCGGATCACCAACCTCCATTTCCCCGGCGGGCATGGCGTGCGGATTGATTCGCATATCTACCAGGGCTACAGCGTCCCCCCCTACTACGATTCCCTGCTGGCAAAGCTCATCACCTTTGGCGAAACGCGCGACAGCGCGATTGCAAAGATGCGCCGCGCGCTGGATGAGTTTGTGATTGAAGGGGTGAAGACCACCATCCCGTTCCACCAGATGATGATGGAGCACGAAGCATTCCTAAGCGGCCAGTTCGACACACGGTTTGTTGACACTACCGAGTGGAAAAGCCGGCTACCCGAGAACCCATAAACCAACAACATCCATCAAGGCTTCCTCCCATGAATTTTCCATCCGACCTGAAGTACGACAAAAGCCACGAGTGGGTCCGCATTGACGGAACCGCCGGAACCGTTGGCATCACCGAGTATGCACAATCGGAGCTTGGCGATGTGGTGTTTGTGGACATCACCGCAAGCATTGGGGACGAGCTTGCCCCCGGCCAAATCTTCGGCACAATTGAAGCAGTAAAGACCGTAGCCGATCTGTACATGCCGATTGCCTGCCGCATCACCGAGATCAACACCGCCGTGAACGACGCGCCGGAAACAGTGAACAAGGACCCCTACGGCGACGGCTGGATGGTAAGCATCGAAATCGCCCCCGACGCAGACCTAACAGCACTGATGGATGCCGACACCTATGCGGCTTCGGTTGGGAAGTAAGCCGTTGAGCCAAACAACGTAAAAAGCACCGAGGGATTAGTTCCCCTCGGTGCTTTTTTTATGAAGAAATTGCTGCCGATAATCCTGTGCAGAAAATATGCTGGCTACTTAATCTTAAGAATCCGTTTGAAGGCTGATTGGATGTCGCCGAAGTATTCCTTCTCATTTATTGTCCCAATCAACCCTTGCCGCTTAGAATATATAGCCACACGAGTACCAGTGCTTAACTGTAGATTGCTTTTCTCCTTGCCATAGTTCGGGAATACCGCAGTGAATATTGGATTATCCTTATGAAATGCTTGTACTTCAATCTTACGATTACAGCGCACGATCCCCACCAATTTCACATGAGATTTAAAAGGGGTTTCTGTTGATAGCCATGTAAAGGCTTCATTTACTGCAATTTGGCATTTCACACATTCGCCAGGAGTCATAAAGCAAACAATAACCAGATCGGAGGGTGTAGCATGTATTGTTTGATAAATTTCATCAATTGTTAATGCAGCGGCAGTATAGTGAAGTGCAGCACCTACAAACAGCAGCATGATGTGGGCATGTAATGTATTCATGGCTATCTACTGAATCTGATAGTAGGCTACATTCCATCCAGTATCCCTATCTAATCGGAATAGCACAATGGATTTATCAGCTTCTGAAAATCCAATAAATTTTATTGCATCGTCTTTAGTTTCATACATTGACTTTAAATTCCCTTCTATATCATAACGCTGAACAAAAGAGATGAGCGATTGATCTCCATCGCTTTTATAATTCCCAGTAACAACAATATCATTATCACATTTATAAATCCCATCCATCCGAAAGTCGATCATTGACACTATTGCTTCGTCAGGAATTTTAGAATCTTTTAAAGATAACGAAAACAGCATCCTATTGCCTTTTGGCATTTGTGATAATGGAAAGAAATTTTGCATTTCAATGTTATATATTTTTGGCACAGTTTTAAAAATTGTGAATTGGTGACTGCCGATAATAGTTGATTTAACATTTAAAAAATTAGCTCCCAATGAAGATTTAATATGTTCTTGCGGAAAGGGTAGCCATAGCTTTCTTATCGCTTGCCCTGTTCCGTCAAATTTTGCAAGTATCCGAATAGTATCATTCATTCTTTTTGATTCGTCATCATAAATAGCAGCGGTCACTTGATTTTTTTCTTTATCAAAACACAGTCCTTGCATAGTGCAAGATGGAAATATATCTGAGCGTCCAAAGGTCAATGGATGAATCTCTAGAAATTCATCTTTTGCAATGTTATATTTACAAAATAACGGCAATGTTGCATATGATTTTTCATATCCAGAAGGATGTTTTTCTAACATTAAAGCAGTAATCGCTCCCCATGCTATAAGGGTAGAATCATCAACAAATAATACGGTAGAGAAACGGGTTTCTGTCTTTTTTATAATTTCAGCTTGAGGTATTATTCTGCCTTTCGAGTCTTTAATTTCTTCACTATACAATACGTGAAATCTATCTTTGTCCTCCGGCCATATTTTTACTTGATAATAGGCGATGCTATCAATAAAATCAAGGGTAGTTCCTATTGATTTTATTAATTTTCCTGAGTTTGTTGAAAAAATAAATGCTTTGGGCAAGCCGAAGCTACTAATCGAAAATAATGCGCCTGATGTATTAAAAGACACGTCACCAATAGCATTTATTGGCAATGAGATGTCCTCCTCTAATTGAAACTGCTTTATCAATTTCAACGAAGCAATTGATTGTGATTCCACCTCTTTGTTTTGGGAATTTGAATCGCAAGCTGCTAACAGCAGTATTATTAGCAATATGAGTGTTTTCATAAGGTAGTATGATCTTTTAGAAAGAATAGCCATTCAGATTGATTGGATCATCTGAATGGCTATTCTTGGCAAGTATTAGTTGTACACATCAACGGTTGGTGCGATCAGCTCTCCACCTGACGGATTATGCCCCGCAGTAAGCTGTCCTGTATAAAGTGTTCCTCCGTCAATACACCAACATTGCTCTGTTGGGTATGCCGTGTCACAAAACACCCTGATAAAGCCCGCATGGGTTTCATCTTTTATCCATCGCCCCTTTCCTTTTGTTGCTCCACCGGGAGCATTGACATAGCCGGGCCACGCATTTCCTGCCATCATCGTGCTAACAATCAGCATTGCAGCTACTGTTACCACACCAAAGCACCGAAGGATTGTTTTCATCGTCTTTCCTCTGTGGATAGTGATTTGTTACGTGTTACCATCACCCTGTTCTTACCACCCACTATCAATACGA
This sequence comes from Armatimonadota bacterium, assembly GCA_020850315.1. Taxonomy (GTDB): domain Bacteria; phylum Bacteroidota; class Ignavibacteria; order OLB7; family OLB7; genus OLB7. The sequence goes on along the minus strand of JADZEY010000051.1, from coordinate 80,710 downwards.
TCGCAATTCAGGTAAGAAGTGCCTTCCGATTTTATTGATGATGAGTACAAGGTCTCTGCTGTATCAGTATAAGCCATCTAATTCCGGAAAATGGCTCTGTACTTTCTGTTTTGCTCGGTTCCCTTGCTTCCGTACCGTCTGCTCCTTCTTCCCAAGCTCTTCGGCTATTTCCACCCAACTCTCTCCATTTCCATAATGCCGCCACAGAATCACCGCCTCTTCTTTGGTCAACACCTCCGTTATCCTCTCCCAATCAATCTTGGCATCAAGATATACTCCCGCTCCCGCTCCCGAATGTTGCTCTTCATTGAATGCTTCCCGCTCCTTTCCTCCCTCCCCTTTTGTTTGTTCCCGTCGGAAACACTCCAAAATCTTGAGTGCCAAAATCTGCCGTAACCATCCCCTAAAATTTTCTACACGCTCCCCATGCTGATACTTCTTCCATGCGGTGAGCAGTGTTTCCGATAAAATTTCCTCTTGAACATATCGCTCCCTCACCTTCTTACGAAGGATTCTTCTGATGCTTTGGATGCAATCCTCAAGTTGCGAGCTGAACTGCGATAGTTCAGACTGAGGCTCATGTTGGCGGGGCGAGGAGGCCATTGCCAAACTCCAGTTGGTTGTCTCTTGGTGTGTAGGTGACGCGGTTGAAACGGGAGGCTTCGAATGACAACCCTATCACTTGGTATAGTGACAGAAATTTGCAGAAACGTGACACAACACCCAACAAAAATTTAAGGGAACTCTATCGCTCCCGATAACTTCCTCACGATGTCCTCCCAAACCTCCGGTCAAGCTCCCCTAAGTCAATCCGAATGACGATTGGGCGACCATGCGGGCAGACGTAGGGCATGGTGGTGGAGAACAGCTGCTCGATTAAATCCAGCATCTCCCGCTCCGATAACGGATCCCCTGCCTTGATTGCCGCACGGCAGGCAAACGATGCCGCCAACATATCCCGCTGGTCGGTCTTCCCCATCTGGTGATACTCTTCGTACTGATCCAATAACTCCCGCAAAATTGCAGCCTCCTGACCCGCCCGAACATCGTTCGGAACACCAGTAATCATCACTTTTTCTCCCCGCTCTAACGCAATGTCGAACCCTAATCCCGTAAGATCATTGCGAAGCTCGCGGATTAGTGCAAACTCCGCTGGGTTGGTGGCAAGCTCCAGCGGGAACAGCAACTGCTGCGACATCGGCATGGCAGCTTCCATGCTTTTTACGGCACGTTCGTACAGGATGCGCTCGTGGGCAACGTGCTGGTCAACAATCATCAAACCGGAGCGGATTTGCGAGAGGATATACTTGTTGTGAATCTGCCACAATCCCAAGCGATGCTCATGCTCGGCATCCTCCACCGAACGCACCTGTTGCTGGAACGTCACCCCCGCTTCGCTGCCGGGAACCTGCGTTGTGGATTGGGTTGGTGTAGTGGCATAGTTTGGGTTGCCAAACAACTGCTCCAACACATCCTTTCCAACCCCAGCCGTCGCCTCCCGATTTCTGTTCGGCATTGGTGGTTGTGGGTCGCGCCAGTTTCCCGTTGATCCGCTTGCCGATGTACCAGAAGGTGAGATGCCGGAAGGGGAAGGGGAAGCGGGTACGGTGCGGAACGGCTCGGCGCGGTCGTGGGTTGGCAATGCAAACCGGAGCGCGGCCAGCACCCCTTCGCCAGTTTCTTGTGGGGGCATGGTCATGGCCGGAACAAGGTTGTGGTTACTTAACGCCCGGCGTGTTCCCTGCTGAAGCATCTGGTAAATGCCGTTCTCGTCGTCGAACTTCACCTCCGATTTTGTGGGATGCACGTTCACATCAACCCGCTCGGGATCAATCTCCAAATACAGAACATACGGGGGATAGCTTTGGGCATCCATCAGATGCTCGTAGCCGGTAAAAATCGCGTGCGATAGCAACCGGCTGCTGATGTACCGCCCGTTCAAGAACATGTACTGGTCGCTTTTCGACTTCCGCGCAAAGTTTGGCCTGCCGATGTATCCGGTGATCGTGATCCCATCGCCCGATGCCTCGAACGGAAGCAATGCGTTCAGCATCTCCTGGTTGTAGATAGCACGGATGCGATCCTCCAAACCGCTCGGTTTTACGTTCAAGGCAATGGTGTCGTCGTCGCTAAGGGCAAAGGAGACATGCGGATAGCAGAGCGCGAACCGCTGCATCGTCTCGACGGTATGCTTAAACTCGGTGGCGTTCGACTTCATAAACTTGCGCCGCGCCGGAACGGAGAAAAAAAGGTTCTTAATGGCGATGCTGGTTCCGCGCTCGCAGGCGGTTTTGGATAGCTCCATCACCTTCCCGTTTTCCACCCGCACCAGTGTGCCAAGTTCTTCGCCGGCCTGGCGGGTTTTCAGCTCCACTTGCGCAACCGCAGCGATTGCGGCCAATGCCTCGCCACGGAATCCAAGCGTCATAATTCGGTCAAGGTCATCCTGGGTGGAAATTTTACTGGTGGCGTGGCGTTCAAACGCAACTATGGCATCTTCCTCGGCCATTCCTTTGCCGTTATCGGAAACGTAGATCAGTGACTTGCCAGCACTGCGGGTGATGACGGCAATCTCCGTCCCGCCAGCGTCAAGGCTGTTCTCCACCAATTCTTTCACCACCGATTCTGGACGCTGAACAACCTCACCAGCGGCGATTTTATTTGCTAACGATTCGGGCAGTCTGTGGATAATGGGCATGTCGGAAATCGGGTTTTGGATGAGAAGATCGAATGAATACCGAATGTTGGATGTCGGGTGTCGAACCAAGGATGATGAAAGATGAAAAATGCCCTCTTCGCTAAGGACTAAGTGCTTCCTTCACAACTCTCCTCCCCCGCATTTTTCTCGCCCTAAATTTAACGAACGGGCGAATCCAGCCAACACTTCCTCTGCTGGGGCGCAGAACCTCACCAATCCCAATTCCTGCAATCCCTTGCTGCGCACCCTGCTGACGAACAGCGATTGATTGAATTGAGCGGTGAGACAACGGTCCAGCATCCACGCAGCACAACGGGGTCACGGTAAACTCTACCTCCTTGCTTGCTCCTTGCAGAATGCCAGCGTGGTCAATTCCCCAGTGCTTCTTTTTCGGAGCGGATTGCTCCAACTTCATGTTGCTGCTGTGAGCCACAATCGCTCCCTTCTCTACCAGCACAGCGCGCTGGAATTGATGTTCCCCCTTGCCAGAACTGAAATAGATGAACGTGTGATCCCCAGAATGCACCCGCCCCCACAACCAAATTCCAGGAAGCCGATGGAACGGTGAGGTGCCGAAATGCCGGTCGTGGTAGGCACGGCCAGCAAAGGAGATTCGCTTGGTTCCGCCAGCAAACCGCCACAACCCCAAGTCGGCAGTGAAATTCCCGGCAACCGCTGCCGGAACCCAGAAGTGCTGTTCATCGGGGCGGTGCGGCTGGCCCTCCAACAGTGGTTTCAGATCTTGCCGCTCGGAGCGGATGGCGATCTCGCCAACCACTCGGCTGGTTTGGCGTGGGAACTCAGTATCAACCGAAATGGCGTAGTGGGTTCCGCCAGCGGGAACCGCGTTGGAATACAGGGCGTTATTCAGCAAGCGAGCATCCGGAGTGCGGTGGTCAGTGTGGAACGCTTGGCCATCACGCTCATGCAGCGCAGAGTAGATCCGCTTGCCACGATGGTACAGGGCAAAATGAAAAGCGCAGTGATCCAGCGGCGGCAACGTCTGCCCCCGGCGCAACGCACGCTCCACCGCAGCGGAATACCACGGCGACATCGGCACACCACGGAACCACATTGCCACAAAACCCCACTCCGCATCGTGGCTTACTCCATCGAAGTAACTCCATTCATACCCCCCTGTTTCGGAAAGCTGATGGAAGTGATCTTCGGATTCGGGGAGAATGGTCATGGCTGTTCGGTGCGTTTGGTGCTGTGTAGATGACTGGGCGCAAAGTATCTATTACTTGGCACAACATAGTGTGCAACAGCCCAACAGACGAGGCGGCTGAAAAAAAATAGAGGGAGCCAACACGCACCGTCGGAAGAAAAACGTCATCCCACCACTTCCACCCTTGCTTGAAAGGAACGGATGCCGTAATATCGCCCCACATTGAAGCACCAGTCCACAGCAGTTTCGCAGCTTGCGTGGCATTCATAGTGGTATTTCTCAATCGCCGTTTTGTGCTTAATGTAGCAACGCAGTGATTCGCAAAGGAACTTCATACCGACCATTCCACGCCGACCCAACCGAGGATCGGCCCGACGTTTCCGGCAAGCGGGGGGCAAGCGACCGCCCAACGTTCGGCTCGATTGTCTGGTATGCCATGCTTCGGTTGGTGATCACCATCGCCGCCGCGCTGCTGCTGTACGACCGCGTGGATTACAGCGAATGGTGGTGGATCACGATTGCTGGCATCTACGGGTTTGTGGTCTTCCCCGCCCAGGTGCAGTACAACAACTTCCGCCAATCCAGCCGCCAGATCATCGAGGAAACGCTCTGCTCAAGCTGCCGTTTCTTCAACCCCGATGGACTGCATTGCACCAAACTTGACGAACACGTCAGCGAACGCTACCTCCCCTGCGAAGGGGAAGGCTGGGAGCCACAATCGTTCGGGGAAGAATAATTTTTCCCGGTTGCGCGCCCGTGGCTCTGTTTCCCGTTTGCCAGTTTCCCACACACTGCTCCGCTGCCAGCCTCCATCACCCTTTGTTCCATTCAACCATTCCTACTCCCTCCCGCTTGATGACGGCTCACATTGGTTCCCGCTTGGCTGCGCTGCTCACGTTGCTGATACTGGCAATGGCAGTGCCCGGGGGAGGTGAGGTGTGTGCCGAAACCCAACAGCCGTTGCTTGCTGTTGATACCCTCAATGCCCTGGTGCGCCACGCAGATTTCTCCTTTGCATCAGCGGGGCCAATCAGCACAACGATTCCCATCCCGCCGATTCAAGAGCGGCGGGGCGGGGGGATTCCAACAGCGCAGAAATCAACCAAACGGAAAGGAAGCGCAAAAGGGACAACACAAAAACGGAAAAAAAGCCTGAAGGGGAAAGGAACATCACGGCAGAAAAAAAAATACGGCCCCAAACGGAAACGCCGCTCGGCAGCGGCCACACCACCAGCCGCGCCAAAGCTGAGGTCGGTTGCGGCGGACTCGGTGGTTACCGAGCAGCTTGCCGATGGAGTAACCTACCAGTGGATGCGCACCTCCGGCGGACACATTGCCCACGTGGTGAAAGCAGCCTTGCACGCCAACGCACGGCTGCGCACGGTAAAAGCCCACGAACGGTTCGATGGACTGCAAAAGGTATCGGACATTTTTGAAATGGCCGACAGCTTGTTGGAGGATACGGTGGTTGCCGCAACCAACGCCAGCTTCTGGAAAGCCACCTACAACTCACCAATCGGCGCAACCATCACCAACGGCGAAGTGATTGAGACGGCTGGCTACAAGGCGTGGTCCTCGCTGCTGATGTACGACGACGGAACGGTTGGATTTGAACGGGTTCAGCTACGCGGCACGTTGCTTTGGAAATATCGCCAAACGCCAATCGGGGCGGTGAACGCGCGCGGCGGGGAAGATGGACTGGTGGCCTACAACCGCTTCTACGGCGATTCGATCCCACGCGGAAGCCGCAAAACCGACAGCGCAATTATTGCCGAAGTTCTGGCCAACCAAGTGGCCGCCGAAAGCGGGGATGAAACCGAAACACCACTGATTGACACCGCCGGAATCATCGCAACCTGGCGCGCCGCAAAACTCCGCGAAGACCGCGAACATCCGATGCTGAAAATTGCGCTGCAACCGCTGAAGCCGCGCCGCAAACGGAACCCGATTCCCCCCCCTTCCGTTGGCGACACCATGCGGCTGCAAGTGGTGGCGGTGGATACTGGTGCTGTGGAAATTCCCGACAACGGATTTGTGATCTCGCTGGGGTTGGCGGCTGAGTATTTCACAACAATCCAGGAAGGGGACACGGTGAAACTGATCTTTCAGGTTTGGCCAGCCCCGCAAAAAAAAGTGCGCGATCTTCTTACCGGAACCCCCCGCCTGGTTCGCGATGGCGTGGCCGATCCGGAATATGAAACGGAGGGATCGAAGGCTGTTCGGTTTGTGCAAGGGCTGCTTGCCCGAACAGCCGTGGGAACCACCCGCAACGGCGACACGTTGATCTTGGTGGCAATCAACAGCGGCAGCAAAGATGCCGGAACCATCGGGATGAACCTTTCGGAGCTTGCGCGATTTATGGTTGAACAAGGGGCCTACCAAGCAATGAACTTCGATGGCGGCGGATCAACCTCCATGGTGATTGATGGCGAAACCGTCAGCCGGCAAGGGAGCAAGCCGTCGTCGCGAAGGGTAAGCAACGCGCTGGTGGTGGTGAAAATCAAGCCGCCACCAGCCCCAAAGAAAAAAGTGCGCGAAGCGCAACCGACAGGTGAGTAAAGCAAGAGGCTTGGTGTTTGCCAAGCCTCTTGCTTTACTCGCTCACCTTACGCAGATAAAGACTTGCCGGCTCGGTGGCTTGCTTCGATGCTCTTCTTCTCTTCGGCTTTGCTCTTCTTCTCTTCGGCTTTGGCTCCCTCTCTCACCCGACCAATGAAGTGGAAGCAGTAGCATCACTTGTTTGGGAGAGGGCCGGGGTGAGGGCTGGCAGCGAACGAGGGCAGGTGCGTAAGGTCAGTTACTCACTATCGTTCCATCTCTGCTGCGTGCCCCCCTCCATTTTGTGCTTCCAGCAACCACGTGTGATTCAGGCGGCTGCCGTCTTCACACCGTTCTGCTGAACACCGCATTGTTGGCCCCCAGGTAGGCATCGAACTGCATGGCGATGTTCCGCAGAAACAGCCGCCCCGGCTCGGTGACATCAATGGAGTCGGGGTCGAATTTCACCAGGCCATCCATCACCAGCGGGGTCAATTGCTCCTCCACATCGGGGAAGTATTTGAAGAAATCCACCTCAAAATCTTTTTCAACTTGGGGGATGGAAAGATGGAGGTTGCACATCAGCTCGTTGATGATATGCCGCCGCAAATAATCATCGTCGTTTAGGCGCAATCCGCGCGATGCGGGAAGCTCGCCACGGTCAATCGCGGCTTCGTACTCCGGCAGTTCTTTCAGGTTTTGGGCGTAAGCGCGGTCAAGGCTGCTGATGCTGGTCATGCCAAACCCTATCAGGTCACACTCGGCTCCGGTGGTATATCCCTGGAAGTTCCGGTGCAGCCGTCCTTCCTGCTGCGCCAGCGCTAATTCGTCGTCGGGAAGCGCGAAGTGATCCATGCCAATGTACCGGTAGCCGGCATCGGTCAGCGTTGCAATGATGTCCTCCTGCATCATCAGCTTGGTTGTCCGCTCGGGAAGCGCGGCCGCATCAATGGCGCGGTGGTGGGGTTTCATGGTGGGAAGGTAAGCGAAGTTGAACACCGCAATACGGTTGGGCCGAAGCTCAATCACGCGGTTCAGCGTGCGGTGGAAACTTTCCACAGTTTGCCCCGGCAACCCGTAGATCAGATCAATGTTCACACTACGCACCCCACGCTGCCGGAACCACTCCAAAGCGTTGATCGTCTCCTGCTCGGTTTGCAACCTTCTGACTGCTTGCTGCACTCCGGGGTCAAAATCTTGCACCCCCAAGCTGATCCGGTTGAACCCGACATCACAGAAGGCCGCAACATGTTCCTCGGTCAATCGGCGGGGATCAACTTCAACGGAAATTTCTGCGGTTCGCGAAAGGTTGAAATTGCACCATATCTTCTCGGCCAGCTTGCGGATTTCGTAGGGGGTCAGCCATGTTGGCGATCCCCCACCCCAGTGAACCTGCTTCACCCCCCGTTTTGTTGGGATCAGCGATTGGAACATCTCCATCTCCCGCATCAGATACTCCACATATCGGCCAACTCGTTTCCTATCCTTGGTGATAACAACGTTGCAGCCGCAGTACAGGCAAAGGGTTGGGCAGAATGGAAGGTGGAAATAGAGCGACAGCGGACGCTGGGAGTACCGCTCGTTTTCTGTCAAAGCATCCAGCCAATCCTTGCTGCCCCACGGTTGGAAATGCGGGGCAGTTGGATAGGAGGTGTAGCGCGGCCCGGGGATGTCGTAACGGTCGGCCAGTTCGCGGCTTATTGGGTTGGTTTTCATGGTGTTCGGAAAAAGGATAACAAGCAAGCAACGATGCTGATATGCTTATCACTGTACTGATGCTGCGGCGGCAGCCCGTAATGCCATCTGCCCCTTGCGGACGTAATCAATGGATTGGCCCAAGATGCGTGCGGCTTCCTGCGGAGCATGGAATCCAGTAGAATTTTCAGCTTCCACAAAATCCAGCAAGAACTGTGCTTTCCGTTGGAAATTTTGCGCGGCAACAAGCCGTTGGCTGCTGCTGTCGGCGGCGCGTTCGTTGCGCATTTCGTTGATTAGATCCATCAGCGCGTCCATTGCAAGGTTCCGCAATTGGAAGTGCCGATCTTGGATTGTCTCCACGCGCGCTTTCAACTCATCTTCCGACCAGCGGTGGCAGGTCTGGCACGATTTATTCAAATTCAGCAACGGGCTACGGATGTGGTGATCGCTGATTTTCATCGCCCCTTCCCGCTTGTACGGCATATGGCAATCGGCACAGGCAACACCGCTGCGCGCATGGATCCCCTGGCTGTATAATTCGAACTCAGGGTGTTGTGCCTTTAAGGCTGGCGTGCCGGTCAACGAATGCGTCCAGTCCTTGAAGCCAACCGACTCATAGTAGGCAAGGATGCTATCGGCTTGCAGCCCTTTGAACCATGGGTACACAAGGCGTTTTTCCGGACCCTTGAAATAGTACTCAACATGGCACTGGCCGCAAACATAGCTGCGCAATTCTTGGCGTGTGGCCATGGTGTTTACGTTGTAATTCTGCACCCCCTGCGAAGCCTTCAATGCTTGAATGCCTTCGATAAACCCTGGGCGTGTAACCCGCAGTTGCATGGTTGCTGGGTCGTGGCAATCAATGCAGGCCACGGGGTGTTGAACCAAACGTTTAACCTCGCTGTATGGCCGACTGTTCAAGACCTCAAACCCTTTGATCAGGTCTCCACCACCAGCCCGTTTATAGGGGAGATACACCGAGGCATGGCAGTGCAGACAGGTGCCTGGCTGCTTCGCTACATTTTGCCGTTCAGTAAAAATCTGATCCTCCAGCATGAACGCATGGCCGCGCTCTTCACGGAAATCTTTGCTGAAGGCATAACCAGCCCACATCGTTATCAGCCGTGGGTCTTCTTGCAATTTTGATTGCGCCACAACCGAGCGCGGATCGGCCAGGGTGGGAGTGTGGGGAAGTGCTTCGCTTCCGCCATAGCGGGTGCGGATTTGGTCAACGGTCTTCCGATAGTCATCGTACTGAAGTGGGAAGTTCTTCCCCCAGATTGCTGGGTCATCAATGCTATCGTTTAAGTCCACCACCCGATAAAATGGGTTTTTCGCTTCCTCTTTTCGCTCAATAATGCTGCTAAGAAGCAGCCCCCCGCCAACAGCTACCACTAGGGTAGCCAACCCTGTCAGCAGAAAGAATCGGAAGCCGCCGATAGGGCGGCGCGGTGTCTGTGGCTGCGATGTTGTGGCCATTAATATCCCCCTGATAAAAGCCGTGGTTTCTGAACAATCTTTTGTGAACGTTTGGACTGCAAGACGCAACTACCGTACCCAATGCCCCACCGTTGCGTGGCAGCGCACACAGGAAGTTGCCCCTGCGCCGGTTGCGGTTTCTTCGTGATGCTGGGCATCAATGGCATCAACAATCGGCTGGTGGCAGCTGCGGCAAGCCCCCTCGGTTACCTCCCTGTTGTATGGCTTAATCCGTAGCGGATCGGGGAAGTCGCCGGTGGTAAATGCCACCGAATGCCAGAAACCGTTCTGAGCCTTTGTCCAGTACTTGGCAATTGTGGAATGTGGCGTATGGCAATCGTTGCAGGCAGCAACCGCACGGTGGCTTGATTTTGTCCAAGCATCAAAATGCTCCTGCATGATATGGCAGTTGGCACATGCCGCAGGGTTATTGGTAAGGTAGGACCCTCCCTGAGCATAGATGAACGTGTAGGCTATGATTCCAATAATCAACCCACCAACCCCTCCAGCAATCATCCATCGAAGTTGCAAAGCACTGAATCGCATGATGAAATCTAAGAAGTTGATTGATGTTCTCCCCACCCCCTGCACACAACCGCCACACCCTGCTGCAAGAATACAGGAGCGTGGCGGCAGGCAAACTGACGGATGTCAGGATTAGGGGAAGAAAATTTGCAGGGGCATCGGCTACAACACCAATGCCCCTGCGGATTCCTTTGATTTCCCCGCCTCCGGGCAAGCCCGAGTTGTGAGCTTGTGGCTACGGCTGGTTGGTCCCTTCGCGCCCGTACCAGTCCTGCACCCGCACAACGTCATCAAGGTGGGGTGTGGAAACCTCTAACACGTCGGCATCCTCAATCCCCTCCAGCGTGTGGACTTGGCCCGGATGGTTGCGCCACGTGTAGCCTTCGCCAATTTCTATTTCACTCAGCTGATCCACGCTGGGGCCTTTAATCAGCTTCAACTTCCCACGCAGCACGTAGCTGGTTTCGTCTTTGTGGTGGTGATACTGCAACGACAACCGCCCGCCAGCTTTTACGTGCAAAATTTTGCCGACGTACTGCTCAGTCCAGGCATACCATATCTCATAGCCCCACGGCTTCTCAATTTTTACAGGAAGATCCTCTGGCTTGATATCCATTGTTTGATGATTCCGATTGTGTGTGTGTTTGGCGTTTACTGCTGGGAATGCACTGGCAAGTTACAACGTCCATCTCCCTTTCCCGACTGCTCCGGTTATCGCCAATCCCCGAACAACACAAACGGTGCCCAGTAAAAAGGCTGGGACCATTGGGGGTTGCTGGCCAACCGCAACTGTGCTTGCCGAAGCGATTCAGCCGCGCCAAGTTGGGGAAGTTTTTTGTAGAACTCTTCCATCAGGATTGCTGTTGCGTCGTCGTCCACTTGCCACAGCGAGGCCACCACGCGGGGAACACCAATGGTGAGGAAAGCGTTGGCAGGATTGATCGGCCAACCGGCAAGGCTTTCGTCGGTGACGGCGGTATTGCAGGCCGATAACGTCACCAGCTGGCACGCCGGCAGCGTTGTGATCCCCCAGATTTCTTCCATCGTCAGCTTCCCATCTTCCCCGGCCGCTTTGTTCGGCGCAAGGGTCAGGTAGAAATTTTTGAAGTCGTGGTAATCCAAATTTCCGTGCGTGGCAAAGTGGATGATGCTGAACCCTTCCGGGATATTTTTTGCGCGGTCTTCCGTTGCCGCACTTTCCAGCAACGCCTCCGATCCAGAATAGAGTTTTGTGATCTCCTTCACCTCACGTTCGGCACTGGGAAGCGACCCATCGGCGTTGCCAAACCCGATGATTTTCGGATTCCCTTTCGGTGCCCCATCCTGCAAAAACACCGAAAGGTCGTTGATGTAGAAAATGGTGCGGTCGCGAAGCAATGGGCGCACCACATCATCATCCCCCACCGGCCCGATTGCTTGAAACGGCACAAAATAGAGCGGCCCGCTGGGGGTGATTGCCAGCTTCGACTTCCCAGCAAGTTGGTCGGCAATCGGGTCAATCAGCAGCTGATAAAGTTCGCTGGCAATCCGTCCGTAGCTTTGCTGCTCGCGATCCGGTTCGGGGGAGGCTCCGGTCCCGTTGGTGCGTGCGTTTTTTGCGCGTGCGGCTGCGGCATCGGGGTCGCTGGCAAGGCGGTACAGGCGGTTGATTTTTGCTTCCACCTCACTTCGTACTGCCGGAACAACCCGGGCAATCACGGTGTCGGTAGTGGCGGCAAAGATGTAGAGTTGCGTCTCGCCTAACAGGTACATCGCCACGGCCGCATCGCGCGGGATACGCTGCTTTTTTGCACGAAGATCAATCGGGTTCACGGTTCCGCCAAAATGGCTGCGAAGCTCTGGCTGGGCGGTGATTGTTTCCCGCACGAACTTCACATATTCCCCTTCGGCTACCGAGATGATGTTCTTCAGGTTGGCAATTTTTTCTGGCTGGGCATTCGGGTTGGATTGCTCCTTTGTGATCTGGTCGGCAAGGTTGTCCAACCGCGCTTTCATCAAGCGATCCTGGTCCAAGATTTTGCGGCGGGTGGTGTCGCCAATGTTCCGCTCCAACGCCCCAAACCGTTCCCGAAGCTCGTCGTTGTTGCTGCGCTGCAAGTACTCCAGCGCGCGCTCGATTTCCCCTTGCTCAATCAACAGCGCAATCAACGCTTCGTAGATGCGGACGCGTGCCGTGCCGGAGGAGTAGAGTTTGCGGGCGTTCTCGCCACCGGCAACCCTGTCGCGCAGGCGTTCGGCCACAGCGGCGGCTTCGGAAAGAAGCTCAATCGCACGCTTGTTGTTGTGGGCATCGCGCTCAATCAGGCCAAGCGTGGTAAGGGGTTGGTAAAGGAAGTGATAGAGCCCCATGCTTCGCGCAGTATCAATGGCCCGTTGCAACATTGGTCGCGCTTTCTGGATTTCTTTGCGGCGGTAGTACAGCTCACCCAACGCCCCGCGAACATCCATCAAATCATCGGCTTCTTTCCCGGCAGTGAATAAACTGTCGGCCAGAAGCAAGGCTTCTTCGGCTTGGGGGTAGCGTTCTTGCAACAGCCACAGTTTGCCAAGCAGCCGGTGGGTGCTGGCAATCATCCGCCGGATTTCCCGCTGGCGGGCCAACCCCAACGCTTCTTTCAGGCACTGCTCGGCGGTGTCGAATCGGTGCTGCTCGTACAGGACCTCACCCATGTTGCTCAGCAGCAGCGGCTCGCTTTCGTCGCGGACGTTTGCGGCGCGGGCAATCGCCAACGCCTCGCGGAAATTGGCAAGGGCGTGATCGTAATCGCCCTGAAAGAAATAGACGTTGCCGGAGTTGTTCAGCGTGGTGATGCGGCTGTTGGTGTCGTTCAGTTGGCGGTAGATGCTGTCGGCACTGGTGTAGTTGCCCAACGCTTGCTGGAACTCACCTTGCGCTGTATAAACATTGGCCAGCGTTGTGAACGCCTGCGCCATTCCCCACGGATTGCGGCTTGCTGATTGCCACACCGCAAACCCGCTTCGTGCCGATGATAGAGCTTCCTGCAGATCCCCCATCATTCGTTGCATCAGTGAGATTGCAGACCACGCGCTGGCGGTTTTTTCGGCATCGCCAAGCGATTGCGCCAGCGCCAAACTACGCCGATAGAGTTGCAGCGCACGGGCGTAGTCCCCTTGCTGCGATACGGCATCCCCCACGTTGCTCAGGGCGTAGGCTTCGTAGCTTTTTTGGTCGCTGGATTGGAATAGGGCCAACGCTGTGCTGTACTCTTTTTCGGCTTCTTTCGGCTGCCCTTGCACCGCTGCAATCCACCCCAAACCCAGCCGCGCCCAGCCTTCTCCATCCTGCTCGCCTATCCGTGCAAACAGCTGCTGGGCAGCTTGGTAGTGTGTGGCCGCTACCGCTGGGTTGCCCTGCGCAGAAAAACGCCCCAAGCGATACTCACCCCATGCGATTGCTACAGTGTCGTGCTGAAGTTTGCCAGCTTGCAGCATCACCTTCTCCATCTGTTCAGCTTTCTTGGATTGCTTTTGTTGGAACAAGTCCTCGGCATCGCTATCCCACGCAAGTAGAGTTTCGTTGGTGAGAAGGGGGCGGTAGCTATCCATCAACTGCGCTCGGGCGGAATCGGAGGGGGCAGCAATCAGGCGTTCGCGAAGGTCGTTGGTGGTGATTGGTGCATTGTTTGCGGCCCATAGAAGCCAGCCGCTTACGGCAACAACATCGCGCCCAAAATAGGTGACGGGGCTGTTGGAAATATGGCGGAGGAAGGAGCGAACATCCTGCTGGGTGGCGTGCTCCATTGCGGCAATAATGCTTCCGCCACCGAACAAGCCCCCGGGCAGCGGAGCAAGCACAGCGGAATCCACCGGGTCTTCATCCAAAAGGCGTTTTGCTCCTTGGTGAACTTGGTCGGTGATGGCTGCAACCACTGATTCTTCCAACGCTGAGTTGGCCGACTCCATCACCGCTGATGGCTCGGCCAGCGGTTCGCCATTCATTGCTATGAATCGAACACCGAAGCGGGCCGTGTGGAACAGGTCGCCACGGAACGTTGTGGTGTCAATCACTGCATGCAGTTCAATGGCATCCCCTTCCCGCAGCGAATCAGCCCCAGGCGTTTGGGCGATGCGAACCGTGGCCAGTTGCTGCTGCTGTTTCACCACGGTGACGGTTCCCAGCGTGGTCAAGTTCCGCGCAGCGGTTTCATCGAAACCAATTCCATACACCATCCCCCCTGATTCCCCCACCACCAACCGAACGCTACGCGGAACCGGAATCTGCACCGTTGCCAAGCCATTCTTACCATGCTGAATGTTGGGCGGCACACGAGCGTACAAGGTGATAGTATCCCCCCCACCAACCTGGCCAACCGCAGTGGCAGCCCACAGAAAGAAGGGAAGAACCAGAAGAGCGCGTAGCATCGGTGTGAGAATAGTGAGTGTCCGCGTAGTTATTAGCGGGATGGAGCAATGGTATCGGTTGCTGTTTGCACCGTGTCGGCGGCGGAAGGGTACAGCCTGCGCTCCACCCGTTGGCGCAGCTGCGGCGATACTGCCAGCACAATGGCCAACAATGCGACGAACAACCCAAGCGTTGCAACACAACCAAGTTTTAGCAGGCGTTTTTGTTCTGGTCTCATGGCAATCGGGTGATTGAGAGAAGTTGGTGATTAGTGGATAGGCTCGGAATACTCCCCGCTCCAAGCGGCGTGTTCCCATCGCGCACTCTCACCTGATATTCTGGCGTAGCTGCTGCAATGCAGCCAAGTGATAGAGTTCAATTTGGCGTAGCTGGTCGGTTGGCTGCATCTGGTCACGCTCAACCCGCCAGCGGTGGAATGCCAGTTCGCTTGCTGTTTGGTGGAACCGCCGGCAAGCCCGCCAGGATGTTGGCCCGCCACGCCGCAAGGCCCGCCAGGAGCGTCGCATCCGCTGGACCGAGCGGCCAAGCGCGTTGTACTCTTCTTCCGTCAGCCGCCCTTCGGCCATATCACTGCTCAGATGTTGGCGGATAATCCTTCCTTCCCGCTTCAGCGAAAAGAAGACGACAATGCCAACGCCCAAGAAGGCGGGCATCATCACAATCACGTAAATGCCGAGAAAAACTTCGCCGCTGATGGTGGCCGAAAGATTCCACAGCGAATGAAGCAGAATGGCAGCCGCAAGCCCTAACAACGGGCCAATCCACCGCACTGTTTTTTTCCCCGATTGCTGCGCCCAGCCCAATCCAATGCCTGTCATGGCAGTGAACAGCGGGTGGCTAAACGGGGCAATAATACCACGCAGAATAAAGGTTTGTGTTGCCGTCTCAGTCCCTTCGCTTAAAGCCCTGCCGTAGTAGAGGAAATTTTCCACCATTGCAAAACCCAGCGCAACCAGCGCGGCATACACAATGCCATCGGTGATGTTATCGAACTCATCTCGCTGCCAAAAAAACAGAGTGAACAGTGCCAGCCCTTTTGATACTTCTTCAACCACTGGGGCGGAGATCACCGCCATCAAACGGTTGGCAGCATCGCCCGATTGCGTTTGGGCCACAACAGCCCCGAACAGGGTGTTCAGCACGTAGGAGATGAAGATTGCGCCAGCAGCACCCCACACAAACGCATAGACCAGCAGCCGGGTCGGCTCGGCCTCGAACCGATCCAACCAAAGCGCGACGGCGATGTAGAACGGCGCGGGGATCATCGCCAAGATCATCGCTTGGATCAAGTTGTTCATGCCAACCTCGGCACCAATAAGCACGACGGTGAGCAGCCCCAAAAAAAGCACTGCTGATAACCCACAGCCAATCAGGCGTGAAGCCTTTGCTGGTTTTGCGGAAGCCACAATTTCCAATGCCATAATTCTTTGGTTTCGGTGTTTGACGATGCCAACGGCTACGAACTTACTGAACTCAATAAAACTTGATGATTGGCAAAGAGAGATTCTTTCACGTAAAGAGGGATTGCTCCGAACCAGCCTTCCGCCACTATTTTTTTTTCTGCGTTACCGTCCGAGCAGATTTTCGTGACCGCAGGCGTGTACCTTGTTACCATGTTTCTGAACGGCATCCACGTGCCTGTGGGTGCCACAACGCAACCAATGACCACAACCACGAACAGGAGAACAAGACAATGATCATCTGGAAAACAATCCGTACCGCCACTGGTCTCGTACCTCACCTTAGCTGTTTTTTTGCGCTTTGGGTTCTAACCGGAAGCATGGTGCAATCGGAGTTCGCCGTCACCGGAGCCGCACTTTCTGCAGACCCCACAAGCTACAACGGGCCTTGCCCGGGGGTAATCAAATTCAACGGGAAAATCGCCGCCAACGGGCAGGGAGAAGTGAAGTATCAGTTCATCCGCAGCGATGGAGCCATCGGGCCGGTGCAAACACTGGTGTTTTCGGGGCCCGGGGCCAAGCCAGTCAGCACAACATGGACGTTAGGCGGGACATCACTGCCGGAATTTGTTGGATGGGAAGCGATTCGGATCCTTTCCCCCAACCCAATGGAATCCAACCATGCGGACTTCAAACTACTCTGCACAAATTTTCAGCAGCAGCCCACAACCCCCACCAAGCCGGGGCGCGTCAAGCAGGCGGACATCACCAGCAAGCGTGGCATAAAAGTGGGGAACAAGTTTGCCCCGTGGGGGGGAACGCTGAAGCTGGAAAAAAGTGATGTTTTTTTGGAGTCGAACGGCAACTATGCATTCAACATCTCCTACGATGTCGTCAATACTGGAAGCGTGAACGCAGGGCCGTTTGCCAACCGTTTCCGCTCCGATATGGGAACCCTGATTACGCAGCAAACCGCTGTCAGCGTCAACGCCAGCTCAACCGAGCAGATCAACACGCAAGGGTATCTGCCACAGGGGGAACACCAGTACAAAATGGCGCTGGATGACGACAACGCCGTGGCCGAAAGCAACGAAGGGAACAACACCTTTACGGTGACAATCATCTTCAATCCATAAACCGATTGGGTACGGAACAGAGGTTTTTCTGAGGGAGGAAACAGAAGGGCCAGCACCGAGAGGAGGTGCTGGCCCTTACTGTTTACTCTTCTTTTTTGGGTTCGCGGCGTTCGGAATGGACCTCACGGAAATCGGCATCGCGGGCATGGGAATAATCCACCCTGGGGGACGGGAAGCGCGGCGACGAATCGGGCGGAGCAGGGCGCACGCCCGGCGGCGGTTGTTTACTGGCGGCAAGATGGCGCTGCACGAACCGAACAACGATAAAGATCAACGCTGCGATAAGAAGAAGCCGGAACATCAGTGGTTAGGTAATGATGAGAACAGAAGCGGGGCCGCCCCAATCGGATGCCCGCCGTGAAGCGATGCAAGAAGCTGCGCAAAGGCGGCGGCATCGTTTGCAAGATCTACTTGGTCGGTGTTGACGATCAGCACCGGAGCCGCCGTGTAGCGAAGGATGTACCGCTTATAGGCATCCGACAACTGCTCCAGATACTCCATCGTGATTCCTTGCTCCATATCCCGACCCCGTTTCTGAATGTTTGCCGCCAGCCGCCCCACACTGCTTTGCAAGTAGATCACCAGATCCGGCACTGGAACCGATGGAGATAGCGCGGCAACAATGGTATCGTACAGCGCAAGCTCATGGTCGCGCAGGGTAAGCGAAGCAAAGATGCGATCCTTATCGAACAAGTAATCGCTGACGATGGTTTGGTGGAACAAATCTGGTTGCCGGAATGCTTCCTGCTGGCGGTAGCGGCTTAACAGGAAGAAGAGTTGCGTCTGGAACGCGTGGTGTTCTGGGTCGCGGTAGAAGTGTGGCAGAAACGGGTTATCCTCGAACTGTTCCAGCACCAATCGCCCACCAATCTGTTTGGCAATCGCGGTTGCCAGCGTGGTTTTCCCGGCTCCGATCCCCCCTTCCACCGCAATATGCCGTGGGAAGTTGGCGTGATTATCAACCGCACCTCCATCCTCTTCCATCACCCGCTCAATCCCCGATCTATCCTGAAGTTGTTCCAGCAGTTGGGCAACCGTTGCGTTCCGCAGCGGGTGGCGCAGCAACGGCGCAACCTGGGCCAGCGGAACCAGCACAAACGCGCGGTTGCTCATTTCTGGATGCGGAATCACCAGCGTTGGCGTGTCAATCACTTGCTGGCCAAACAGCAGGATGTCAATATCAATCTCACGCTGGCGCCAACGCTCGCGGCGTTGCCGTCCTAACCGTTCTTCAATGCCGCGCAGCAGCCCCAGCAGCTGTTCCGGCCCCAGAGTGGTTTTCAGTGTTGCTGCGCAGTTGATAAAGTCTGGCTGAGCGGTGTAGCCAACCGGCGCGGTGCGGTAGAAGTGAGATACGTTCAGTTGGGAAACGCCTTCTAATTGTTCAATCAGCCGCAGTGCTTGGCGTAGCGTCCCCAAGCGATCGCCGATATTGGCACCAAGCGATAGGGCAACGGTGGAAGAAGAAGCGGAGAGAGTATCTGGCATAATTGAAAAAGCAGCAAGCATCACAGGCAGACAAGCCCGGTTTCAGGTCACGGCGTTCCTACCGTTGCTGGCGGTGTTCTACTTCCACCGCCCGAAGCACTCCATCAATCGGCGCAGAAAGTTTCCGGAGGCGGACGGTGACAGCCTGCGCAGCGGGGAAATTTCGGAGCAGCGCATCGGCTATCTCCACAACCAGTGATTCCAATAATCGGCGGTTGGAGCCAACCAAGATGTCGCGGGCAATCAGGTAGGCCGATTCGTAGTTGATCGTGTCGGCCACGTGGTCGGTGGCGGCGGCAGTGGCAATGTTGGTTTCAATTTCCAGATCGAAACTGTACCGTCCGCCAATAGCGCGTTCGGCATCGGTAACACCGTGGCGAGCATAGACTTCGGCACCAAGAACACGAATGAATGACAAAGGAGAATGAGTTTGATGGATGTGATAGCTACGCAGATGATGCCGAGGCGATTTAGGAATCTTCCTCTGTATCCAATAACTCTACGCCCAACGACTCCACCACCGAGACAAGGTGGGGAAAATCATATTTGAACATACCTGCAAAAACTGACTCTATGGCGATGGCCGTCTTCAGTGATTCGATCATTGGCCCAAACTGCCCTAACGCTGCTTGATTCCGGGCCCGCCCATAATGCGCGTTCCCCCAATCGGGGTGCAGCTGGATCAGGGTGTCGAATGCTTGCAGCGACTCCTCAAATTTTCCTTGATCGTATAATGTTATGGCAATTTCAACCCATAGATGGCCATTGTCTGGGTTCAAGCCAACTGCACGGCGGTAGTAGGCAAGCCCTTCCTCCGCACGCTTTAGCAGCGACAGCATATCGCCGCAGGAAATCAGCAGTTCAACATCATTGCTATCGCTGTCAAGCATGGCAAGATAGACATCTAGGGCACGTTCGTACTCCCCCAACGACTCCAAGCAACGTGCTCGGCCAAGTAATGCTTCGCGGGAGTCAGGGTCACACTCCAAGGATTTGGCGAAGTATTGCAGTGCTTTGCTCTCGTCCCTCATCTCTTTATGGCAACTTCCCAATCCACACCACGCTTTGCCGTCGCGGGGATCGTAGCGGAGTGCTTCCCAGTATGACTCCACCGCTTCCAGCAGGCTACCCATGCTGGCAAGGTTGTTCCCTCTGTTGACCCAAGCTGGGGAGAAATCCTCGCGGATTGCTATGGCCATCAGGTAGCTATCAATCCCCTGCTGCAACCGTCCAAGCTCACTGAGCATAACCCCGCGAGCGAACCATGTACTGGCGTTAAAAGGGTTGGTATCAATGTAGTTGCTATAGATCTGTAAGGCTTCCTCTATCCGACTCGACGACTTCAGCACAAGCCCAAGCTCAAACATTGCATCAATTCCGTAGCGTTCGCTTGAAAGGAGTGTGCGAAAGATTGCCATTGCTTTCTCAGGGCGGTTCGTCTGTTGGAATGCGGTGGCCAGATTGAAGAGCGCGTCTTCATTGTCAGGCTCAATTTCTAGGACTTGTTGATACAGCACAACGGCGCTCTCAGGCATTTCCATCATGCAAAGGGCAAGGCCACGGCAGATCATCGAATCCGTACTCATTGGGTTCAGCAAGTCGGCTTGGTCGAAGCAAGCCAGTGCTTCCTCGGGGCGTTCTAAGTCAACAAGCACCATCCCTTTGCGAAGCCACGCCATGGAGCTGTACGGGGCAAAGCGGATCCACTGGTCGCAGATCCGAAGCGCGTCGTCGAACTCCTCTTTGTCAAGACACATCTCAAGTAGCTCTTCCAGCACTTCCACATTGTGTGGCAGCGAATCATCCCCCGCTCCATCGTCGCCGTTCAATCGGCGGCGGTAACGGCGTAGCGCGTCGGAATCGAGACCTTCAGGGTCCGAGCCTTCGATTGGGTCATCGTCGCCAAATCCAAAAATATCCATGTGTTCTGGCTGGAAAGAGTAGGGAGCGTTGACACTGCCCGCTGTCGTGTGATCGGTTGGTGGGAACCATGCGCCGAACCAATGTAGGGGGCTTGGCCTAACTTAGGCGAAGCCACGGCGGAAAGCAAGCACAAAGTATCTACGGGCAAAATGCAACTCTAGCGGGAACCGCCATCTGTAGGGCAAGTGAAAGTGGTGGGAAAACTTTGTGTGATGGAAGGGATTGCTCGTTGCTGCGTAGTATTTAGTATGTCAGCAATAAGCGATCACGAACCATTTTCAAGAAGCATACAACAATGGGTTGCCGAATATACCAGCAGGTGATCGCCCCAACTGTTTTGCCCTTCTGTGTTACCCTCCCCCTATCGTTGCGTCCTGTTGTTGCTATTCGTGGTTTGGTGACGGATTTCAGTATCTCCATGTACTTTTCCACACTCTGCCACAGCCGATTCCGCTATATTATCCACGTTGATCCGCGGGGTCGTCCGTAACTCACTTTTCCTACATCATCATGGTGCATCATCGTTGCGTCCTGGCTGCCAGCCGGAACGTTTTGCGGCAGTGGTTTGCTTGGTTGTTGCTGCTTGCCGCTGCCTCCCCACTTTCTGCACAAACCACTGGTGGCGGCATCACCGCCCCAGAAAAAGCGTATTCCCGCTTTGTGCTGGATAATGGATTGGAGGTTGTTATCGTCCCAAACCACCTTGTTCCGCTTGCCACGCTAGAGCTTGCCACCCGCAATGGATCCTTCACCGAAGGGCCGGAATATGCTGGGCTATCCCACTTGTACGAGCATATGTTCTTCAAGGCCAACAGCAAGTATCCCAGCAGCGAAGCCTTCAGCGCGGTGCTGAGTGCAAACGGCATCATCTTCAACGCCACCACCCGCGAGGAAGTGGTCTATTACTATTTCACTCTCCCGATTGAAAACCTTGAACGAGGGATGGAGATCATGTCCGGTGCGGCGCAGTTTCCGGCTTTCGATGTTGCCGAACTGGAGCGCGAGCGCGAAGTGGTGATTGGCGAATTCGACCGCCACGAATCCAACCCATTCTTTGCCTTCAATCGCGCAATGGATGAAGCCTTGTGGGGCGATGTCGTCACACGCAAGCAGCCGATTGGCCAGCGACCCGTGATTAAAACCGCCACCCCAGAAAAAATGCGGTTCATCCAGAAGAAATACTACATCCCCAACAACTGCGCCCTGATTGTTGCTGGCGATGTTGACTCAGCAAGCGTCCATCAGCTTGCCGAGAAATACTTCGGCGATTGGAAGGAAGGGGAGAACCCGTTTGAGAAAGACCCGCCACCACTGGCAAAGCCATTAACCCAAAAAAAATTGGTGATGGTTCCCGCCGCAGTAGATGTGGCCCAAGTGGAGTACCGCTTCCATGGTCCTTCTATCGGCATTGACAACGCCGCCACCTACGCTGCCGACGTCTTCCTGTTCATCCTTCGCCAACCACAGTCACGATTCCAACGGAAATTGGTGGAAAGTGGCATAGCGCAAGGGGCCGGCATGGGATACTACACCCAACGCTACGTTGGCCCAATTCAGGTGGAAGCGGTGTGCGCGCCGGAGAATATCAAGAAACTGCAAGAAGCATTGTGGGAAGAAATCCAAGCCTTCGATTCCCCCGACTATTTCACCGATGAAGAGTTAGAAACCGCCAAAGCAATTTTGCACGTGGATCACCTGTACGACAGCGAAGAAACCACCGACTGGGCCCACACGCTCTCTTTCTGGTGGAGCACCACCGGGCTGGATTATTTCCGTGGCTACCTTGATAACCTCTCGAACATCACTCGCGAGGATATCCAACGCTACATCCGCACCTACGTCAAGGGGAAGAACTATGTGTTGGGTGTCACCAGCAACCAACAAGCACTCAACAACCTCAATCTTAACAAGTCGGAGGTGCTGAAATAATATGGCCCCCACACACGCACCAAGCTCCCATATCCGCTTGCTTCGCTGGCTGCTTGTCCCGATGCTTGCGGTGTTTCTGATCCCCGTTGGTTGTGCTTCTTCAAAGAAGCAGCAGGTGATTTACTACCGTGGCGCACCAAGCAACGTCAAGGAGTTCGCCGTCAATGGGCTTCGGGTGATCCTTCGCCAAACCGACCCGGGGTCCCAGATCGTTAGTGCTAAGCTGTTTATTGATGGCGGGCTTGCAGCAATCCCGCAAGGTGTTTCGCCGGCGGTGCAGCAGCTTGCGCTTCAGCTTCCCCCACTTAGCGGCCCCGGGGGGATGAGCAAGGAAGAATATCGCCGCGTTCTGGACCGCCTAAACAGCGGCATCGTCCCCGGCGACGATCGCGACTACTCGGTGATGACCCTCCGTTGCGCGCTGGAAAATTTCGATAAATCATGGGAGCTGTTCACTGGCGTTATCATGCGCCCAAAAATTGACCCCGTTGAGTTCCAGAACGCAAAGGAGCGGCTGATGATTGGCCTTCGCAATCGTTTCAACAGCCCCGAAGCCTACGCCAACTACCTTGCCGACAGTGCCTTCTACCAGGGCCACCCGTACGGCCGCTTTGCCCAAGAATCGGACGTTGCACCGATCACGGAAAAAACGTTGCTGGACTACTACACCTCCATGTTCGTGAAGTCACGCACGTTCCTTGTGGTGGTGGGGGATATTGACTCGGCAAGCCTGCATAATCGTGTGGCGGCCAGCCTTGCTAAGCTGCCGCAAGGGGCCTATCTGGCGCGCCCTGTCCCGCCGCCGCAGAACGCCGGAAAGCAAACACTCATCGTTCGCCCCCCGTACGGCGGCGGGCGTGCCGTCACCAGTTACATGGTTGCCCGCTATCTGGCTCCGAACCGTGGCGACAGCCTCTATTTCCCAATGATGCGGCTTACCAGTTTCCTTGCTGGCCATATGTTCCGCGAGGTGCGTGTGGAGCGGAACCTGAGCTATGCCCCCGATGCCGAAGTTGAGTTCGGACGCTCCTCCTACGGCCAACTCACCGTCTCCACAACGCTTCCCGACTCCACCTGGCGTGTGGCAAAGGGGAATGTGGTTGATCTGTTCCGGGAAATCGTCATCAGCGAGCAATCCATCCGCAACGGACTGGTGGGGTGGCTTACCAGCAACTACATGCGCCAGCAAACCGCCGAATCGCAGGCAAACGAGATGGGAGTTGCAGAACTCTATACTGGTTCCTGGAAAA
Source organism: Armatimonadota bacterium (assembly GCA_020850315.1). Lineage (GTDB taxonomy): Bacteria > Bacteroidota > Ignavibacteria > OLB7 > OLB7 > OLB7. The sequence continues at coordinate 57,094 of JADZEY010000051.1, read as the reverse complement.
ATGCCTTCCGCACGTTGGATGCAATCAGGGCAATTAAGCCAGCCCAAATGAACCTTGCCGCACGGCGGTATCTGCGGAACTTCACGATTGTGATTGTTGGCAACCCGTCGGAGATTGACAAAGCCAACTACCGCCAGACCGCGCAAGATGCATCGGAAGATGTTGAACTTTCCCCGGAAGGATAGCCGGTGAATCGGGTGTTCGTCTGGTCCACGTTGGATACGCCGTTCATCCGCGATGATGTGGAGCTTCTTGGGAAGCATTATGCTGTGGAATGGAAAACCGCATCGGGATTCCGCGCACTGCCGATAATTTTTCGGGGTGTGCGGAATTCCGATGTTAGCATCAGCTGGTTCGGTTCGGTCTATGCAGTTGTGATGATCTTTGTTGCCCGTCTGCTGGGTCGCCGCTCGGTAGTGATTATTGGCGGGGTTGATACCGCACGCGATCCGGAAAATAGATATGGAGTCTGGCTCAGTTGGTGGAAACGTGCGTTGCTTGGGTGGGGGCTTCCCCGTGCCGATCATATCCTTGCCGTTGCCGAACCCCTTGCTGCCGAATTACGCCAGCGCGTTGGCCGCCCGCTTCCCCAGTTAGAAACGCTTCCTACTGGTTACGACCCAAACCGCTGGAAGCCAGATGGCCACCCGAACGCGACAACCGTCTTGTGCGTTGCCCACTGCGATAGCCGCCAGCGGCTGGCAATCAAAGGGATTGACCTTCTGTTGTTGGCCGCCACGCAGCTTCCCGAACTTCAATTCCAGATCATCGGGATTCCCCCCGCCGTGCAGTCGTTGGTTCCCACCATTCCCGCCAACGTCACCCTTCTTCCCCCCATCCCTCGCAACCAACTTCTGCCACACTACCAACGGGCACTGATCTTCTGCCAGCCCTCGCGCCGCGAAGGGTTGCCGAACACTCTGTGCGAAGCGATGCTCTGCGGCTGCATCCCTGTTGGTGCCGATGTTGGGGGGATTGCTGATGCGATTGGAGAGAGCGGATTTGTGACCAGCCCCGGAAACGCCGAAGAGCTGCGGCAAGCCATTGCTGCGGCTGCACAGCTTCCGCCACAGTCGGGATTGCAGGCAAGGGAGCGGGTGATTGCAAAATTTTCGCAGGCGCAACGGGAATCGCGATTGGTTCAGATCATCAACCACGGGAAGCGATGAGCCGAATAGTCAAACACCTTCTGACAGCGTTCACGGGCGATGCGGTTGCGCGGTTGCTTGGGTTTGTGGCAACCGCATGGACTGCCGCTGCGCTGCAACCGGAAGGATTCGGCACGCTCTCCATGGGGCTTGCCCTGCTGACCTGGGCGTTGTGGTCAGTGGACCTTGGGCTGAACACGTTGGGCGTGCGGATTGCCGCAACCCAACCGGAGCATCGCCAATTCCCGCCGGTTGCCATCCTGCGACTTCAGCTGGTTGCTGCGTTTGCGGTGATGTTGTTGGGGGAGATCATCCTGCTGCTGATTCCGTTGCCAGCTACCCTGCGCGCTGTGATGCAGTTGTACTTGCTCTATCCTATCACCTACGCCCTGTATGTTGACTGGTATCACCAGGGAAAACGGAACTACCGTGCGGTAACGGTTGGCAAGTTTCTATCGGGGGGATTGTATGCCGGGGCGTTGCTGCTGCTGGTGAACGCTCCAAGCCAGATCGCTCTGGTTCCGTTGCTCTACATCGGTGCAAACCTGATTGCCGCAGCCGCCTTGCTTCTGATGGCCAACCGCGCCGACCTGTCCGCTGCTGGAACAGAAAACGAGGGGAACACCCGCAGCCATTGGGCTCTTCTTCGCGAAGGTTTTCCAATACTGTTGGGAAGCATTGTTGGAAGCATTTTGCAAACCGTGCCGCTGCTGCTGCTTGGCTTCCTGCATGGCCCTGCCGATGCAGGAACGCTGGGGGTAGTGCTGCGTGTGGTGACGCTGATGATGATGGCCGATCGTGTGTTCGTCGCGTTGTATCTGCCACGGATCGCCAATCGTTGGGGGGGAAATCGCGATAGCTTACAGGGTCAGCTTGGGCGTGGATTCCGGTTGGTGGTGGTTGCTGGTGGGGCAATTGGCGCTGTGGCAACGGTTCATGCCAACGCGATTATCGCACTGCTGTTCGGTGCCAACTATGCGGCTGCCGGCCCTGCGTTGCAAGTGGTTGCGTGGTATGCCGTGGCCACCTTGTGGAACAGCTACTTTGCCTACGCGCTGGTTGGCATTGGCTATCAGCAGAAATACATGAAAGCAAGCATGGTTGGCGGGGCGGTTGCCCTTCCGATTATTGCCCTATCCATTTGGTTCGGTGGCTTGCGTGGCGCGGCATGGGGCATCACCATTGGGGAAGGGGTGATGGTACTGCTGATGTACCTTCAGTTTCGGCAGCATTTCACGATGCCAGTTGTTCGCCCTTTGGTTGCTGGGCTTGCCATTGCGGCCGCAACCATTGCTGTTGGGGTGATGCTTGGTGGCGAACTCTGGTTTCTGCCTGTCTCGCTGCTGCTACCGATTCTGTTGTCGTGGCTAACGCGCAGCATAAGCACGCAGGATGTGGCGTGGTTGCAAGGGCGTTAGGATCAGGAGAACTGACGCAAAAAATTTGCCCGTTCGGTAGCTTGTTTCGGCAGACTCAGCATGAACGAAGCGCGATGTTCGGCGCGAACGTGAGACTCCAGAACCACCAAACTCCAGGATGCCCCTGCCTACGGTGAGTTAATCGAAGGCACTGGCTATTGCATTCACCCGCTCCAAGTGTGTTTTGCCAGATAAATCAAGCACGAAGTCGGCATTACTTGTTGCCCCTTGCGCAATACCCAAACCGATCAACGCTCCAATAATTCCCCCCACAATGACCTCCCATCCTGGGCTACGACCTTCTGAGCAGTATGGGTCGTAATCTGGGCATCCATCGTCGGCAATGGCAAGTAATGATCCTATCGGATCCTTAGTGATGAACAATCCGATTGTGCTGCCGACTAGAAAGCCCCCGCCCGTATAAGCCGCTATATTTCTTTGTGTGTGGCTTCTGGAGGAAGCATGAAGGCTGATGCGCTCCACCGAATCAGCCGGAAGATAGACCGGGTAGGCTCCATGATAAAACAGGAGAGTATCCCCCTCAAAATAGCTGAAGGTAACGGTGTCGTAACGGGTTCCTGAAGGGGTTTCTATGCTGCCAGTTTGCCCACGTAATCCTTGTGCTGCTTGAACCTTAGTGGCCGCAGCCATTGTCATCAAAAAGAGCAGTACGCCCCAATAGTAGTGTTGCATGAGAATGAACGTTGTGTGAAGTTTTTGTACTCACTGCAAACGTTATCATAACCACACAAAAAGATGTCACCGATTTGTCTAAAAACTCAGGAAACATCACAATGGCCGAACCGCATTGCTGTGCAGTTCGGCCATTGAAGCAGAGGTTATTCCAGCTACCATATCACTCCGCCACCTTCTTCCCTCTTCCTCGCTTCGGTTTTTTCTCGGGTGGGTTGGCGCGGCGTTCTTCGATTAATGCCACGGCTTCTTCAAGGGTTAGCTCTTCAACCGGACGGTTTTTGGGGATTGGCGCGTTTACCTCACCATGCTTCAGATACGGGCCGTAGCGGCCAACGTAGGCTTCCACCGGCGCACCGTCCACCGGGTGGTCGCCGATGATCCTGATGATCCCACGCTTCCCCTGCCCTGCTTTCTTCAACTCTAACAACTCCAAAGCACGCGGCAGTTGGATTGCCAGCACGTCGTCGGTGGATTTCAGCGACGCGAACTCACCCGCGTGCATCACAAACGGCCCGAACCGCCCAATCCCCACTTTCACAGCTTCATCGCTTTCGGGATGATAGCCCAGCGTGCGCGGCAATCCAACCAATCCAACCGCCTGCTCCAGCGTGATGTTCTCCGGCGTGAACCCTTTTGGCAGCGTGGTTCGCACAACTTTTGGCGCGTCGTCTTCCCCCAACTGGACGTAGGCTCCGTAGGGGCCGGTCTTCACGTAGATCGGCAAGTTGCTGTCGGGGTGACGGCCAAACTCTTCGGCACCGGAAAGTTTGCGGCGGACGATTAGCTCAGCTTGTTCGGCGGTTAAATCGGCAGGGCCGATGGTGTCCGGAAGGGAGACGCGCAAGGGGTCGTCGCCGTTCTCGGCGGGTTTTTCCAGATAGGCCCCAAACCGCCCCACGCGAACGTCGGCATCAAGGTCATCGAACTGAATGGTGCAGGCTTGGCGCGGGTCAATTTTCTCCTCTTGGTCTTTCACCTGCTCCTCCAGCCCTTCGCCGCCACGGTAGAAATTGCTGAGATAGGGAAGCCACTCCGCCTCGCCGTTGGCGATGTCGTCCAGCGTCTGCTCCATCTGGGCGGTGAAGCCAAGGTCTACAAGGCGCGGGAAGTATTGCTCCAGCAGCGAAGTAACCGCCATTGCTGTGAAGGTTGGCACAAGCTGCGTTCCGGATTTACGGACGTAGCCGCGATCCTGCACGGTGTTGATGATGCTGGCGTAGGTGCTTGGCCGGCCAATCCCTTCGCGCTCAAGCGATTGCACCAGCGCGGCTTCGGTGTAGCGTGCTGGCGGCTTGGTTTCGTGACCAATCGGCTGAAGGTCGCGGCAGCCAAGCGCGGTGCCGCTGGCAAGCTGCGGAAGCGGAGTGTCGCGATCCTCCAACGTGGCTTCGGGGTCGTCGCTCCCTTCCACGTAGGCGCGGAAGAAGCCGGGGAACTCCACCCGCTTCCCCATTGCCCTGAACGTTGCGTCGTCGGCTTGGATGGTGGCGTTGGTGAAACGGATACGCGCTTCGGCCATTTGGGTGGCCATTGCCCGCATCCAGATCAGGTCGTAGAGTGCAGCATCAACGCCATCTAAACCGAGATCGGACGACGTTGGCATATGCGTGCCGGCTGGGCGAATTGCTTCGTGAGCTTCCTGCGCGGCTTTGCTTTTGGTGGTGAACTGACGCGGATTTCCGCTTAGATACTCAGCCCCATATTTCCCCTTCACTGCGTCGCGAATGGCCACGATTGCTGACTCCGATAAGTTCACCGAATCGGTACGCATGTAGGTGATGAAACCACGTTCGTACAGCCGCTGGGCGCAACGCATCGTCTCCTGGGCACTAAGCCCCAGCTTCCGGTTCGACTCCTGCTGCATGGTGGAAGTGGTGAACGGAGGCGCGGGGGAACGGGTTTCCACTTTTTCATCCACCTCGGCAACACGCCAAGAAGCACCCAGCAACCGTTGCTGCAGCTGGCGCGATTCAGCCTCGCCAAGCAGCAACACGTCGCGCCCGGCAGCGATGTGGCCAGTGTCGGGATCGAAGTCTTTTCCGATAGCCAAACGCCGCCCACCCAACGCAACCATAATCGCCTCGAACTCACCGTTGGGAACCGCAAGGGTTGCTTTCAAATCCCAGTAGGTTCCGCTGTGGAATCGGCGGCGTTCAATCTCACGGTTCACCAGCAACCGCACCGCCACCGACTGCACCCGCCCGGCCGAAAGGCCGCGTGCAATTTTCTTCCAAAGCAGCGGGGAAAGGGTGTAGCCGTACAATCGGTCAAGGATGCGGCGCGTTTCTTGGGCACGCACCAAACGGTCGTCAACGGCGCGGGTGTTCTGCAATGCCTCTTGGATTGCTTCCTCGGTGATCTCATGGAACACCATCCGCCGCACCGGAACTTTCGGCTTCAAAATCTCTAACAAATGCCAGCCGATTGACTCACCCTCGCGGTCTTCGTCTGTTGCGATAATCAGCTCGTCGGCTTCTTTCAATGCAGCTTTCAGCCGCTTTATCACGTCGTGCTTTTGCGCGGGGATGATATAGAGTGGCAAGAAATTTTCTTCAACATCAACGCCAATGCGCGCCCACTTCGCTTTCTTGAATGCCGCCGGAATGTCAGCAGCTTTTGCCGGAAGATCACGCACGCTTCCCATCGAGGCCTCCACCCGATACTCAGGCGGAAGAAACGATTTGATGGTTTTTGCTTTTGTCGGAGATTCTACGATAACAAGCTTCATGTGTGTATAAATCGGTAGTCGGTATTTTTTTTTGCGTGAGTTTGGGATTGCGCGGAAGGCTTGTAGCTGCGCAACTCTATTTGCCGCTCATGTCGTTCACCCTTACTCCAATTCCCAGAAAGGCCATTGCTTCGGTTCGGTTGGTTGATGGGTTCCGGCCGATTGTCGCGCTTAGCTCCAACGCAATTCGGCGGTTGTTGCCGTCACCAGTCCAGCCGATGTACGGAGTCCAGAAAACACGATCGTCATAAACCTGTTTCAGCACCGTTTGGTAATCGCGGGCGGCCACAAACGTTTCGTCGCTGTAGAGCCACGTGGCTTTGGCCCCAAGATACACGCTGCTGGTGTTGAACGCCCAGGTGTAGCACAGCCCCCCGTTCAGCCCGTAGCTGCCGTAGATTCCAGCAACGTTTGTGGAGTCGAAAAAGAAGTGTTCATCGAACACCCATTTTGCTGCGTAGCCAATTGCGCCAACCTGCGCCGCCATTTTGCGAGGTTCGCCTTCCCCCCCAAACAGCATCTGTTTTATGCCAAGCCCCACCCCCGCGTCAACCGTCTCGAAATATCCGGCAGCAAGCCCAAACAGCAGGTACGGGGTTGCCACCGTCCATGCGGTGATGCTGGCATCGGTGGTGTTGGTTACCCCTACTTCCATTCTGCCAATCAAGTAGGGAATGGAGAGCGCATCGGTCATCGTCCAGCTGGAATCGCGATAGAGGTTGGGAATATCTGGCCCGATCCCCACGCCGTACATCCCAGCCACCTTGCCGGAACCAAGCGTTTCGGCGTTCTGCAACTCCAACGTGTTGATTGCTGTGCAGCCAGAAAGCAGCAGAAACAAGCAGAGAATCAGATGGGTTGCGCGAAGCATTGGGGAGTTGTTAGTTGTCAGTAGTCCGTTGTCAGTGGTCAGTGGTCAGTTGCAAGGGAAGGTGTTGGTTATTGGTTATTGGTTATTGGTCATTGGTCATTGGTCATTAGGAAAGAGGCTTCTTTTGCTCTTTTCACTCTTCACTTTTCACTCTTCACTTTTCACTTTTCACTTTTCACTTTTCACTCTATCTCCTCCCGCTTTGACGTTGCCGCAGCTTCGCGCAGGGCTTGGGCTGATTGCTCGTCTTCCTCAATCACCCCCTCCAATTCCGTAAACACTTCGGCCAGTGTTGGCGTGGTTTCGGTTGCTGTGGCTGGCGGCTTCGTGGCTACTGCCTCCGGAGCGTCTGGCGTGGCTTGGGCAGCGGCAAACTGCGCAGTTGTTGTTTCGACTTCGGCCTCCTTCTCAATCACCTCAGTTTCTTCCTGCTGCGTGGTTGCCGGATTGGCCGCAGCCTTCTTTTGCTCAGCTGTTTCTTGCAGAACAGGTTCGGCTGTTGCTTCGGTTGCTGTGCTCAATTCTTTTCTATCCCTCCCTTGCTCGCTCTCTGCTTTCTCACTCTGCTCAACCTTCCCTGCCGAGCGGGAAATGCGGTAGCTGAGGGGGACCTCTATTTCTGTTGGTTGGGGGGCTTGCGGGATTGCTGGAATCGCCCGCGCCGATGCGGGCTGCGCTGAAACAGCCCCGGGTTCGGTTGCTGCTTTGATTGCCACTTCGCCAGCATCTTCCGGCCCAAAAATTTCGCTCTCATCGCCGCTGCCATCCGGCTCCAGCGACGACTGCCGTTCCCAGAGCGAAAGATCAATGTCGTCGAAGATACGGTCTTGGGCCTCAAGCCGAAGCAGTTGGGTGAATTGCTCGAAGGTCATCGTCAGCCCCTGGCGAAGCTGTTCGATGAACTCAATCAAAAATTGCGCGTTCTCGTAGTGGCCCTGGAATCGCCGTGTGGCGTAGTCCTTGGCCGATTCGGTCGAGATCAAAAATTGCCAGTCGGAGGCCTGTTGCAACAGCAGCTCACGGGCAAGCTGTTTCAGCACACGCTCCTCTAACAGTTGCTCCTTATCGTGAGTGTTTATCAGCTCAACCAGCCGGGCTTCAATTTCATAGAGTAGTGGCCATGTCCACTGGGTTTCCTCGTTCAGCCAGACTTTGTGGTGGCCGCCTTCCCCCCACGATCCTTCCGGGATTTGAATCACCACACCGGGTGTTTTTGCATCCAATTCCTGGGGTGCAGTCCGAAGCCGTACGTTCGGATTGTTGGCAAGGCGGCGGATCACCTCACCCAAAAATCGGGGCCCTTCAAACCACCAATGCCCAAACAGTTCGGTGTCGAACGGAGCCGAGAGTGTTCCTTCGCGTCCGGTGGCGTTCCGGTAGCGGCGCATCCGTTCCTCCACAACCGCCACAAAGTGGTCGGCCTGGGCGCGGATGCGTGCGCCAACGTAGTCGGGGCGGTAGCGTTGCTTGTCGCCAAGGTCCGCGCGCGAATCGGTCACGCGCCAGTAGCGCATCCCGTTGTTGTGATGCTTCTTGTGGAACTCCAGATACTCCGGGTCGCCCGGGTAGCCGAACGCCCCGCTCCAGACCTGCAACGTGGTTTCGGCATCGCGGGTAAAAATCGCAGCGGTTCCGGCTTCGTCGTCGCCGGCCGAGCATATTCGGTACAGGTCATGCACAGCGCGTGAGTCTTGCAGATTCAGATAGCGGCTGCCGTCGCGGGCAAGCTCCCACTCGTGTCCGAACTCACTCAGGAAGCGATCCAGCGGAATGCCGGCGCGCGTCAGGTGGCTATCCACCACAGTGTATTCCAAGCCATGTCGGGCAAGGGTTTGCTCGATTCCGTCGCGCTGGATCGGCTTGGCATCGGGGCTGAAGACCGGCGGAGTCCAAAGGTAGCTGGGGCGGTAGGCGCATTCCGGCATCCAAATGCCGCGTGGGCGTTCGCCAAAATGCTTTTCGTGAACCTGCGCCGCCAGTGCCACCTGGGCATTGACGCTCTCCTCGCGGCTTAACAACGGCAAGTAGCCGTGGGTAACGCCGCAGGTTTGGATTGCGATTGCCCCTTTCTGCAGCAACCCACGGAAGCCAGCCACAAGGTCGCGCTGGTAGCGAAGGTTGAAGTCCATTTTTCGGGCCATGTACCAGCCAAGCCAGAACTGCGATAGCTCAAGGTATCCGCTCTCTTCGGGGCGTTCCAGGAAGTACTCATAATCAGCGTAGGCGGCTTTGATCTTCTCGTCGAAATACTCGTTCAGGACTTCTGGGAACTCAGGATCGGCCAGCTGCTCCACCACCACTGGCGAGAGTGAGATGGTGATGTTCGGCGTGATCCCTTCGCTCACCAGATTCCAGCACTCATTCAGCAGTGGGATGTAGCATTCCGCCGCCGCTTCCGACAGCCAATCGCTGCCGTGCGGCCATTTGCTGTGCCGCAAGACGTACGGAAGATGCGTGTGCAGAATGAGAACGAACGAACCATCCACAAGGGTTGACGTTTTGTGTGAGTAGGGATCAAGAAGACTGAAGCGATAAGCCGCAGGCTGAAAAGCCTGCGGCTGTGCGCGATGCTTGCTGCGGCAACCGCAGGTTGAAGGGCCTACGGCTGTGCGCGATGCTGCTTAGTGGAATGTCTCCCCCGTGTCGGGGAAGCTGAAGTTTGGGCCAGCGTTGTTCAGCTGAATTTCGCCGTACTGCGCTTCGTACTTGCTGATGTTATCCGTCAGCGCGTTCAGGAACAGCTGCGCGTGCTGCGGTGTCATCACAATGCGTGCATGAACCCGCGCCCGCGGAACACCGGGAAGGATACGGGTGAAGTCCATCACGAACTCCGCTGGCGAGTGGCTGATGATGGCAAGGTTGGAGTAGATGCCCTCGGCCTCTTTTTCCCCCAGCTCAATGTTGATCTGCTGGCCTTGTGATTGATCGTTGTTGTTGTTGTCCATTGTTGAAGACTGGTTATCGGTTTTGGTTATCGGGTTTCAGAAATTGGGGGGCAGTTGATGGAAGGCAAGTGGCACTTAGTGTTAGCAATTAGCAAAGCGAACAGCACCCGACTGCTCCCGACTAATGACCAATGACTAAGGACTAATACCCAATAACTACCCCCCCAGTTCACTTGCTTTCTTATCTGCCGCCTCCGCTTTTTTGCTGTCGCCAATAATCGCGTACAAGCGGCTTAGCCGGCGCCAGTAGTCGGCGGTGCGGGCGTTGTCGCCAAAATTTTCCACCCCCTCCATTTCGCGGACGGCACTTTTCAGATTGTCGGTTTCGCCCAGCACGTCGTACAGGTTGGCAAGCTCGCCCAGCAGCTGGTAGTCACCACGGCGTGCGGGGATTGCCTTCAGTTGTTCAAAGTATTTTTTGGACTCGCGAAGCGGCTTGCGGTACTGTTCGATTTGGTCGGCGGTTGGCTTCCCCTTGGATGCTTCGCGTATCTCTTCTTGCTTTCGCGCACCCAAATTTTTGTACACCGCACCCAGGTTGAACAGCGCGGTTTGCAACGCCTTGTCGTCGCTTGGCAGGTCAATCGCCAGCACCTTGCTGAACTGCTCAATCGCTTTGTCGTACTGCTTCTGCTCGTTGTACAAATTGCCGTAGTTGATGTACGGGCGCGGGTTTTTCGGGTCGCGGCGGATCTGCTCATCCAATGCCCGCATCGCTTCATCAGTCCGTTTGGTGACGACGTAAATCTCGGCGATGATCTCACCGATGTCATCGCGGGTTGCGTCAAGCTGTTCCACGGCGCGGAGGTATTTCAGCGCGTCGTCGAACTTCCGAGGGTCGCTATCGGCAGCGTTGTAGGCTTGTACCCCCAGCGAATACCAAGGGGAGGAGCGGATGGTGTTGCCAAGCTGCTGGCGGATGACCTCCGGCGTTTTATCGTCGCTGCCGTAGAACTTCCATCCTTCCACTGCTGAGGCTTCCCCGGCCTTTGCCGCTGGCGCAAAATAGACGTAGAGGTTTTTTGCTTTGTAGAAAGCAAACCCGCCAACCGAATCCACCACGCTGATGGCATCCGGTTTCCCCGCACGGCTTTCAAGCTGGCGGCGGTCAAGACCCAATGCCAGCCCCATCTCTAGGCCCGGGTCAACATCGCGTCCGGCAACTTGTGTGTATTGCTGGTAGGTTTTTGCCACCATCGCCTCATCCTTCAAGCCAAGATAGACCTGGGCGCGAAGGAAGATATTTTCGGGATAATCTTTCCGAAGCATCTCCGCCGAATCCAGCTCCTTCAAGGCTTGGGCGTAGCGTTCGTTGTTGTACTCCTTCAGCCCTGCATTGAACTTATTCAGCCAGCCGTTAAATCGGCGGGCGGCAATGTCCTGGCGTTGGGCGTTGCTGATGCTGGCGTTCGGGGCGGCTTCAGCCTTTGCGTAGGCTTCGTCCATCTCCACCCAACGGCTTTGGTCGTTGTAGATGTCGCCAAGCAACAGCCATGCTTCGGCGTTTGCGGGGCGGGCGGCCACTTCTTTCTTCAAGGCTTCTTCCGCCTTCTTGTAGTCTTTGGATTTCAGTGCCACCCGTGCAGTGGTAACTTCACTGGAGGCACACTCGAAGCCACTTAACGCCAGATAGAGCGTTGCGGCACACAGCAGCAGCAGGGAGCGGGAAAGATTCATGTTGGAAATCGGTTATCGGAAATCGGTTGCCGGGAATCGGTTATCGGAAATCAGGAATCGGTTGCCGGGAATCGGTTGATGGAAAGTAACAAGCGATTGGTAACTGACCTTACGCACCTACCCTCGTTCGCTGCCAGCCCTCACCCCGGCCCTCTCCCAAACAGGTGGTGCTACTGCTTCCACTCCATTGGTCGGGTGGGAGAGGGAGCCAAAGCCGAAGAGAAGAAGAGCATCGAAGCAAGCCACCAAGCCGGCAAGTCTTTATCTGCGTAAGGTGAGTTGGTAATTGCTAACCAGCAAAGAAAGGAGCACACCTTACTCCATCTCTGCACCAATGACCAATGACTAATGACTAATGACGAACAGCCCAAAACCACTATCAGCCCTTCCCCCTTGACCACTGGCAACTAACCACTAACCACCGACCTCCCAATTTTTTGGCCGCCAAACCTAACCATTTGCCCGCGCCGGAGCAAGGTTCTTCTATATTACAGTATCTCAAAGTGTAGGAGGTTGGCACCGATGGCTGGCAAGGGGAGGAAGTTTGTTTAATTTTGCGGTGCATTCAGTTGGAAGCCGCCACGCACGGAAGATGTGGCAACTGGCAACCGAATCGCAACCGCTCTTCCGAAATTTCACACGACCGTTTTTCATACCGCTGTTCCCATGCCATTTACGAACGAACGCCACTCGCCCGAGAAGTTAGCCGAGATAGCCCGCGAGATTCGCCGTGACATTATCCGCTCGCTGGTGGTGGCCAAGTCGGGCCATTCTGGCGGCCCGCTTGGCTCTGCCGACATCTTCGCCGTCCTGTACATGGGGGGCGTGATGAACCACGACCCGCAAAACCCTGCAATGCCGGGGCGGGATCGTTTCATTCTTTCTGCCGGCCACATGTGCCCGGTGCTGTACGCCACGCTTGCCAACGCAGGATTCTTCCCCAAAAGTGAGTTGCTGACGCTTCGCAAGTTTGGCAGCCGGTTGCAGGGGCATCCCGGGCGCGATATGCACCTTCCCGGAATCGAAAGCAGCACGGGGTCGTTGGGCCAGGGGCTATCCATCGCCGTTGGAATGGCAATGAGCGATAAACTGGTTGACCGCAACAATGCCCGTGTCTATGCTCTTACTGGCGATGGCGAGCTGCAAGAAGGCTCCATCTGGGAAGCAGTGATGTCGGCAGCGCACTACGGGCTGGATAACTTCTGCATGATTGTTGACAACAACGATTGCCAGATTGATGGCCGCGTCCCCGATGTGATGAACATCTATCCGCTTCGGGAGAAGTTCGAATCGTTCAACTTCCACGTGATTGAGTGCGACGGCAACAACACCGCCGAACTTCTTGCAGCATTCGACGAAGCCAAAGCCACCAAAGGGAAGCCCACCTGCATCATCGCCCGCACCTACATGGGGAACGGCGTTAGCTTCATGCAGGACAAATACGAGTGGCACGGCAAACCACCAAGCGAAGATCAAGCAAAGGTGGCGCTGGAGGAGTTGGGGGTTAGTCAGTAGTCATTGGTCAGTAGTCAGTTGCATGATCCAGCAATGACCAGATTATACTCTCATTATGGCGCGATCCCAGTTTGAGAACCTTCAGGTTTATCGTCTGGCAGAACAGCTTGCTGACGCAGTATGGAACGTTGTGAAAACATGGCCAGTGCTTGAACAACGAACAATTGGCGTACAACTGATACGATCAAGTGACTCAATTGGAGCGAACATCGCGGAAGGAGCGGGGCGCGGTACGTTTCAAGATAACAGGAGATTTGTCCGAATAGCACGCGGCTCGCTGTATGAAACGAAGCATTGGCTACGTCGCGCTTTTGCCCGCCAGCTTCTCACATCAGAAGAAACCAGTTCGTTGAAAGCAATTGTTGACGAACTTTCTCCAAGACTGAACGGCTACCTAAAATCAATCGGCCCTAAAGAGGGTGAAATAGATATACGACCTTTTGCAACTGACCACTGACAATTGACAACTGACGATATGACCACTTACGGCTCAAAAGCAACACGATTTGGATTTGGGGAAGGGCTTGCGGAGTTGGGGGAACGTGACGAACGCATTGTCGTCCTTGGGGGCGACATCACTGGCTCGGTACTCACCAGCCTGTTCAAAGAAAAATTCCCCGACCGCTTCTTCTCCATGGGAATCGCCGAGCAGAACGCAACCACGGTCGCGGCTGGGTTGGCACTTAGCGGCAAGGTTCCGTTCTTTGCCAGCTACGGCGCGTTCTGCGCGCTTCGCAATGCCGACCAGCTTCGCATCTCGGTCTGCTACAACGAAGCCAACGTGAAAATCGGCGGCGGACACAGCGGCATCTCCGTTGGCCCCGACGGCGCAACCCACCAGATTCTGGAAGACATCGCGCTCCTGCACGCGCTGCCACACATGACACTGGTGGTCCCGTGCGACTACTTGGAAGCAAAAAAAGCTACCATTGCAATCGGCGAAATGGTTGGCCCAGCCTACATCCGGTTTGGCCGCGAATCCACACCGATGTTCACCACCGACGAAACCCCCTTCCGGCTTGGGAAAGGTGAGGTGTTCCGCGATGGCAACGATGTTGCAATCATCGCCTGTGGGCCAATGGTGTGGGAAGGATTAGTTGCTGCCGAGGAGTTAGCAAAGGAGGGAATCCAAGCACGGGTCATCAACATCCACACCATCAAGCCGCTGGATGAAGAGATCATCGCCCAAGCCGCGCGCGAGTGCGGGGCGATTGTGACAGCCGAGGAAGCGCAGATTATCGGCGGGTTCGGCTCGGCAGTGGCGCAGGCAGTGGTGAAGAACCACCCGGTGCCGATGGAGTTCGTGGGTGTCACCGACACGTTCGGCGGATCGGGAACACCAACCGAACTGATGAAAGCCTTTGGCCTTACCAGCACCGACATCTACAACTCCGTCAAAAAAGTGCTGATGCGCCGCAGCGGCCAGTGGAACGGTTTCCAACGGATGACCGAAGTTGGCACCGAAGGCCAACACCCGCAGAACTACCCAAAACCCGGCACCGTCTTCCCGATCGAAGAACTGATCGAGGCCGACCGCCAAGCCGCCGCCGAGCAAGCAGCGTAGAATCACAACTACAACATGGCCATACGACCTACGCAACGGATACCACCATCTCCGTTGCGTAGGTAGCATGGCACAACGCAAGGCATGGATCATGGAACACCTACTTATTCAACCATTGCAGGCCGATCATAAAGGTCTGCGCGAGCGGTTGATAGCACGCCAACAAGCAAGGTCATAACGACAGTGCTGCTTGCTGAATGCAGCAATGATGGAGAATGGGAAGGCCACATCCTCTATCTACCACTACGGTACAACCACCACATCTTGATGCCAATGCTAACCCACCTTACCGCCGATGGAACCGCCCAGATGGTGGATGTCTCGGCAAAGGAAATCACCCACCGCGAGGCCCGCGCCGAGGCCACCATCCGGATGAGCAGCGAAGCGTTTGCCGCGCTGAAAGAAGGAAACTTGAAGAAAGGGGACGCGCTTGGCGTTGCGCGTGTGGCAGGCATCATGGCCGCCAAACGAACCCACGACCTTATCCCCCTTTGCCACCCGCTCCCCATTTCTACAGTTGCCATTGATTGCCAGCTGGTGGAAGCAGCCAACACCGTCAGGATCGAGGCGTTCGTCAAGGTTGCCGGGCAGACCGGGGTTGAGATGGAGGCCCTGACCGCAGCATCAATCGCCGCGCTGACCATCTACGATATGTGCAAGGCGATTGACAAAGGGATAGTGATTGAGAACGTGCGATTGCTGGAAAAACGTGGCGGAAAATCGGGGGATTGGAGTTGCTGAGTTCGGTAGAAACATCACTCAGCATAATCTGATGTTGAAGGTGATAGTGCCGTTCGGCGCATTCTATCCACCAGATGGCTGCCTTCCGGCAATCTGCTCCACCAATTACCGTCTTCAGCCGCCATGAATCGCCGCACATTTCTCACATCATCGCTGCTGACCGCAGCCGGAGCTTCTATGCTGACACTTTCTGGTTTTCGCCGCTGGTCAGATGATCTTCCCCAGGATGGGCAACAGATGCCACTGCTGTTTGTGGGGCATGGCTCGCCAATGAACGCAATCGAGCAAAACGAATTTCACAAGGAGTGGCAGCGGATTGGGAAGGAGCTTCCGCGCCCCACAGCAATTTTGTGCATATCGGCCCACTGGGAAACACAGGGGACATGGGTGACGGCAATGGAGAAGCCGAAAACTATCCACGATTTTGGCGGCTTCCCGCAAGCATTATTCGATGTTCAATATCCAGCACCGGGCGATCCTGCGCTGGCAGAACACACGGCATCGTTGGTGAAAAGCACACCCGTCGGTTTGGATCAGCAATGGGGGCTGGATCACGGCTGCTGGAGCGTCATCCGCCCGATGTTCCCCGACGCCGATATCCCCGTGCTGCAACTCAGCCTTGATTACACACGCCCACCAGAATGGCACTACGCGCTGGCTGCGGAGCTTGCCGCGCTGCGGAGCAAAGGGGTGTTGATTCTTGGAAGCGGCAACATGGTACACAACCTGCGGATGGCCAGTTTCCGCAACCCGCAGGGGTACGACTGGGCGATTGAGATCAACGAGATGCTAAAAAAGCGGATCAACGAACGGGATCACAAAGGAGTGATTGATTACCGCTCGCTTGGAACCGCCGCCACGCTTGCTGTGCCAACAACGGAACACTACCTTCCACTGCTGTACGTGCTGGGTCTGCAAGGAAAGAACGAGCCGCTGACCTTCTTCAACGACAAAACCATGATGGGTTCGATTTCGATGACCTCGGTGAAAGTGGGGTAAATGTTACCTGACCGGGTATAATTTCAGATCTGGAAGCTATATTCATACCTGATCGGGTACAACAATGAAATCAGAATCAACCATTATTGGAGCATTCATTCGCCAGCGGCGTAAGCTCTTGAAGCTGACGCAAACGGACCTTGCCGCAAAAGCTGGGGTTGGCTTGCGTTTTGTTCGGGAACTTGAGCAGGGGAAGGAGACGCTGCGCCTTGACAAAGTCAACGAGGTATTGCAGCTATTTGGCTACACTGTGGGGCCAGTGCCGATACAACGGGAAGAGGCGTAGGATGCGCAGCGCGACGATATTGATACACGGGCATCGCCCTCCGCTCATGCAGAGCCCGTCGAAGCCTGTCCTGAGCTTGTCGAAGGGTATGAGTGGAGCCACCGAACTCATTTTCTCTTCTTACTTCGACACTCGACATTTGCCATTCGACATTTCCCTCACCCTCTCGAAGATGCCGATCCTATCGGTACGCCCTCTCCCAAACGGGTGAGGCTACTGCTTCCGCTCCATTGGTCGGATGGGAGAGGGAGCCAAGACCGAAGAGGGAAATCGAAGTATGCCAGTGCAGAGGCACATGTTCACTATTCAAGCTCTGCATAAGGGCAGTAACTCATTCACCATACCTCCACCATGAAACCACTCACCAACAAAACAGCAGTTGTTGCCGGAGCCACACGCGGCGCGGGGCGCGGCATTGCACGAATGCTTGGCGAAGCCGGCGCAACCGTGTACTGCACCGGACGAAGCACCCGCAGCAAGATCATCCAACCACGCACCGCCGAGACATCTCCATTTTCGCTTGACCATCGCCCCGAAACTATCGAGGAGACTGCCGAGATGGTGACTGAGCTTGGGGGCGTTGGAATCCCGTTGCAGACCGACCACACCGATGAACAGCAAGTGCAACGCCTGTTTCAGCAAGTCCGCTCCGAGCAAGGGAAGCTGGATATTTTGATTAACGACGTGTGGGGGGGCGATGCCTTGATTGAAACAGGAAAACCGTTTTGGGAACTGAGCATGGAGAAAGGGTTGCAGGTTCTGCAACGTGCGGTTCACACCCACATCATCACCGCCCGCCATGGCACGCCGCTAATGCTGGAATCGGGATCGGGGTTGATTGTGGAAATCACCGATGCAATGAACTTTGCCTACATGACACCATGGGGGAACCTGTTCTACGACCTTGCGAAGTTCTCCGTCATCCGGCTGGCGTTTGTGATGGCCCAGGAACTTCGCCCGCATGGCGTTGCAGCGGTTGCCGTAACGCCCGGTTTCCTCCGGTCCGAGGCAATGCTGGAGCATTTTGGTGTCACCGAGCAGAACTGGGAAGAAGGGGCAAACGTTGATCCACACTTCATCATGTCCGAAACCCCCAACTACGTGGGACGTGGCATTGCGTCGCTTGCTGCCGACCCCGACATCCTGAGCAAAAGCGGGCAGGTGTTTAGTTCCTGGAGCCTTGCGCGGCAATATGGGTTTGCAGACACCGATGGCCGCCAGCCCGATTTTGGCCACTACTTCGCCACAAGCCAAAGCAGCGATCTTGCCGCAATCCGCGAATCCATGGCCGCCAAGCACAACGACTTCATCACAGCATTCCAAGCGATGCCGTGGCAGAAGACGGTGACTGAGTAGCGGATCATCAATCTTCGACGCGCGCCGCTCACGCACACTCTCTCTCCCCCCCCCATCATTGCGAGTAGTCTTCGACGAAACACCGCGAAGCAGCGGCGCAAGCCCACCTCGCGGGGTTCTCCGAAATAACATTGAACTCACTGCCACACGCGAGATTGCTTCGTCGCTATCGCTCCTCGCAGTTTTCCTTCAAGAGGGCGACAGTTGCCCGGGGCCATTACAGCACAGGCCGATTCCGACATCACCTCACTAACCGCGCCAGCGCTTCTTGGTATTTGGCTGTGGTTCCATCAATCACTTCGTCGGGAAGCGGTGGCGGCGGCGGGGTTTTGTCCCAGCCGGTGGATTCCAGATAATCGCGCAGATATTGCTTATCGAAATTCTGCGTCTCCTTCCCCGGCTGCCACGCCGATGCCAGCCAGAACCGTGATGAATCGGGGGTTAGTGCTTCATCAATCAGAATCAGTTGCCCGTGCTCATCATGCCCAAACTCGAACTTGGTATCGGCAATGATAATCCCCCGTTCCTCAGCAATCGCTGCGGCTGCTGAATAGAGTTGCAAGGTTAGGTTGCGGGCCTGCGTGGCAACATCGCTTCCCACAATCTGCGCAGCTTCTTGGAACGTGATGTTGATGTCGTGCCCTTCTTCGGCTTTGGTTGCGGGGGTAAAAATTGGTTCTGGCAAACGGCTGCTTTGCATCAGCCCTTCGGGAAGCGGCACGCCACACACCGTCCGGCTGGATTGATACTCCTTCCATCCCGACCCCGCCAAGTAGCCACGCGCCACACACTCAATGGCCAGCGGCGTGGTTTTGCGAACCAGCATCGAACGCCCGCGAAGCTCTTCGCGATAGGGAGCGCACTCGGCTGGGTACTGGTCAACATCGGCAGTGACAAGGTGGTTGGGGACGATATCTTTCAGCTGCTGAAACCAGAAAAGTGAGAAGGCCGTGAGGATAGCCCCTTTGCCTGGGATCGGTTGATCCATGATAACGTCGTAGGCACTGATGCGGTCGGTTGCAACAAACAGCAGTGCATGGCCAAGATCGTACACGTCGCGAACCTTGCCGCGCCGCCACAGCCGAAGCGTGGGGTAGTCGGTCGAAAGAATAGCAGTAGTGGTCATTATGATTGATAGAACATGTGGCACAGGATGATGCTGCAATCGAAAACCTATCCGCCGCAGCGGAACAACAACGTTGGAATTGCAACTTTTTCTCTGTCATTGGAAAATTCCTTGCCTGCAATATTGGGATTCCCGCTGAATTATCTTAAACTTGACACCAGTACAAAAGCCGTTGCCGCCGCGCAATGGCTTTTGCCCTTGTATAGAAGCGGCTAACGTTATTACCGAAGAAGAAAGTATGTCGGAAGTGATCTACCTTACACGCGAACGGATGCGTGAACTTGAGGACGAACTACGGGAACTGAAGACCGATAAACGTGCGGAGATCGCCCAAAAGATCGCCGAGGCACGGTCGTACGGTGACTTGTCGGAAAACGCTGAGTACGACGCAGCGAAGGAAGCACAGGGCTTGTTAGAAGCCAGGATCTACCGGATGGAGCAGATGATTGCCCGCGCCCGAATCATCGAGGCAGGGAATGTGCCGAACGACAAGGTGTACATCCTGAGCACCGTGAAAGTGCTGAACCACAAAACCAAACGCACCACCGAGTACCTGATGGTCTCTGCCGAAGAATCGGACATTGAGCAAGGGAAGCTCTCGGTAAGTTCCCCAATCGGCAAAGCCTTGATGGGGAAAACCGTTGGCGACGTTGTGGAAGTCAATGCTCCGGCAGGGAAAATCACCTTGGAGATTCAGGAGATACGGCGGTAGCCGACGGCCATCGCCATTGTGTTCGTTGCCGCTTCGATGCCGATAACGTCCACTATTTTTTTATGCACGACAAACATCAACAACCCTTACTTGCACGCTGATTAAACGGAACCGGGGCTGCGTAGTCCGAGCCGGCTGTCTATGAGTACCACAGCTATCTCCCTTGCCGCAGCGCCCGGAAGGCGCACCATGGTTGACCTTGACGACAAACAACTGCTTGAACTACATCGGGCCGGACAAACCGATAAGATGTTCAATGAAATGGTGCGCCGCTACCACTCGCGCATCTATTGGGTTGTGCGCCGCATGGTGAAAGTGCACGAAGATGCCGACGACATCACCCAAGATGTTTTTGTGCGGGCATACCAATCTATCAACACCTTCCGTGGCGATTCAGCACTGTTCACATGGCTCTACCGTATCGCCGTCAATCTTTCCATCAACCACCTACGGAAGCAGAAAGTCCGCAAGCTGGTGGATATTGCCGACTACATCCCCTTCCTGGGCCACGATGCCGAGCAAGACACCGGCGTAGTCCGCAAGGAGAATGTTTCGCTGATTGAGGAAGCCATTGCGAAGCTGCCGCAAAAACAGAAAGCGGTGTTCATCATGCGCTACTATGATGAAATGCCCTACGAGCAGATTTCAGCAATTTTGGGAACCAGTGTTGGCGGCTTAAAAGCTAACTTCCACCACGCTGTCAAGAAGGTAGCGGCCTACGTCCGTAAACATCACGGGGCCATCAATCTTGAAGGAGTGGACGCGGATGAGTTTCTGGATAAAGGTGATGGGAAAATGGAGTAAATGAACAACAGCTGCACCGATGAACAGTAACCGTGAACAGAATAGAATCAACAATGAACACACAACCGAACAGCACCATGAATCAAAGCCCGCTCGATCAGGAGATTGAACGCGACGTTGCCGAGTTGCGGATGTTGCTTCGGAACGTTGAGGGACCAAAGGAACCGCACCCGGCATACTGGCAGAATTTTGTTGTCCACGTCCATAACCGTATTGACGAACGCAGCCAGCAACGCCGCCGCCGCTCGATGTTTACCGCTTGGGCATCGGCCACCGCAGCCGTGGGGGTGACGCTGTTTGTGATGACCGGCGGCCTTTCCTCGGTTATCAACACCACCGATCCGCCAACGCCACGCGTTGCGGCAACAACCCCAGCAACAGCCGCTGCACGCAGCCCCCTGTATGCCGATGCCGGCAGCCGCAGCCTGATACTGAGCGAAGACGACGTGAAAGTGCTGAACGCTATCATTGCCGATGACGACAACACAATGCTTGCCGCCATTGCCAATTCCGATAGCTTCTAACAGCCAACTCCAGAAATAGCAATCGCTAACAGAAAGGCCGATCCAACTGTTGGATCGGCCTTTCTGTTGCCGCCTTCCTACGCAGGCTTCACCCGAATGTCACAATGCGCGCCGTGGGGGCACAATCACATTGGCCATCAGCAATCCTGTCACCAACGCAACGGCCACCAACGCAACGTTGAACGCCCCTTCCAACCCAGCAATCACATCATCCTGAATGAACTTGGACATGCTGCCAAAACCGATGCTTCCAGGAACCAGCAGAATCAGCCCTGGCAACATCGGAACCGCGCTGGGGCGTTTCTTCAGGAGCATGAAGATGTTTGCGCCAACGCCCAGCAAAATCGCCCCCATGAATGCGCCAAGCGGCGGCCCCAGCCCCAGGGTTCCGGCACGCGATCCAATAAAACTGAGCAAGCATCCCATTGCCGCCCACGGTATATCTACCGGGCGAGCCTTCAGCAACACTCCAAAGGTGGCTGGAGTAGTAAGTAGCAACAGCCACAGAGTCCAGGCGGGCAATGATGCGGGCGTGCCACTTCCCCGCACTGCCGGAAGCACCGCAGCAAGCTCGCTTCCTAACGCAGCACCAAATGCAATCCCCAGCAACACCAACACAGCCCCAGTTAGCCGTGCAGTTCCTGAAACAAGGTTGCCGGTGGCAAGCTCGGTCATCCCAGTGGTCAGCGTTAGCCCCGGAAGAAGGATAATCAGGCTGGCAAGCGTGGTGACATAGATGGAAAACGGAGAAAAAAGATAGGCCGCCAACGCAGCCAACATCGAGGCGACCACCGCAGCAATAATCTCAAACACCCGCCGCGTGTTTTCCGATTTTCCCAGCATGATTGCCAGTATCCCAACGATGGTTCCAATCACTCCTGCGGCTATCATTTCGCGCCAGCCACCGCCAAAAAATCGGGTGGCAGTTGCCGAGGAGATACTGAAACAGATCACCGTCAGCCATGATGGATAGCGGGGTGGGGCGGCAACAATTTCTTCAATCCTATCGGTCCCTTCTTCGGGGCCAATCCGGCCATTGCTGACATTTTCGGCAAGCTCATCCAACAGGCTCATTCGCTCCAGGTTCACCTCGCTCATATCGGTGCGGATCAGGCTGGTGCGGTGTTCTTGCGGTGTGCCGAACGATGCGAAAATTCCAGTGGGAAGGGCAAAGAATTGCCCTTCCAATCCAAGCCGCCGCATTGCCATGCTCATCATCAACTCTAGACGATGCGCTGGCGTGCCGTAGCGGTGCAACGCGGTTGCAAGCCGGATGGAGAACTCGACACGAGGGTCAGGAGCAGAGTTGTTCATGGGAGAGATCGGGACTGTTCTGCTGGTAATCGCGCCACGCTGCGGGGCGTTACCGAATCAAGGCGCGGCCACATCGCTAATGATGTACTCAGCACGGGGAGTGTCGAATGTCGAGTGAGAAATACAGCATTCGGCTGTTCACCGAATCTCACCTCCGCTCATGTTGAGCCCCGTCGAAGTATGAGTGGAGCAACCGAACGGGGAGTGTCGAATGTCGAGTGAGAAATACAGCATTCGGCTGTTCACCGAATCTCACCTCCGCTCATGTTGAACCCCGTCGAAGTATGAGTGGAGCAACCGAACGGGGAGTGTCGAATGTCGAGTGAGAAATACAGCATTCGGCTGTTCACTGAATCTCACCTCCGCTCATGCTGAGCCCCGTCGAAGCCTGTCCTGAGCCTGTCGAAGGGTATGAGTGGAGCCACCGAACAGACAAGGTTCATTATTCAAATTCTGCGTCAGGCCAATTATGAACCGCCCAACGCTGTGCGGAAGTACTCCATTGTTCGTTCAAGCCCTTCCCTTCTCTCCACCTTCGGTTCCCAGTGAAGCACTTGCCGGGCGCGTGTGATGTCTGGCTGGCGAACTTGTGGATCATCCTTGGGGAGTGCGCGGAACTCAATCGGGCTGGATGACGCTGTCAGATATTTAATCTCCTCGGCAAGTGCCAACATCGTCAGCTCATCGGGGTTGCCGATGTTCACTGGCTCTTGAATATCCGAACGGAGCAGGCGGTAGATGCCATCAATCAGGTCGTCCACGTAGCAGACCGAGCGGGTTTGCGAGCCATCGCCGAACACCGTCAGCGGCTGGCCAGTGATTGCTTGCGAGAAGAACGCAGGAATTGCGCGACCATCATCAACCCGCATTCGCGGACCGTAGGTGTTGAAGATGCGGACGATGCGAGTATCCACGCCGTGATACCGTTGGTAGGCCATTGTTAATGCTTCGGCAAACCGCTTTGCTTCGTCGTACACCCCACGCACACCGATTGGATTGACGTTCCCCCAATACTCCTCATGCTGCGGGTGGATCAGCGGGTCGCCGTACACCTCGGAAGTTGATGCCAGCAGAAACCGCGCCCCTTTTGCTTTTGCCAATCCCAACGCCTTGTGCGTCCCCAAGGATCCCACTTTCAACGTCTGGATGGGAAACTTCAGATAGTCAATCGGCGAGGCCGGGCTGGCGAAGTGAAGGATGTAATCCAGCCCCCCCTCAACAACGATGTAGTTGGTGACATCATGCTGAACAAACAGGAAATTTGGCTGGCCGAACAGATGGGCAATGTTCTCCGCTTTGCCAGTAATCAGGTTGTCCATGCAGATCACCTGATGCCCTTCGGCAACAAAGCGGTCGCAGAGATGCGACCCCAAAAACCCTGCGCCCCCTGTGATAAGTGTACGTGGCATACTTGTGTGTGGTAATGATTGATAAAAAGCAAGCGCGCCCCGCAGTGAGCTTGCTACCCTTGCTTCCGCTGCTTCCCCGGTTGCCAGAAATGGAGTTTCATATCCACCGCATCACCCCGGAATGTGACACCTTCGGATTCCAACAGGTCGCGCATCAGGGTTGGGGTAGCGAAGTGCATTTTGCCAGTTAGTTCGCCATTGCGATTGACAACACGGTGGCACGGGATATCCATATCCCCCGCAACGCCATGCAGCGCGTAGCCAACCATCCGCGACGAGCTTCGCGCACCGATCTGCTCGGCAATCGCCCCGTAGGTTGTCACCTTCCCAGTTGGGATGCGGCGCACCACCCGATACACGCGGCGGTAGAAATCATCTTTGTTCATTCTTCAGCATTCCTCTTGCTTGGAAAATCGGAAAATTCGCTATGTTCGGCACGCCTTTGGTGAGCAACCAGTGGCAAAATGACAAGGAGACACAACCGCACCAACATCTGGTGCAAACCATTATCTAACCGCTAAAGGAGCAGACCGTATGAAACTCGCAGGACTTCTTATTACTGCCGCTCTCACGTTAGGAACGCTGACCGCCACCGCCCAGCCGTTGAAAACCAACACCGCCCCCGATGGGCAATTGGGCATTGGCATTAACACATCCGGCGCAACTGTGCAGTTTGCAATTTCGCCATCGCTGCAAGCTGGCGTGTTGCTGAACGTAGGGATGACCTCCTCTACCACGGAAATCCCTTCAGGTGGCAGCACCGTGAAAGTTGACAACAGCACCACAAATTTTGGAGCCGAGATTTACGGACGATTCCTGTTTGAGGGATTGGTCAATCCGTTCGTCCAGCTTGGGCTTGCACTGAACAACAACTCCAGCACACAAAAAAGCGGCAGCACCGAAACATCCCAATCGCGCAGAACCATGGACCTTAATGCCTACTTTGGGTTGGCGTACTACTTCACGCGCCAGTTCGGCATATTTGGCCAGGTAGGGTTGGTAGGGATTGGGATAAGCGACAAAAGCACCTCTGAAACAACAGTGACGGTAGAAACAGAGAACCCAACCGAAACCAGCTTCGGTATCGGTAGCGGGCGTGTTGGGCTGGAGTTCTTCTTCAACTAAGCCGGCCAACGTGACCAACTGAAATGAATCCGAAGCGGCCTGGCCTGCAACATGGCCGGGCCGCTTCCGTTTTGGCCGCCACCACGCCAGCAACCCCTTAGTGCTGCTGGCAATACCAGAACCACATTCATCATCTCTCCCAGACAAACAACAACCATGAAATTACTTCGCACACTTGCCACATCGGCTATTGCTGTTGGCGCATCACTGCTGTTCAGCGCAACCTCCCATGCTCAATCCAGCTTGGGTATCGGGCTTTCCTACGGGGCCGAAATTGAGGCGATAGGGCTTGACGGCCGTTTCTATTATGAGCTCAACAAAAAACCACAGATGCGGATTGCTGCTGGCCTGGTGTACTACTTTGTTGATGATCCGCTAACCTTCTACACCATTGATGGCAATTTCCATTATGGCCTCGCTGATTTCAGCGGCGGTTTTGCGTACGGCATTGGCGGGCTGCAAATAGCAATCGCTGGTGCCACAGGGTTCGATAGCGACAGCGATGTTGGGCTGAATTTGGGGGTCGGGGCTGAGTTTAAAGTTCCCTTTGGCGGGATTCCTGTCGAGGTGAAATACGTGGTTGGCAATGCCGACCAGCTTGTTCTGAGCGGCGGGCTACGGTTCAGCATGAACTAATCCAACGCACACATACAACGGCAGTGACCGAAGCGAGCCATAGCAGCACACACGCGATTGGCTCGCTCCATTTTTTTAGCATTTTCATCACCATGCGTGCACTTGCGGTTGACCACGGCGCGGCTCGGATTGGACTGGCCATCAGCGATGAATTGGGGATGTTCGCGCGCCCGCTAACTGTGGTGGCCAACAGCAAGGATGCTGCCGCACAGATTGCACAGATTGCCCGCACCGAATCGGTGGCAACCATCGTCGTCGGGATGCCCTACCACCTTGATGGCCGCGAAACCGACAGCACCCGCCGCGTGAAAACCTTCCTTGCCGAACTCACCTCTGTGGCCCACTGCCCCGTTGTTGAATGGGACGAAGCCTACACCACGCGCGATGCCGGAAGGCTGATGATTGCCAGCGGCATCAAAAAAAAGAAGCGGGGCCAGCGGGGGCAATCCGATTTGTGGGCGGCAGCAATTATCCTGCAAAGCTGGCTTGAGGCCACAACCCAGCGCACGTAAAAACGGAGCATCACCGTTGCGGTGCCGCGCTTCGCTACTGTTGCCTCCGCTTGCTGCGGGGCTATATTGCGCCTGATAATCAGACCATCTACTGAACCATCAGGCAGACTCACTTCATGCACATTCATTTCATAGGCATTTGCGGCACGGCAATGGGGAACGTGGCGTTGATGATGCGCAACATGGGCCACACCGTTACCGGAAGCGATGAGAATATCTATCCCCCCATGAGCACCCTGCTGATAGAGGCTGGGGTTTCCATGATGAACGGCTTCGGCCCGCAGAACCTTCACCCCGCCCCCGACCTTGTGGTGATTGGCAACCGGATGTCGCGCGGGAACAATGAAGTGGAGGCCACACTGAACCAGCAGCTTCGCTACACTTCGCTGCCGGAGTTGCTGAAGCAGGAAGTGATTCAAGGAAGAACCAGCGTTGTGCTGACCGGAACACACGGCAAAACTACCACCTCATCGTTGATGGCGTGGGTGCTGGAATCCGCCGGACGCTCCCCCAATTTTATGATTGGCGGCGTTCCCGGGAACTTTACGGCTGGCTGGCAGCACCGCCCCGAAAGCCAGTACATGGTGCTGGAAGGGGATGAGTACGATACCGCCTTTTTCGACAAACGCTCCAAGTTTGTTCACTACCTCCCCACCGCACTGGTCATCAACAACATCGAGTTCGACCACGCCGATATTTTTGCTTCGATAGAGGACATCCTTCTCTCCTTCCGCCGATTGGTAAACACCGTTCCGGGGAATGGAGTGATTGCCGTGAACGGCGATGACCCAAACGCTATCAGTGTGGTGGAAAACGCTTTCACCCCAGTGGAAACTTTTGGGTTGGGCGATGGATGCCGATGGCGTGCCGAAAACATTAGCTACGATGCCGATGGAACCAGTTTTGACCTAACGTGCGATGGCATCTGGCAAGCCGAACTCCGCAGCACACTTCTGGGCGAGTTCAATGTGCGCAACGCAATGGGGGTGGCGATTGTGGCGCATTGGCTGGGGCTGGGTTGGGATCAGATCAATCAAGGATTACGCACGTTCATCAACACACGGCGCAGACTGGAGCGGAAGGGTGAGTACGCAGGGGTGACGATCTACGACGATTTTGCACACCACCCAACGGCTATCCGCGAAACCTTGCGGGCGTTGCGATTGCGGTATCCAACCGAACGGCTTTGGGCAATTTTTGAACCACGCAGCAACACCACGCGCCGCAGCGTTTTCCAGCGTGAGCTTGCCCAGTGCTTCAGCGATGCCGACCTGGTGGTGCTGGCGCAAGTTGACCGCCTGCAGGACCTTCCCCCCGACCAGCGATTAGACCCCGAACAAGTGATGCAAGACTTGCAGCAGCAAGGGGCCGTTGCCTACTACCTTCCAACCGTTGACGAAATCGTTCAATGCGTTGCCAACAATGCCTGCGCGGGGGATGTTCTTATCACCCTATCGAACGGCGGGTTTGGGGGAATCCACGGCAAGTTAGCTGCGGCGTTAGGTGGCCAGTTGCCCGTGGCCAGCAGCCCGTGGCCGATGGTGCAGGGTAGCCATTCGTGAAGAACAAACGCGATTCTTCGTTCAAGCATCAATCATATTCACTCAATTTCCGATAACCAATTCCCGATATGCAAGCATTTCTGATACAAGGCGCGGCAACCACCGAGCTTGACCGCGCAAACGAGCTACTAAACACTGGCTGGAAAATTGCCGAAGCGGTCCGCGTTGGCAATCCCGAAACTGAGGATGGGGCGTTGATGCTTATCCTGAAAGAAGGGGGCGACCGCTCACGGCGTGCACTGCTTGTCCGCTCCGGCAGCGGCGACGACAACGGCATTGCCGCCGTGAACGACGCGCTTAGCCAGGGGTGGAACGAACGCGAATCCACCTTTGCCGTGAATCGAACCGCCACCCTTGTGGTGCTGATGAAAGAACCCGACCGCCAGCTCGGTTTTTCGCCAACTAAGTGGGGGTAAGCAAGCCGTGAGCGGAGGGTGAGTACGGCGGGGAGCTTGCAATGCTTCGGGTTTTCGCCGAAGAACGCTCTTCGCTCGCGTTCGCTGCCAGCCCTCACCCTCTCGAAGATGCCGATCCTATCGGCACGCCCTCTCCCAAGCAAGTGATGCTACTGTCTCCACTCCATTCCCAGAGCGGGAGCCAAAGCCGAAGAGGAAAAGTGGAAGGTCCCACCCCGTGCTGTGATAAACTCAGCGGAGTGAGACCTTCGGTTTTTACTCTGTTGGATAGCACTTCTTCTGCTACAATCCGGGCCAGCGTTTCGGGTCGGCTTCGCTCATGATTTCATACACCGCCTCGAACACCGATTCTGGGCTTGGCTTGGACCAGTACGCTCCGTCCGAGCCATACGCGGGGCGGTGTGGCGCGGCGGCCAGCGTGCGCGGCTGCGAATCCAACCAGCGGTATCCTTCCTGGCGTTCTATCACTTCCTGCATCATGTAGGCCGAGGCTCCCCCCGGAACATCTTCATCCAAAAAGAGGATGCGGTTGGTCTTCTTCAGCGATTCAACAATCATCCCGTTGCTGTCGAACGGGAGCAGCGATTGCACATCAATCACCTCGGCAGCGATGCCGACGGTTTGCAGCAGATCAGCAGCGTCCAGCGCCACGCGGCAGCAGGCTCCGTAGGTGACAACCGTCACGTCGGTTCCTTCCCGCAAAATTTCCGGCACGCCCAAGGGCAGCGTGAACTCACCCACGTTGTCGGGCAATTGCTCTTTCAGGCGGTATCCGTTCAGCACCTCCACAACCAGTGCTGGCTCGTCGGATTGCAGCAGTGTGTTGTAGAATCCTGCGGCTTGGGTCATGTTGCGCGGAACCAACACGTGCACCCCACGGATCAAGTGAATAATCCCCGCCATTGGCGATCCCGCGTGCCACACCCCTTCCAGCCGATGCCCGCGCGTGCGGATAATCACTGGAGCTTTCTGCCCCCCTTTTGTGCGCCACTGCACGGTGGCAAGGTCATCGGACATCAGTTGCAAGGCATACAGCAGGTAATCCAGATATTGGATTTCGGCGATTGGACGCAGCCCGCGCATTGCCATGCCGATTGCTTGCCCAAGGATTGTGCACTCGCGGATGCCGGTATCGGAAACGCGGAGCGCGCCATACTTGGCTTGCAGCCCCACAAATCCCTGGTTCACATCGCCAAGCTGTCCAACGTCTTCGCCAAACGCAATCACCTGCGGGTTGCGTGCCAGCGCAGCATCGAAGCAGGCGTTGACAATCTCCGAGCCGTTTTTCATCGGTGAGTTCTCGCTGAACTGCGGGGCCACCACAGGAACCTTCGCAGCTGCCCCAGCGGATTGGCTGTGCAGATGGGTTGCAAAAAAATCGTTGGCGGCTGCATCCTGCCCGCGTTTCCATTCGGCAAGGGCGCGGCGGGTTGGGGTGGGCTGGTTGCGGGTCAGGATCAGCACGCGCGCCGCAGCCGTAACAGCGTCCATGTAGAACGGTTCGCGCAGAGCCAACAGCTCTCTGCCGATGTTCTGAATCGCTTCCCCCTCCGCCGATTCTTTTGCCACTTCCTCAATCAGTGCAGCCGCCTTCTGGATTGCGGCATGGATTGGTTCGGTGTAGGCTTTCCAAGCGCGCTCCTTCATCTCCATCACACTATTTTTCTCCTCCTCCTCCATCGCGTCAAGTTCTTCGGCGGTGGCGATGCCGCTGGCCAGCATCCACTCGCGCATTTTTTTCAAGCAATCATGTTCCCGTTCCCACTCCAGCCGTTCGGGGGATTTGTAGCGTTCGTGGCTACCGGAAGTGGAGTGACCCTGGGGCTGCGTCACCTCCACAACGTGAATGATTGCCGGGATATGTTCGCGGCGGGCGATTTCGACGGCGTTCAGGTAGGTCTCCACCAATGCGGGATAATCCCAAGCCCGGACGACGTAGATGTCGTAGCCCTCATCGCTTCCGGGTTTCCGCTGGAACCCGCGAAGAAGCTCGCCAACATCGGACTTGGTGACTTGAAATTTGCTTGGGACCGAGATGCCGTAGCCGTCATCCCAAATGGAGATAACCGCCGGAGCTTTCAGCACACCGATAGCGTTCACCGACTCCCAAAACATCCCCTCGGCACAGCTTGCGTTGCCGATGGTCCCAAAAGCTACTTCATCGCCATTGCGGGAGAATTGGGTGAAAGATTTCAGTTCCTCCAACTCACGGTACAATTTGCTGGCATAGGCCAGCCCAACCAATCGGGGCATCTGGGATCCGGTTGGGGAAACATCTGCCGAGGAGTTGGGCATATCGGTAAGATTTTTCCAAGAGCCATCGGGATTCAGGCTGCGTGTGCCGAAATGGCCGTTCATGGAGCGGCCCGCGCTGGAGGGTTCAGCCTCGGTATCGGTGTGGGCATACAGCTGGGCAAAAAACTGCTGCACGTTCGACATTCCCGTGGCGAACATGAACGTTTGATCCCGATAGTAGCCACTGCGGAAATCGCCGTTGCGGAAGGCGCGGGCCATGGCAAGCTGCGGCACTTCTTTGCCGTCGCCGAAGATTCCGAACTTCGCTTTTCCGGTAAGCACCTCGCGCCGGCCAAGCAGGCTGGCTTGGCGGCTTTGGAAGGCAACACGGTAGTCGCGGATAATCTGCTCGCGGCTAACAGTCCAGCTTGATTCCTTCTTCTTGTTCTTTGTGGTTGAAGCCAATGGAGTCCAAAGATTAACGGTTTGTGGATAGCGGTCAGTGGCGAGAAGAAAAGAGTCCGACCTGACCCGGCTGCCAATCTACGCATCACCAACCGAATGAGGAACGGCGGGGTGTTGCGAAACGTTCTGGGGGGGGGAAGTTGCAGCTGGCTGACACGGTATGGCTTCCGATGGAGTGCCACTGGAGTATCACGGTAATCTTGCCCCAACTCTTCATTCTTGCTCATTTTACTCCGCCTGTAACCTGGTACCAAACTGGCGCGTTGTTTGTCGTCCGGGATTCCTTTTCCCTTCTCAACCTCTCTTCAAGGATGACGACCCATGCGCTACTTCCTCGCTCTGATATTTCTGCTCTGCTGGCACCCATTGCTGATCCCCGGCGGGCTGCTGGCCGATGCTCCCCCTTTCTCCCCCAACACCCTTCCCACGCTGGAAGTTCTCCGGACATCCACACCGCCAACGATTGATGGAGTTTTGGATGACCCCTGCTGGCGCGATGCCCCAGTAGCGGGCAACTTTGCCGAGTTCACCCCCGGTGATCGAGTGAAACCGCTGGTGAATACCGAGGCAATGCTGGCCTACGATGACCGCCACCTCTACGTCGCCTTCCGCTGCTACGATGACCCCGCAACCATCCGTGCCACCTTTGCCAACCGCGACCAAGCCTTCAACGATGACCAAGTTGGGCTAATCCTTGACACCTACGGCGATGCCGGGCGCGCTTACGAAATTTTCACGACAGCCAACGGCGTGCAGGGGGATTTGCTCTGGACCAACGACGACGAAGATGCCAGCTTCGACATGATCTTTGAATCGGAGGCGCAGATCACCAGCGATGGATACATCGTCGAGATGGCGATCCCCTTCAGCAGCATCCGGTTCCCCGACCAGCCGGAGCAGAAATGGCGGGCAACCTTTTGGCGCATCCACCCGCGCGACAGCCGCCGCGAATACTCATGGTCGGCAATCAGCAAGGATGACCCCTGCCAGTTCTGCCAGTACGGAACGCTAACGGGAATCAAGAATATCAAGCCCGGGGGAAAACTGCAGTTTCTTCCGGCAGTGGTTGCTTCCCAGTCGGCGGCGCTGGCAAACCCAAACGACCCCAGCAACGGGCTAAACAATGAACCAGTGAAATGGGATGCAGGGCTTGGAATCCGCTACGATTTCACCCCAAGCATCACCGGGGAAGTTGCGGCGAACCCTGACTTCAGCCAGATTGAATCGGACAACACCCAGCTTGGATTGAACACCACGTTCGCACTGTTTTATCCCGAACGCCGCCCCTTCTTTCAGGAAGGAAGCGATCTGTTCAGCACTTGGATCAATGCCGTTTACACCCGCTCGATCAACGATCCGTTGGTGACGGCAAAGCTGATCGGGAAATCGGAGAAACTGAGCGTTGGATACATCGGTGCGTATGATGAAAACACGGCGGTGATGCTGCCGTTCGAGGAGTTCACAGGGTTTGTGACCGGCAGCGACGGCGCGCCGCTGCGCAGTTTTGCGAACATCATCCGGCTGCGCCGTGCGTTTGGGAACAACAACTACATCGGCGCATTGCTTACCGACCGCCGATTGGTTGGCGGGGGATCGGGAACCACTGCCGGGCTGGATGGGATCACACGGTTTGCCGGAAACTGGCAGGTGGAATCGCAGTTCATGCTGAGCCACACCACCGAACCCACCGACTCGGCCCTGACCCAATTCTACCGCAACGTCCGTTTTGACGAAGGCCGCCACACCGCTACGTTCGATGGTGAGACGATTGAGGGGATGGCCGCCTACGTCAGCCTTGAGCGCAGCGCGTTGAACTGGTCCTTGGATGTTGATTACAACATGAGCAGCCCCGGGTTCCGCGCAGCCGATGGCTTCATCTTCAACAACAGCCGCCATGAAATCAACGCTTGGACCGGCTACGCCTTCTACCCGCAGGAGACCTTCATGTTCAGGGTTCAGCCCAACGTGATGATTGGAAGGGTTTGGAATTGGGAGGGAATCCCAAAAGATTTTTGGCTACGCCCCGGGGTGAACATTGACATGAAAGGGCAAACAAGTTTTTCGCTGGCATACCTGATTAGCCACGAGCTGTTCCGGGGGGTTCAGTTCCCGGGGATACGCCGTCTGGAGATCAATCTAAACACCAATGCTTGGAAGGAAGTCTCGGTGGGAACATGGATGTCGTTCGGCAGGACGATTGCGCGCTCGATACCAACGCCGGTGCTGGGGCGCGGCATGGATATCAATCTATGGGGAACATTCAAGCCGCTGGATCGGCTGACGATTGCTCCAGAGATGATCTACGCAAAGCTGGATTACCCCGATGACCGTGGGAACATCTTTGAAGCAACGATCTTCCGGCTGCGGTTGGGCTATCAGTTCAGTCATGAATTCTCGGCACGGCTTGTCGGCGAGTACGTCACCGAAGGGAAGCAATTCCGGTTGGAGCCATTGCTGACCTACAAGCTGAACTCCTTCTCGGTCTTCTATCTTGGGTCATCGCACGCCCTGGACGATTATCCTTCCCCAACAGGCTTAGTCCAAACCGATCGCCAGCTGTTCTTGAAGTTCCAATATCTCTGGAAGGTGTAACTCCTCTCCTCGCTGCCAGCCCCCCTCCGCTCATGCTGAACCCGTCGAAGCCTGCCCTGAGTTTTGGTCGAAGGGTATGAGTGGAACCACTGAACAGGCAAGCACGCACTCTTCAGGTTCTGTGAACGGTCAGTACGCAATCGCTTTTTGGTGATTCCAGCGTGAAGCGTCATCTTCGCTCCCGTATTCGCTCACACGTGCTGGCAACCTCAACATAATTTCCATGCTCTTCCGCTTGACACTGCTGCTATTGTTTGTGGCGGCATTTCCGCTTACTGCGCAGCTTCTTCCTTTTCCGCTTGGGGCAAACCGTCCGGATGTTTCATGGCATCAGTTCAGCACCGATCATTTTGTGGTGATCTACCACGACGGCTTGGACAGCATTGCGCGGAAGGCCGCCAGCGTTGCCGAAGCAGTCTATCCAGTGGTGACTGGCAACCTGAG
This sequence comes from Armatimonadota bacterium, assembly GCA_020850315.1. Classification (GTDB taxonomy): domain Bacteria; phylum Bacteroidota; class Ignavibacteria; order OLB7; family OLB7; genus OLB7. The sequence continues at coordinate 23,274 of JADZEY010000051.1, read as the reverse complement.
GACGAAGCTCCCCCACCGCGTCAAACTCTACCTTTCGGATCTTGACGACGTGCAGAACGCCTTCGCTTTCAACGATGACCACATGTACATCTGGCTTCGGGGAATTTTGGATGACCTCACCCTCGGGGGGATTCGTTCTTCGGGCAGCGCAAAGTGGTTCCGTGCGGTGATTACCCACGAGTTCACCCACATTGTGATTGCCCACGCAACAAAGGAGTGGACCAGTGCAATCTTCCCTGCTGCCAGCATTCCACGCTGGTTCAACGAAGGAACCGCACGGTTTATGGAGCCGGATGGCTGGACTCCCGATATTGACCAAGTGCTTCGCGTGGCGGCGGTGAACGCACGGCTGGGATACGACGGGCTTGGGCGGCTTGATGGGGTGATGCTGTACGAGACCGGGCACTCCATTGTCCGCTACATCACATGGCGGTTTGGCGACAGCGCCCTTGCCAACATCGTGAACGGCGGGCGCGATGGGCTGGGGTTGTACGACTTCGAGCTGGCCGTCAAAAAGGCAACAGGGGAGAGCATGGGGGAAATCTATGCCGACTGGCGGCGTACCCTGACGGTGATGTACAGCGCGCAATATGGCGTGCGCCAGGAAGCCGAGGATATCAATCCACCGCTAACCAAGCGGTTCGATTTCATTACCGGAATCCGGATTTCGCCCGATGGGAAAAAAGTGGCGATGATGGCCGCTTCCGGGATGCGACCGCAACGGCTGTACCTGTTTGAGAACAGCACGAAAGCCTTCAGCGACACTGGCGAGCTGCCGATTATCCTCAGCGATGAGCCTGGGTTCGACCCTGAGTTTTCCTGGAGTCCTGATGGCCAGCAGATTGTGCTATCCAAGCAACGATTTGGGCGGCACGATGCCTTGCTGCACGACCTGTACCTGATAGATGTGCCAAGCGGAAACCTGCGCCGGCTAACCAACAACGCTTCGCTGTACGACCCCGCATGGTCCCCCGACGGAAGCACCATTGTTGCCGTGCAGAAACGGATGGGGCGCGATCAGCTGGTGGCGGTTGATCCGGCAAACGGCGTGGCACAGCCGCTTGGCACGCTGGCTGGCGACGCGCAAGCCTACACGCCAAACTGGTCGCCCGATAGCAAGCGGATTGCCTTCAGTCTGTTTGATTCGGCTGGGCGGCGGGCCATTGCAACCATCAACCACGACGGAAGCGGCATGGCTGTTCTCCCTTCCGATTCCGCCCGCGACCGCTACCCGGTCTGGTCTCCCGACGGCTCGCGAATCGCCATTACTACTCACTCCGGCGGCGTGCCGAACCTTCTCACGATGAAGCCGGACGGAAGCGACCGCCGCTACATCACCGATGTTGCTGGCGGGTTGTACTGCGTGCAGTGGGTTCCCAACAGCGATTCAGTGCTGGCCATCAGTTTCGACACCCGGGACCGCATCCTTCCGCACCTGATTCCGGCATCGCGCCAGATGTCGCTAACGCCCGCAGCCCAGATCAATGTGAAGTATTCCGGCTGGCTGTTTGCACGGCTTCCCCGGCAAACCCCGCCCGCCGATAGCATCCCCAATGCACGGATTGTTGATGAAGGAAGCTACCACGCGCTGGCGCACGTTTCGCCGCTGACCTACCTCCCCATCTACGGAACCGACCGCAGCCCGACGGGGGAAAAGGGAACTCGCTGGGGCTTGTTCACACTGTTGAACGACCCCATGACAATCCATCTGCTGCAAGCCTTTGCTGATTACGGAACAGCATCCAAAGAATTTGGTGGAGGGGTTAGCTACATCAATAACTCGCTGCCGTTCACTATCACGGTGGAGGGGGCTTATCAGCTTGGTTTTGCACGGGTTGTTGGCGGAACAGCGGCCTACCAGCGAACAACCTCCGGCGGCGTATCGCTTGGCTGGCTGCTTCGCCCACCGAACTCCCTCACCACTATCCATCAGCTTAGCCTAAGCGGCGGATACCGAAAATTGGAACCGTGGAATCTTGGGGAATTTGGGACAGGCGGGCCAACACCAGCGGCGGCAGAGGTCGTAGAGGTTGCAGCTGAGTACACCGTCACCTCACCAAAGTTTTTTTTCACCACCAACTTCCTCCGTGCCGAACCAGCCGTTGGAAGCAGCATCCAGTACAATCGGGTATCGGGGCTAACAGCGTGGGAGCTTCCGTTTGGCGATTGGAGCGATCAGTCATTGCTGATTCGGTTGGAAGGGGAAGCGCACTGGGGAGCGCAACTGCCGCAGGAGTTTGTTGGGTTGGATGAATATGACCAATTCCAGCAAGGCTTCAGCATGTTCTCTATCCAGCCCAACCACCGCGTGCGTGGCGTGACGCGCTACACCTACGGCGACCGTGTTGCGGTTGGAAGCATAGGATTGCTGCAACCGTTTGGAGATATAACAACAGGATTATCCACATTGATTTTTGCGGAAGCTGGCGCAGCATGGTTCGGCCAACAAACGGAGTTGAAGGATGTTCCGGTGCTGGCGGGCTACGGCGCGGAGCTACGGCTCCCATTCCTGAGCAGCTACGTTGCCACGTTTGGCATAGCGTTCGAGATGATCCAGAAACCACGGCGTGATCTCTATTTCCGGTTGGTGATCGGGTTGTGACAACACATCCAGATCACCGATACTTAGATAACTGATCTTACGCAAAGCCAAGGTCAGTTGTCAGTGGTCAGTGGTCAGTGGTCAGTTGAAAAGAGGGTCATTGGTCATTGGTCACTCACCTTACGCACACTCCCCTCTCCTCGTCATTGCCCCGAAGGGTCGGGGTCTTCGACAAGGAGTCTTCGACGAAGCACCGCGAAGCAGCGGCGATAGCCCATCTCGCGGGTTTTCGGAGAATATCGGACACGCTGTCAATGGTTTGCATAAGGTGAGTTAGATAAAAGAAGTTTGCGGAAAATCTAACCTCAAGCTCTGCTACTCGTTCGCTGTCTGCCCTCTCCCCAGCCCTCTCCCAAACAGGTGATGCTACTGCTTCCACTCCATTGGTCGGCTGGGAGAGGGAGCCAAAGCCGGGGAACGCGCAGCTGCGTGCAGCGGAGCAAGGGGGACGTGCGGACTTGTTCCCTGCCCGCCCTCTCCCTCTCGAAGATGCCGATCCTATCGGCACGCCCTCTCCCAATCAAGTAATGCTACTGCTTCCACTTCATTCGTCCGCTGGGAGAGGGAGCCAAAGCCGAAGAGAAAGATTCCATGCTTCGGCTGTTCACTGAACCTCACCTCCGCTCATGCTGAGCCCGTCGAAGCCTGTCCTGAGCCTGTCGAAGGGTATGAGCGGAGCCACTGAACGGGCAATGGTTCACGCTTCAAGGTTTGCGCTTCGCGGCGGGTCTGTGCCTGTCACCGCTGTGGATGCGCTTCGCAGGCTTATCGGCTCCCGCTTTCGCCCCGATCGAATCGGGGTAAACAGGAATGACAGTGGGCTGACTACTGGTAGAGTATCTTTCACTTTTCACTTTTCACTTTTCACTTTTCACTTTTCACTTTTCACTTTTCACCCTCCCGTAACACGTTGTCAGTTCCGGTTGCTTACATTGGGGCGCGAACGTAGGTTTGCCCTCCTTCAGAATGAACAACTCTCCCGTCCGTATTGCTTTTGATGCCATGGGCACCGACCGCGCACCGTCGGAAGATGTGCGCGGCGCGATTGACGCACTTCAGGAGATGAAGTCGCGGGATCGGAACTTCACGTTGATTCTGGTTGGAAACCAGAGTGAACTTGAGAAAGAGTTGGCGAAATTCCCCGCTGCCGACCGCTCCCGCATCGCCATTGCCAACGCCACTCAGGTGATTGCAATGGACGATGAGCCAGCCCAGGCCGTGCGCTCCAAGCGGGATAGCTCCATTGTGCGCGGGCTAACGCTTCACCGCGAAGGGGGGGCCGATGCGTTTGTTTCGGCAGGGAACACCGGCGCGGTCATGGCCGCATCCACGTTTATCCTTGGCCGGATACCTGGCATTGCACGCCCAACAATCGCCTCCCAGTTCCCTTCGGCCAACGGCTACACCATTGTGGCCGACGTTGGCGCGAACGTGGATACCAAGCCGCGCAACCTGTACGAGTTTGCCGTGATGACCAGCGTCTATGCCGAAAGTATTTTTGGCTACCAACGCCCAACCGTTGGCTTGCTGAACGTTGGCGAGGAAGAAGGAAAAGGGGAAGAACGCGCCGTGCAAGCCTACGACCTGCTGAAATCCAGCAACCTGAATTTTGTTGGGAACGTGGAAGGGCGCGACATCCTGAAAGGAACCGTTCGCGTGGTGATCTGCGACGGATTCACCGGGAACATCATCCTGAAATTTGCCGAAAGCGTGCCGGGATTGCTCCGAACAAAACTGACCAACTACGCCAACTCCGGCTTCCTGCAAAAACTGATGACGGGACTGTCGAAAGGGGTGCTGAAAGGGGTGTTCCGTGAGATGGATTACCAGGAGTACGGCGGGGTCCCGCTGTTGGGGGTCAATGGGGTTTCCATTATCGGGCATGGCGGGTCCACTGCAAAAGCCATTAAAAACATGATCTTTAAGGCCGAGGAGATGGTTCGCAAAGGGGTGAACCAGAAGATCGCTGCGGCGATTGGGACTGTGACCAAACAATAACCGCAGTCCACCGCTGCAACGGCTTTACCAACCTTCAGATAGAACGAGACTTATCCTGCATGAACCTGCTTCAACGCGCGGCCATCACATCGGTTGGATACTACCTTCCGCCAGACCGATTCGATAATCATTACTTCGAGAGCTTCCTGGAGACCAGCGACCAATGGATTCGCGAGCGCACCGGGATTATCGAGCGGCGATTTCTGAAAGAAGGTCCCACCAGCGACCTTGCTGTCCCGGCAATCAAACAATGCTTGGAGCGGCGCGGTATCGGCGCGGAAGATGTTGAGTGCATCATTGTTGCCACCGTCACCCCCGATATGTTTTTCCCCTCGACAGCCTGCGTGATCCAAGAAAAAATTGGAGCCAAAAAGGCATGGGGGTTTGATCTTTCCGGTGCGTGTTCCGCCTTCCTGTTCGCACTGAACACCGGGGCAAGAATGATTGAAACCGGTGCGCACAAAAATGTGCTGGTGGTAGGTGCCGATAAAATGAGCTCCATCCTTGATTTCAGCGACCGCAACACCTGCATCCTGTTCGGCGACGGCGGCGGGGCGGTGTTGTTAGAAGCGATTGAAGATCAATCGCTGGGATTGCTCGATTTTGAGCTTCACACCGACGGAACTGGCGGCTGCAACCTGAACATGAAAGGGGGCGGAAGCCTGAATCCCCCCACCGCCGAAACCGTTGCCCAGAAGATGCACTACGTCTTTCAGGACGGGAAAACGGTCTTCAAATCGGCAGTAGTGGGAATGGCCGACGTGGCCGAAAGCATCATGCGCCGCAACCACCTTACCGCTGCCGACATCCGCTGGCTTGTTCCGCACCAGGCCAACCTGCGCATCATCAGCGCCACCGCCGACCGGATGGGGCTGCCGATGGAAAGTGTGATGGTGAACATTGACCGCTACGGCAACACCACCGCCGGAACCCTACCGATCTGCTTAGGCGAATGGTGGGAACAAGGACTACTGGAGAAAGGGGATGGAGTGGTTCTGGCAACGTTCGGGGCCGGCTACACTTGGGGAGCGGGATATCTACGGTGGGCGTACTAACCAGCACTGATCAACCCATTTTTTTTTCAGCTATGCGCTCTTTTCTGTTCCCCGGGCAAGGTTCACAATACGTGGGCATGGGCCGCCAGACCTACATCAGCAACGGAACCGTCCGCGACATCTGCGACCGCGCCGACGACGTGCTGGGCGGCCAGCTAACGGGCATCATGTTCGAAGGCCCCGATGACGAGCTTCGGCAAACCCGCAACGCCCAACCAGCAATTTTTCTGCACAGCTATGCCATCTACCAACTGCTGGACAATCCCCGCCCCGATATGGTGGCTGGGCATTCGTTGGGTGAGTACACCGCGCTTGCCGTTGCCAACGCCCTCACCTTCGACGACGCGCTACGGCTGGTGCAGCTTCGCGGCGCGGCAATGCAGGAAGCCGGCGAGCAACAACAGGGCACAATGGCAGCAATCATCGGCTTGGATGATGCAAAAGTATCAACCATCTGCAGCGATGTCTGCCAAGAAATTGGAGTAGTCCAGCCAGCAAACTTTAACTCACCCGGCCAATTAGTGGTAAGCGGCACCCCGGAAGCGGTGGCCGAAACGATGAAGCGGGCAAAGGAAGCCGGGGCCAAGCTGGCCAAACAGCTGAATGTCTCCGGCGCGTTTCACTCCCCACTGATGGAACCCGCACGCCAACGGCTGGCGCAAGCACTGGAAAGTATGCCGATTCGGGACGCTGAAATTCCCATTTACGTGAACGTTTCGGCGCAGGCCATTACCGCAGCGCACGACATTCGCGCCGCGCTGCTGGCGCAGCTAACAGCCCCCGTCCGCTGGACCGAATCGGTGCAGAACATGGCCGCGGCCGGGGCAACGCGCTTTGTGGAGGTTGGGCCGGGGACGGTGTTGCAAGGGTTGGTAAAGCGGATACTTCCGGGAAGCAACGTTGCCAGCATCGAGCATCAAGGACAGATTGACGAATTCAACACAACAGCAACCGAATCATGAGCCAGAACACACCCGGACGATTGGAAGGGCGCATTGCCATTGTGACAGGAGGATCGCGCGGGATTGGGCGTGCAATCGTTGAGCGATTAGCCGCCGAAGGCGCGCGCGTGGCATTCACCTACAACAATTCACCCGGCCCCGCCGCCGAAATTGAAGCAGCGTTGGGAAGCGACCGAGGAATGGCCATCCAGTGTGACGTAGCCAACCCAGAGCAAGTGGGGGCAATGGTGGAAAAAGTCCTGACGGCATGGGGGAAAATCCATATATTGGTCAACAACGCAGGGATCACTAAGGATACCCTGATGTTGCGGATGAGCACCGAGGATTTCGAGAGTGTGATCCGCACAAATTTGACAGGAACCTTTGTGGCCACCAAAGCCGTGTTGCGCCCGATGATGGGGGAACGGTGGGGGCGCATTATCAACATCGCATCGGTGGTGGGGCTGGTTGGCAACCCCGGGCAGGCCAATTATGTGGCATCGAAAGCTGGGGTGATTGGAATGACAAAAGCCGTGGCCCGCGAAGTAGCTTCACGGAACATCTTGGCAAATTGCATTGCCCCCGGCTACATCCAAACCGACATGACGGCCAAGCTGAACGAGGCGCAACAAGCCGAGCTAACGGCACAAATTCCGCTGAAGCGAATCGGACAAGGGGGGGATGTTGCAGCTCTTGTGGCCTTCCTTGCCAGCGACGATGCTGGCTACATCACCGGACAAACCTTTGCCGTTGATGGTGGGATGACGATGACCTAAGCAGGTGCAGCGCAACAACTACTCCAGACAGCAGGTTGCCGATTGTCGCATTTCGGGGGGGAATGATCTGGTTAGATTACACCCCGTTTGCGTGTGGCTTCCTTTCGGGGCTGCATCAATCAACAGCATCAACTGCTTCCAAACTGACATTCACACAATACAACTACTTCCTTACGGAGAGACAAGCAATGGCAGACGTTGAGTCAACAGTCAAGCAAATCATTATCAACAAATTAGGTGTCGAGGAGTCGCAGATCACTTCTGCGGCATCGTTCATCAACGATCTTGGTGCCGACTCGCTCGATACAGTCGAGCTTATCATGGAGTTTGAAAAAGCGTTCGATGTCACGATTGACGACACCGATGCCGAAAAAATCCAGACCGTCGGTGATGCAGTAAGCTATCTGCAAGCCAAAACCGCCTGACACTTGGGCTGCTCACCCTGACCGAGCAGCCTTCCGCCGATCATGCGGACGCATCGCCCGGTCTCCCACGGCTTCCATAGCATTGAGAGACCGGGCATTTGTTTGCAATTCCATCCTGCATCCATCGGTAGGGGAAACCGCCCCGCGATGTGCCTGCTGGAATTGCTGGCTCCTTCTGAACTTCCAACACACTTGACACCAACAGATGGCGCGACACACTGATCGCAGGGTTGTTGTAACCGGCATGGGTACGGTGAACCCTATCGGCAACACCGTACCAGAGTATTGGCAAGCATTGATTGCCGGCACAAGCGGTGCCGACTTCATCACACGATTCGACGCAACCGACTACGAAACCAAATTCGCCTGCGAGGTGAAAGGATTCGACCCAGTCCAGCGTCTGGATCGCAAAACCGTTGGCCGAACCGACCAGTTCACCCAGTTCGCACTGGCCGCAGCCGACGAAGCAATGACCAACTCGGGGCTAACCCCCGAACGGTTCAATTCCGAGCGGTTTGGGGTGGTGTTTGGTTCCGGCATTGGCGGAATGTGGACCTACCATAACCAGCAACGGGTGTTGTTCGAGACGAACAACCCGCGCCGTATCAGCGCGTTCTTTATCCCAATGCTGATTGCCGACATTGCCGCCGGCATGATTTCGATGCGGTACAACCTGAAAGGGCCCAACTACGCCACCACCAGCGCCTGCGCCACAAGCTCGCACGCGATTGCCGATGCCTTCATGCTGATCCAGCGCGGCGACGCCGATCTGATGCTTACTGGTGGTTCCGAAGCGGTGGTCACGCCAATGGCAATCGGCGGGTTCAATGCCATGAAAGCCCTTTCCACCCGCAACGACGACCCCAAAACCGCCAGCCGCCCCTTTGATGTTGACCGCGATGGCTTTGTGCTGGGGGAAGGGGGCGCGGCAATCGTAATCGAGGAACTGGAGCACGCCAAAGCACGCGGGGCGCATATCTATGCCGAGATTGTCGGTATTGGCCTTACTGGCGATGCCCACCATATCACCGCCCCACCTCCCGACGGCGAAGGCGCATACCGTTCGATGCGGCAAGCACTCCACGATGCGGAATTAGAGCTAACCGATGTTGATTACATCAACGTCCATGGTACCTCCACCCCACTGGGTGATCTTGCCGAGACCACAGCAATCCGGAACCTGTTTGGCGACCACGCCAGCAAGCTCCTTATCAGCAGCACAAAATCAATGACCGGCCATTTGTTGGGGGCTGCCGGTGCGGTGGAAGCTATCGCGGCAGTGCTAACTATCGTGAACGGGGTTGTTCATCCAACCATCAACAACTTCACCCCCGACCCAGCAATCACCGTTGACTTTGTGCCAAACGTTGCGCGGCAACGGGATGTCCGCGTGGCAATCTCCAACACCTTCGGTTTTGGGGGCCACAACGCCTCACTCTGTTTCCGCCGTTTCGAGGAGTAGCGCACACACACACCAGAACCAGACCTTGGTGCAACCACGTGCCGCTGATTCAGGTGCTTAGGAAAAAAGAGATGCTTTCTCGCCATAGAACTCCATGCTTCCATCAAAAGGCTCAGGCTTGAAACCTTCAAGCCTTGTTATCCGGCAATTGGTTGGGAAACTATTCGGGCGGTTGTCGAACGACACGGCAGCCGCCACAACCATTTTTTCCCCGCAACCCAACACAGTTTTTGCCCCCCACAACCTGCTTCCGGCGGCATCCATTGCTGCCATTGAATCCATCACCGGCCACCGCATCCGCAACGTTGCCTACTTTGAACAAGCATTGCTGCACCGTAGCTATCTGCAGGTGTTGGACAACAAAGAAGCAGTAAGCAACGAACGATTGGAGTTCCTTGGCGACTCCATTCTGAATATGCTGATTGGGGAATTTCTGTTCCACCGCTACCACGACATTCAGGAAGGTGAGCTAACCAAGCTCCGCAGCCGGTTAGTGAACCGTAAAGCACTGATGCTTTGCGCCCGCGCCATCCAGCTGGAACGCTACATGCTGCTGAACACCTCGGCCAATCAATCCCTTTCGCAAGGGAATGACTCCCTTCTTGCTGATGGCTTCGAGGCACTTCTGGCCGCGCTGTATCTAGATAGCGGTTCGCAGCTTGGCCCGGTGAAAGATTTTCTGGCCCGCACGCTGCTAACACCGGAAATGTTCGAGAAGATTTTGTTCATCGAGGAGAACTACAAAAGCATTCTTCTGGAGCATTTGCAGGCAAGCGGCATGGGGATTCCACGCTATGTGGTGGTGTCGCAGGAGGGCCCCGACCACGAACGGGTGTTCACCGTGCAGGTAATCACCAACCTATCGGAAGAGCCGTTAGGATCGGGAACGGGGCGCAGCAAAAAGCAAGCCGAGCAAGCCGCCGCCGCCGAAGCCGTGGAGCAGCTGAACATCCAAATTCCGGCCAATGGGAAAGATGGGATAGGGTGACTATTAGCCAAGCATGTATAGTTAGGAGTAGTATTTCAAGCAAATAACTTATTCGATAATGAAAGCAAAAGAGCTGCTATTTGACTACATCAATCCAGCCACCGACTATGCAATAAAAAACGGCGACTGTTTGACCGTTCTCAGCGAAATTAAAGACGGGAAATTCGATCTTATTTTAACCTCACCGCCGTACAACAAAGGATTAAAGACCTAAAAGAAGGGAAATTAAAAGTTAGGCCCATAAACAAGCCAATTCACACACCGACTGCCAAAGATAACGTTGCTCAGGTTCCAAAAGAATGGGGCGAACTTGCGTTTGGAGCTTGAATAGTAGGCACTGGCCTGTTCAGTGGCTTGCTTCGATAATCTTGCAGCATAAGCAGAGAATGTGTTCCGGTGAAATAACTCAAACACCCCAACACCAAGCTCCAGCATGGTGTTGGGGTGAATTATTCACACTCTGCCGCGCGTGCAAGCAGCAGTTGTTGTTCTCGTTGATTTTGGGTTAGCGCGGCGGCTCGTTCAAACTCGGCGCGGGCTTCCGGTAGCCGGCCAAGTTTTGCCAGCAAATCGCCGCGAACACTTGGCAGAAGGTGATAGTTCGCCAGCGATTGCTCCTGCATCAAATCCTCCACAAGCTCCAACCCCGCCGCTGGGCCAAACGCCATTGCCACGGCAACCGCACGGTTAAGCTCCACAACCGGCGAAGGGAGCAGCTGGGCAAGCGCGTCGTACAGAGCAGCAATCTGCTGCCAGTCGGTTTCTTCCGGCAATCGGGCGCGGGCGTGGCAAGCGGCAATGGCTGCCTGAATTGCATATTGGCCAAAGGCATTCCCCAGCGATGCCGCACGTTCCAGCCGCGCAAGCCCGCGCTGCACCAGCAAGTAATCCCACCGTGTCCGATCCTGATCCAGCAGTAAAATTGGTTCGCCGGTTGGCCCAACTCGTGCCCGCATTCTGGAGGCCTGCAACTCCATCAGTGCAACCAGTCCGTGGATTTCCGATTCTTGCGGCAGCAACTCGGCAAGAATACGCCCCAGCCGTAGTGCTTCTTCGCAGAGTGAGGGGCGCATCCAATCTTGGCCGCTGGTGGCGGCGTAGCCTTCGTTGAAAATCAGATAGATCACCCGCAGCACCGCCGACAGCCGTGGGGCTAACTGGCTGGTGTGGGGAAGCTGGAACGGGACGTTGGCCGCAGCAAGCGTCCGTTTGGCGCGAACAATCCGTTGAGCAACGGTTGCTTCCGGAACCAGAAAAGCGTGCGCTATCTCCTGTGTGGAAAGCCCCCCAAGCAGCCGCAGCGTCAGCGCGGTTTGGGCTTCGGTGGAAAGCACCGGGTGGCAGGCGGTGAAGATCAGCCGCAGAAGGTCATCCTCAATCGTGCCATCCATGTGGCCAGCGAACGCTTCGGCCGTTTCTGCGACAGCAATCGCCTGTTCGGTGTGCAACTGCGCTGCCAATTCTTGGTGCTTTTCGCCCAGCAGCTTGTTGCGGCGCAGCAGGTCAATGGCGCGATTTTTTGCGGCGGTCATCAGCCAGGCTCCCGGTTTTTCCGGAAGCCCAGCTTGGGACCATCGTTCGATAGCTGCCATAAAGGCTTCCTGCACAAGGTCTTCGGCGGTCCCCAAATCCCCCACCATCCGCGCCACGGTGGCGATGATGGATGCCGATTCAATCCGCCAGAGTGCCTCGATTGCGCGATGTACGTTGGAGGAAGCCATGCGTGGTAGTTATAGGGTGTTGCCGCTGGTGTTTTGCGCTTGTTGTTGCGCAAGCCATTCCCGCTCGTTCGGGATGGCATCAATGGCTTCTTGCGGGAAGTCCGCAAGGTCGTAGATACGGCGAACCTCAATCTGGAACTCGGTATCGCCATCGCAACCAGGGCAGCGCGAGGCCCATTCAATCGCTTCTTCCAGGGATTTCACCTGCAGAATCCAGTATCCGGCAAGCAGTTCTTTTGTTTCGGCAAAGGGGCCATCCACCACTACCGGCTTTCCGGTGCCGAAATGCACCCGTGCGCCGGCCGAGCTTGGGAACAACCCCTCCCCGCCAAGCATCACGCCAGCTTTTATCATGGTTCCGTTGAATTCATCCATTGCCGCAAAAATTTCTGGGCCGGGCATTACGCCTGTTTCCGATTCTGGTGTGGCTTTCATTAGCAACATGCAGCGCATTGTGGTTCTCTCCTATCCTTACGGTTGATTGTTTGTTGATTGGGGGCTGCTTTTTCCCCCTGACATTGGTACAACGAACGACGGAGGGCAATTTCGACATCGCATTCGACAAGGGTGGATTTTTTTTTGGCTTATCTGGAATTAGTGCGCAAGAGGGAAAAAACGATAAGTTTTTTTTCTCATCTATGGTTAGCAAGCCGCGATCCTCTCTCTCTCTTTCTTCTCTCTGTGTCTCTGTGGTTCATTCTCTTCTTCACCCTGAAGAGGGAACCACAGAGAGAGAAAAAGAGATGGCGAGAGGTTCACACAGCATGAAGTAGCTGCCGATCATCTCACATCTCTCTTCTCTCGTACTTTTGCCGAACCGTTCCACTCACAGATCATACCATGAAACGCATTTTCCCTTTTCTGTTGCTGCTTGTTGGGATTGCTCCGTTGTTGCGTGCGCAGCCGGGCCTTTTGCAATCTGGGCCGATGGTAGGCTATTCGGAGATGACTGAGGTGATGCTCTGGGCACAAACCACTGCCGAAGCCACCGTTCGGTTCCGGTACTGGACGGCCGAAACTCCATCCCAGAAATTTTTGACGAAGGAGGCGCGCACCGTACCTGAGCAAGCCTTCACCGCGCGCATCACTGCCGAAAGGCTGATGCCGGGGACTCGATACCAGTATGAGTTGTTGATCAACGGGACAGCGGTGGAACGCCCATACCCCTTGGAATTCCAGACCCAAACGCTGTGGCAGTGGCGCCAGGATCCACCCTCGTTCACAATGGCATTGGGAAGCTGTGCGTATGTGAACGAGCCGCCGTTCGACCGCCCGGGCGAGCCTTACGGCGGTGAGTATCAAATCTACACCAGCATCCACCACCTGCGCCCCGATGTGATGTTGTGGTTGGGGGACAACACCTACCTGCGCGAGGCCGATTGGGGGAGCCGAAGTGGGATTCTGCACCGCTACACTCACACCCGCTCGTTGCCGGAGTTGCAGCCTCTGCTGGCCAGCACTCACAACTACGCAATCTGGGATGACCACGATTACGGCCCAAACGACAGCGACCGTGGATTCCGCCAGAAGGAGAACACGCTGGATGCCTTCAAACTTTTTTGGGCCAACCCGAATTACGGAACCCGCGACGTTTCCGGCATTTGCACAAGTTTCAAGTGGGCCGATGTTGATTTCTTCTTGCTGGATAACCGCTGGAACCGCTCTCCGAACCTTCGCACAACTGGCCAGCGGCAGATCTTGGGGGATCAGCAAATCCAGTGGTTGGCCGACCAGTTGGCCGCAAGCCAAGCACCGTTCAAGATTGTGGCGGTTGGCGGGCAAGTGCTGAACCCTGTGGCCAAGTGGGAGAACCACGCCATCTTCCCGGAAGAACGCCAGAAGCTGCTTGACATCATCACGCAGGAAAAAATCAAAGGGGTGATATTCCTAAGCGGCGACCGCCACCACAGTGAGCTTACCAAAATGGAACGCCCCGGGCTTTGGCCGCTGTACGACCTCACCGTCTCGCCACTGACCTCGCGCGCGCACAACAATCCCGAAGAGGAGAACACGATGCGGGTGGAAGGAACCTACGTTGGCCAGCGCAATTTCGCTACTCTAAGTTTCAGCGGCCCCCGCACAAGCCGCGCCATGAAGATCACCATGTTCAACAGCGATGGTAAAGAGTTGTGGACCCAAACAATCACGGCAAAGGAAGTGAGTGAGTAAGCCGCAACGCTGGCGATTTCTTGCTGTATGACCAGGTGCTTGGTATCGAATGTAGTTCTCCAAAATCGGCAAATAGCAATTCGGATAGCCAAAGGGCTTGCATTGGTGGAAGCGGCACGGTAGATTCCCGACGTTACAACAGTGTGGGGTGCAACGTCCAGTGCATCGTGCATAAGGTTTTCAGCAAAAAAATGGCGGCAACTACACGAAGCACCGCGTTCGTTCGCCAATATGTATGTTTGCTGCAAACCCAATCCGCACCCGGCACCAAACAACCGTTCGGAACAAACAATCAACAACACATAAATCGTTCTCCACTAGCGATGAACTCAAAACGCAAAATGTGGTTCACCATTCTTGGGCTGGCACTTGGGGTGCTGGTCGGCATCTACATCCAGCCCTCCATTTCCGGCGACAGCCCCTACGAGCAGTTCCGGAAATTCGAGCAGGTGTTCAATCAAATCCAAAAAAGCTACGTTGACAACGTTGATTCGCCGAAGCTGATCGAGGCGGCAATCGGCGGAATGTTAGAGGAGCTTGATCCTCACTCAGTCTATATCCCTGCCGAGCAACAGAAGCGTGTGGAGGAAGATTTTCGGGGAAGTTTTGAGGGGATCGGTGTGGAGTTCGACGTTGTGCGCGACACTATCACCATCGTCACGGCGATCAACGGCGGGCCATCGGAAGCATTGGGCATTCTGGCTGGCGATAAAATCATCAAGATTGACGGCAAAAACGCCGTTGGCATGAAACGCGAAGATGTCCCCAAAAAATTGCGCGGCACAAAAGGGACACACGTTGTGGTGACAATCTTCCGCCCCGGCAGCCGCGAGGTGAAAGATTACGACATCCAGCGCGACAAAATCCCACTGTACACAGTTGATGCTGCGTTCGTTGACGAAGACGGCACAGCCTACTTAGCAATCAACCGCTTTGCCGAGCCGACCTACGACGAGTTCATGGCCAACATGGATCGCTTATCGCGCCAGGGGATGAAGCGGTTGGTGCTGGACCTTCGCGGCAATCCCGGCGGCTACATGGAGCGCGCCGTCCGGATTGTTGATGAGTTCATTTCTGGCGGCAAGGAAATCGTGTACACAAAAAGCAGCCGCTCGGAAGAACGGGAAGACTACATGTCCGAAGATGGCCAACGCTACGAGAAATTGCCGCTGATCGTTCTGCTGAATCAAGGTTCGGCAAGCGCATCGGAGATTGTTTCCGGGGCAATCCAAGACCTTGATCGTGGCCTTGTTGTGGGGGAAACGTCGTTCGGCAAAGGGCTTGTCCAGAAGCAATATCCGTTAAGCGATGGCTCGGCATTCCGGCTGACGGTGGCGCGCTACTACACACCATCGGGGCGGCTAATCCAACGCCCCTACGACAAAGGGAAAGAAGCCTACTATCGCGGTGCAGAACATGATGAGCAAGAAGGGGATAACATCCAGCACACGCAAGACGTACCCGACTCCACCAAGCCAGTGTACAAAACCAGCAATGGCCGAAAAGTGTTGGGCGGCGGCGGCATCACCCCCGACTATGTTGTGAAGTTCGACACGTTGCAGATGACCACCCGCGACATCATCCGCAAGAACATTATTTGGGACTTCACCGAGAAGTACATCAACGACCACGGGCAGGAGCTTCGGAAGAAATACGGCGAAGATTTCCAGCGCTTCCGCAAGGAGTTCCAGATTACGGACCAGATGTTCAGCCAGATGCTGGAAATGGCAAAGAAGAAAGAGGTGGATGTGAAGCAGAAAGATGTTGAAATTGATGCCTTCGATCTGAGAATCCGGCTGAAGTCACGGATTGCACGCGGCCTGTGGGGGAACAACGCCTTCTACCAGATTGCGCTGGAGGACGACAAGCAATATCAAAAAGCCAAAACGCTCTTCCCAGAAGCCATGAAGATTTCGCGGCTGACCTTGCGGTAAAGCTGCGGGAAGCAATAACTGGAGCGGGGGCGATTGCTGTGGCAATCGCCCCCGCTTTGTTTTTTCTGTGAGGTCAGCTTTCCTACTTGCTCTCATTCAACAAATCCAACGCCACATCCACAATCATATCTTCCTGGCCCCCAACCATCCGGCGGCGGCCAAGCTCGCGAAGGATGTCGCGGCTGTCAACGCCGAAGCGTTGGGCGGCGCGCTCGGTGTGAAGCAGAAAGGAGGAATAGACCCCCGCAAACCCCAGCATCAGCGCGTTGCCGTCGGTCTGGACGGGGCGGCGTTGCAGCGGGCGAACAATGCCGTCGGCAGCGTCAATCAGCGGGTAAAGCGCGGCATCGGTGCGGATTCCCATCCGGTCGGTGACGGCAATCAATACCTCCAGCGGGCAGTTCCCTGCCCCGGCCCCCATGCCGGCAAGCGAGGCATCCACACGGTCGGCCCCGCACTCAATCGAGATGATGGTGTTGGCCACCCCCAAACCCAAATTGTTGTGGTTGTGGAAACCAACCTGGCACCCTAACTCACTCTTGAACGCTGTGATTCTCTCCCGCGTTTCCTCCATCAGCAACGCCCCTGCCGAGTCGGTGACATAGACGCAATGCGCCCCGTAGCTTTCCATCAGTTTTGCTTGCTCCACAAGCTGCGCGGTTGGGATCATGTGTGCCATCATCAGAAAGCCAACAACGTCAAACCCCATCTGGCGTGCTTTGGCAATATGCTGTGCTGCAATGTCGGCTTCGGTGCAGTGGGTGGCAATGCGGATGGTGTCAACGCCGGCTTCGCGCGCCATCTCCATTTCCTCAATCGTGCCGATTCCCGGAAGCAGCAGTGCGGCCAGTTTTGCGTGTTTCAGCTCGGCTTTCACCGCCTGCAGATACTCTATTTCGGTGTGTGCGGAGAATCCGTAGTTGATGGAGTTCCCGTTCAGCCCGTCCCCGTGCGAAACCTCGATCAGGTCAATCTTTGCTTCGTCTATCTTCTTGGCAATATCCACCATCTGCTGGACGGTGTATTGGTGGGCAATGGCGTGCATCCCGTCGCGCAGGGTGACGTCGTTGATGATGATTTTTTTATCTGGCGTGTATGGCATGGCGTTTTGGATAGATTGTTTTTGGGAACATGATCTGCAGAGTTATTTCTGAATTGCAAACCCGTCGAACACCGTTTCAAGCGGGAAGATTGCCCCTGCATGAAGGTCGCGGAAAATTGTTTGGGCGATTTCTGGCGTGCGTAAATCCAGCAGCCCCGGGTTTGCGGCAAGCTCGGCAAGATTATGCCAAGCGCAGCCGATAATCTCCCCCGTTGCATCGGGCATTTCCCCCCCCCGAAGCACCCCGCCAAGCAGCTGGGCCACGAAGTTAAAACGGATAACGTGAAACCCACGCTGGCTGGTGTAGCGCAGCACGCGGGTCATTCCGGTGGGGCGGATCAGCAGTCCGGTCTCTTCCTGCATCTCCCGCACCACAGCATCGGCAAGGCTTTCGTTTTCCTCCAATCTTCCCCCGGGCAAACTCCATTGCCCCTTGCACCATTCTTTCCCTTCTTGCACCAGCAGCACCTTCCCTTGCTCAATCACTGCCGCGCTTACGGTGACGGTTCCTTTCACTTTCTACACCTCCACAAAATTTCGGTACTCGCCGATTCGCCAACCGGTGTGCCGTTCAATCCAATCGGTGATCCAGACCCGCAGGGGGGGGCGGCGGGTGCGTGTGGGGTCGAACGCCCAGCCCAGTTGGCGATGCTTGGCAATCCGCTCCTGCATGAATATCGGATGCGTTCCGGCGAAGGGGCGCAGCTGGAACGCGCCGTCGTAATCGAAGTTGTCGGCTTGCGTCACGTTCTGTTCCACCCACTGGTCGCTGTGCCACATCCGGCTGTTGTTCCGCTGTTTGCTTGCCTGCACCTGTGGCGGGCGAACCCATCCGTAATGAAAAATTCGCACCTCCGTTTGCCGTGCTTGCAACAGCGCGTCCTGGCCGGACGGGAGCAGTTTGCGGAAGCCCTGGGCATCGCCCCACGAGGTGACAGAGCCAGTGTTCCGCACCGCACGGATTTCGCGGCGATACCACTGCCGGCCCGCGCCAACGTAATCGTAGGCTCCGTAAAAATGGATGTACCGCATCAGCAACGCCTCCACCTGCGGGTCGCCGTGTGCTTGGTGGATTGCTTGGCGCAGCATCTGGTGGTCGTCCTCATGGATCACCTCATCGGCCTGCAGATAGATGCACCAATCGCCACGGCACTCAGATAGGGCGATATTGGTTTGCTGCGCCAGCACGCGCCCCCCTTCCCGCAGCGTGTCGTCCCACACGGTTTCCACAATGCGGATGCGGTCGTCGCCAATCTCTCGGATCATCTCCATCGTGTCGTCCTCCCCTGCGCCAACTGCAACAACAAGTTCATCGCACAGCGGCAGCAACGACCGAAGCGATTCTGCCAATGGGAAATCGAACTTCCGTGCGTTGCGCACAAACGAAAATCCGGAGATAGTTGGAGAAGGCATGGGAATGTTGAATGGAGAATGTCGAGTACGGGGCTTCTTCTGAATTGGCCCTCACCCCCCGGCCCCCTCTCCCGATTCGCCACACAGATACAAGCATCTGCTGGGCGGGCGAGGGGGAGAAAGTCGAATGGGGAATGGAGAATCGCCTCTTCGCCACTGACCACTGACTACTGACTACTGACCACTGACCACTGACTACTGACCACTGACCACTGACCACTGACCACTGACTTCCTTCACAGATAATACCGCGCCCCAACGGAGGCCATAAAACGAAAATCAGCCGAGGGCGCAAGCACAACGATTGGATCAAGCTCGATGAAAAATTCGACAGGGGGGCGGAAGGGGATGGTGTTGAACCCCATAACCCCACGCAGGCCAATCCCTGTCGCGTCTTCGTTATCGCTTTCTTTGCCGTCTTTTATGTAAATGCCGTTTCCGCGACCGATCCCCAGCACCCCGCCAAGCCCGAAGTACAATCCCGCTTTGTTGGAGTTAAAAACGTTCGCATTCCAAAGGTAGCCAGCTTGCAGCGTTAGATTGCCAAGCCATGACGTGCCGACTGTCGCATCCCAAGCGTTGTTGCCGCTTAACGCCCCTTTCAGGGTAACGCCTGTTGGTTCGCCAAGCATCAGGCCAAAGCCAAAATCCCCAATCTGTGGTTGGGCCCGCAGCGTTGCGGTGCTAACGATCATCGCGATTGCAACAAGGATACTTTTCATCTGCTGGCTCATGGCGTTTTGTGGTGAATAGTGGAAGAGTGTTGTTGAAGAATCAACCGTTTTCTTCCCCCACAACGGCTTATCCCCGCGCTGTGATAGCACAGATTGCCGCAACGTCAACAATGTCATCCACCGTGCAGCCCCGCGACAAATCAAACATCGGTTTGGAAAGCCCCTGCACAACCGGGCCGATTGCCAGCGCGCCGGCCATCCGCTGCGCCATTTTGTAGGCGATGTTCCCCGCGTCAAGGTTCGGGAAAATCACGACGTTGGCCTGGCCAGCAACCGGAGAATCTGGAGCCTTGCGGGAAGCAACATCGGGGACGATTGCCGCATCAAGCTGAAGCTCGCCATCCATCACTAATCCCGCCGGGGCCTTCGCCCGCGCAAGCTGGAATGCCTGCTGCACTTTCTCAACATCCGGATGCTGCGCGCTTCCCCGCGTGCTGAAACTGAGGAACGCAACGCGCGGTTCAATCCCGATCAGCGTCCGGTAATTTTCCGCAGTTGCCAACGCAATGTCGGCAAGTTGTGGGCTGGTGGGGTTGGGCATCACCGCGCCATCGGCAAAGGCGTAGATCCGGTCGGGGAACACGATCAGAAAGAAGGAGGAGACCACCGAGATTCCCGGGCGCAGCCCAATCACTTGGATTGCCGCACGCAGAACGTCGCCAGTAGTGCTGATCGAGCCAGCAACGCATCCGGCGCAATCGCCAGTCCGAACCAGCATGGCTGCGGCGTAGAGTGGTTGCCGCATCATTGTTTGGGCTGTTTCCGCCGTCATCCCTTTGTGCTGGCGCGCTTGGTGGAAGGCTTCAGCAAAATCAAAAAACTTGGGGTGATGTTCCGGTTCCACAATCGCAACTCCATCCAGTGGTATCCCCAAGCTGGCGGCTTGTTGGCTGATGATTGCTTCGGCACCAACCAGCACCGGTTGGGCAATCTGTTGGTCGGCAAGGATGTGTGCGGCGCGGAGGGTGCGTTCATCCTGGGCATCGGGGAACGCAATCCGCACCGGCTGCTGGGCCGCTTGTTCGCGAAACCGAAGCAGTACTTCTGGGTAGGAACTCATGCGGGCAAAAGTACACAGCCGCTTCCGGAAGCCAGCCGTGGCAGTCGGTACAAAATGGAAACGGCGGAAGCCATCGCGTGGCCGCCGCGGGATCAGTTTTGTAAGTTTGCCCGCAATGAACACACACGCCCAATCACCGCAGCCGCTGAACTTACGCTGGACACTCTCCAACGGGCTAAGCGCGCTTCGGATGCTGCTGGTGATCCCCACATGGTTCACGCTTGCTTCGGGGATGCGGCTTGCCACCATCGCGCTCTTCATCCTTTCGGCACTTACCGATGTGCTGGATGGCTGGCTGGCACGCAAACGGAATGAGATTTCTGACCTCGGCAAAATTCTGGACCCGCTGGCCGATAAGGTCTATGTTGGGGTGGTGGTGGTAGTCATGCTGATGCAGGGGATGCTGCCGTTGTGGTTTGTACTGGTGGTGTTGGGGCGCGATCTGCTGATCCTTGTTGGCGGGATACTGTTCGAGCGGCGCACCGGGGTGGTGTTGCCTTCCAACTATCCGGGGAAAATTGCCGTGCTGGTGCTGTCGGGAACGTTGCTGGCGATTGTTGCCGGGGCATCAACCGCCGTCACAACCACAATGGGGGGGATTGCGCTGCTGCTGCTGGCCATCTCCTTCACCCTCTATCTGATCCGCGTTGTACAACAGTGGAAGTGAGGGGAATGAAGGATGAAGGATGAAGGATGAAGGATGAAGGATGAAGGATGAAGGATGGAGGGTAGGCTGCTTCACTAATGACCAATGACCAATGACTTCCCCTTGCAACTGACTACTGACCACTGACAACCAACCACTGCCCCCAAATAAATTCTTTACTCAATAAGGTATGCCATGGGCTTGTTCGACAAACTGAAAAACAAGGTCAAAGAAGCGATTGAGGAGACCAAGACCTCAATCCGCGAAACCGTTGATAACCTTCGGTACGACCGGCTGAAAGAGGGACTTGCCAAAACACGCGAAGGGCTGGCCGAAAAAATCGGCGTTGCGGCGCGGCAAGGGCGGAAGATTGACGACGCGCTGTTAGATGAGCTTGAAGAATCGCTCATCATGGCCGACGTGGGGGCCGACACCACCATCCAAATCAGCGACCGGCTGCGCGACCGCGTGAAAGCCGAAGGCTTCAAAGAAGCAAGCGACCTTAGCCGGCTGCTACGCGAAGAGATCAGCGCGCTGCTGAAACGCTCGCCATCGGCAGACAACGACCGTTTGTTCAACATCCCCGAGGAAAAGCGGCCACACGTCATCATGGTGGTGGGGGTGAACGGCGTTGGCAAAACCACAACGATTGGCAAGCTGGCCTACAACTACCGCAACGCCGGGCTGAAAGTGCTGATCGGTGCAGCCGACACCTTCCGCGCTGCGGCCAACGAGCAGCTGGAAGTTTGGGCCGAACGCGCCGGTGTGGAGATCATCGGCCAAGGCCAGGGGGCGGACCCCGCCGCCGTTGCGTTCGACACATTGCAGGCAGCCGTCTCGCGCGGGGCCGACGTGGTGATTATTGACACCGCTGGGCGGCTTCACACCAAAAGCAATCTGATGCAGGAGCTTCAGAAGATGTCGCGTGTGATGAAAAAAATCCGCGAACACGCCCCCGATGAAGTCTTCCTTGTGTTGGATGCAACCACTGGCCAAAACGCTATCCAGCAAGCAAAGGAGTTCACCCGTGCGGTGGAGGTGACCGGACTGGTGCTGACCAAGTTGGACGGAACCGCAAAAGGCGGGGTAGTGATTGCCATTGCCAACGAACTGAGTATGCCAGTCCGGTACATCGGCGTTGGAGAGCGGATTGATGATCTTCAGCCGTTCAACGTTGATGAGTTTGCCGAAGCACTGTTTGCCTTCGAGGAAACCGAGGAGGTAAAGGAGGGATGAACCGAGGTTGCAGCATTGGGTTGATGCTTGCGATTCTCATCGCTGGGGTTGTTGGATATCTGGGCTATCGTTTTGCCAACAGCCTTGCCGAGATCCCCGACGATTTGGCCCTGTACCAGCATCAGGATTCGATCCGTGCGATGGTGCAAAGCAAAGCCCCTGCCCCTTCCGGTTCGGCCCGATTAACCGAACCGCAGGTTGCCACACTGCTTGTTGCCACCGATTCCGCCAACGCGATCCTGAAGCAGTTCACTGGCAAGCTGACAGCATTGGCAAATGGGGATGCGGGGATTGTCAAAGGGGTCAGCGGGGGGATGGAGTTAGTGCGGCAACTGCCGCTGATCCCCTTATCGGTGCGTCGCAGCTTGGTTTCGGTGCTGAACCAGCAGAACCGTTCTTGGGCCGAGTTTACTTGGATGAAGGAGCGCGCAGTTGCCGCCGCAGCCATCACCTCCAGCGATGTAGATTCTGCGGTGCGGGTCTTGCTCCGCTCCACGTTGGGCGATACCACAACGGCAAAAATCCAGATTCCCGATGGAGAGGTTCGCGATTTCTACCGCCGCACCGATTCGCTACGGACATCGGGGGAGATTGACTCGATGGAGATTGCGCTGATGCGCCCGTACCGGACGGTGCTGCTGGAGCGAGGGCTGTTGTTGTTGTTGGGGCTGGATCAGAGCAACGCGCTTGCTGAGATGGTAGTGGAGTAATCGCTGCGCCAAGCTGGTGTGATGTGAAAAACTATCAAATAGCTTGCGGTGGCCTACTGCTGGGCGTATGTTTGCAGTCCTTTCAGCGGGCAACGCGCCCACCGGAAGGCATTCAACATCGCGGGGTGGAGCAATTGGTAGCTCGTCGGGCTCATAACCCGAAGGTTGTCGGTTCAAGTCCGGCCCCCGCTACAAAAAAACGGCGATTCTGTAAAAAGAATCGCCGTTTTTATTATTTGCTTGCCCGTTTTGCTGCAACCAGCAGTCGGTTCTCTGCATTCTTCCCCCTTCTTTCCTTCGGT
>JADZEY010000050.1 GCA_020850315.1 Armatimonadota bacterium | reverse complement strand
TTCATCCTTCATCCTTCATCCTTCATCCTTCATCCTTCATCCTTCATCCTTCATCCTTCATCCTTCATCCTTCATCCTTTTTTTTCACCCTCCATCTCACTTTTCCTCTTCATCGCTTTTGTTTTCTGGGCGAAGGGAACTAAGTTCCCCGCACGCTACGTTGCTGAGTACAACGCTTGGCCACAGCCGGGCAGCAACGTGCCAGACATCCATTTCAGAAGGGCCATAACCATGTTAAAGGACAAGTATCAATCGCTCCTTGATTTAGGGATTGAACTGAACGTGCAAGGGGGCGACTGGAAAGAGGAAGGGGGGAAGCTGCACATCACCGGAACCGCCGCATACCAGTACGACAAGGATCGTTTGTGGGATAAGATCAAGAGCTACGATAACTGGGAGAACGAGGTGGAAGCCGACATCACCGTTGCCAACGGCGACCTGTATGGCGTGTACGTGGTGCAGCCGGGCGACACCCTCTCCAAACTCTCCAAAGCCCACTACGGCGACCCCAACCGCTACATGGAAATCTTCAATGCTAACAGTGACCAGCTTTCCAACCCAGATATTATCCGGGTGGGGCAGCAACTGAAAATTCCCAGCAAATAATCTACTCCGCTTCCGCTGCTGCAACGTGACGTTTGTGCGATTGCTGTAGCCCTCTCTCTCTCTCTCTTTCCAATCCATCAATTCCCATCTATGCCAGAAACCTTCACCAGCATTGCGCTTGGCTTGGGGCTTAGCGCGGCGTGTGGCTTCCGGGTGTTCTTGCCATTGCTGGCCATCAGCATTGCCGCAGCAACCGGGGGGCTACCGTTGGGGAACGGGTTTGCGTGGGTGGGAACAACACCAGCCTTGATTGCGCTGGCCACAGCAACCGCTGCCGAAGTGCTGGCCTACTACATCCCCTGGTTCGACAACCTGCTGGACACCATCGCCACCCCGGCGGCAATGATTGCCGGGATTCTGGCCTCGGCTGGGGTGATGGTTGACCTACCTGAATTTATCCGGTGGGGATTGGCAGTGGTGGCCGGGGGCGGGGCAGCAACCGTGGTGCAGGGCGCTACCGTGGCGTTGCGGGCAAAATCATCGGCACTAACCGCCGGGGCCGGGAACCCATTCCTTGCCACTGCCGAGCTTGCCGGGGCCGCCGCCATCTCAGCAATGGCGCTGATCCTTCCTGTGGCCACGCTGGTTGTGGTGGTCGTTCTTGTCGCATTTCTCATCCGCGCTGCTGGCCGCTTGCTCTTCCGTCGGAAGCACGCAACGTAGCCCGGCAACATATCACACAAACCATCTTGGAGGTAAACCATGTGGATTCTTTGGACCATCATCATCGGCTTGATTGCTGGTGCCATCGCAAAACTGATAATGCCAGGGAAGGATCCCGGCGGCATTGTTGTCACAATCCTGCTGGGAATTGCTGGCTCCATTGCCGCAACCTTTTTGGGAAAGTTGCTGGGGCTGTACCACGAAGGTGATTCCGCAGGATTTATCGCCTCGGTGTTGGGGGCAATGCTGCTGTTGTGGATCTATCGGCTGGTGAAGGGGAAGCAACAAGCCGCCGGATAAAAAAACTTGCTGAGAAACAGAAAAGCGGGTGTTGAAATATCACTATTTCAACACCCGCTACTCGTTCTGAATCAGGGATGTCCGTGCGGGGGCGGCTGACTGATCCCTGATTCCCGCCGCCAGCTACCGATACTCAATAAACCCCTTGTTGATGGACTTGATGCTGCGTCCGGTGCGGCGGAACACGCCGATGCCGTTGCGCGATCCACCATCGTTGGTGTTCCCCTCAATCGTCACCAGCATTCCCCCTTCCACCCGTTCCACCAACCCCGTGTGCCCCAGCCCGCCGCCGTGGCTGATGATGAAGATCATCCCGGGCTTCACCAGCCCAGGATTGTCGGCGGCTTCCTTTGTGGTGAGGCAGCGGGTCTCGGCTTTGCGGGCGGCGTTCCAGTGTGCCATTACCCCGGCGGTTCGCACCAGCGGGTTGTTCTTGTTCAGTTTTTGGGCGGCTTGCTGGTAGCACCAGTAAACAAACGCCATGCACCAGAAGTACCCCGGTCCCAGCCCAACGCTTTCTAAATAGGCGTTCACCTGCGGGCCGGCGTTGGATCCAAGCGGGCTTTCCAGAACCCCGATTTGGCTTTGCGCAACGCCAACCGCAGCTGCCGCAAGCGATGATTTGGTAGCATCCACCGTGGGCACTTTTTCTTGGCCGAACAACGCGGCCCACGTCACCGCGCCAACCTGGCCATCGGCCACTAACGGGTTTCCGTTTTGGTCGCTGAACCGGGTTTGGAACAGCTTCACTGCGGCCAATGTCTTCGGCCCAAAATCGCCGTCAACGGTAATTGGCCCGCAGCCGCGCGCGTTCAGCTCCTTCTGGATTGCTCGGACGATCTTCCCCTCCTTCTCCCCTTTTTTGATAACACGTTTTGGATAGTTCATGGTGATGTCCTGAGTTGATTGTGATGGAGATAACAACGCAGCAGATTGGCTGCGTTCCCTTCCCCTATCCGATAACCACCACAACCTACGGCAGCAACCAAGTCAATGCAAGATGAGAATTCGGCACCTGTCCCTCTTTTCTTGGAACGATGCTTATCTCACTTGCAACTGATGCTACCTCGTTCAGCCAACTGATGCTACGCCCATTCTACTTTTGCCGCTAAGGTACAGGGACACCATCCGCACATCTGCATCCTCAGATCGGGGGCGATTCCCATCTCAACAACAACTCAGCTTCAACGGTGTATCGTGGTTCCGTGGCCCCGGAATGGGTGACTGCATAGAGGAATCAATTACCCGCTGTTGTTGTGCCATCTTGTCCGGACACAAAGGTGGCATTGCAACGGTAGCATTTCCCGCACGCTACGGCAACCGCATCTACTTCCCGCACACAGCTACTTTCCGCATTGCTGCTTATGAACTGCTCAACAACGTGGCGTATTTCGCCGCGCGGGGTTTGTTTTGCCCCAACCGTTTTCCTGCTTTTTCTTCTGATGGCTTCCGGCCATCCACTGCTTGCTCAACTCTATCCCAACCCCGCCCCTGCGCCAATGGTGGATATCCACGGCCACATGGGGGTGGGGACGCTTCGTCCCGATTCTTCGGCAATTCTTGACGCTTTCTCCACTGCCAGCGGCTTCCTGCTTCCGCGAATGAACACCGCACAGCGTGACCAAATTGCTGGCAATCGCCCGGCAAAAGGGCTGATGATTTACAACAGCCAAACCGACCGCTGCGAGATCAACATCGGCACAAAGGAACGCCCACGCTGGGTCCCCTGCCAGATGGTTGACACCAGCGGAAGCCTTGTTATCAACGGCCCGGTTAGCCCCAATGGCGACCCCGGCGATCCGGGGGATTTGTTCGTTTCGCAAGGGCCGAACAATCCACCGATTTGGCTTGAACCGGAAGCCGCCGTCCCTGCGTGGTTTCTGCGTGGCAATGCCAACACCAACCCGGGAACCGGAACGGGGCAGAACTTCATGGGGACCCGCGACAACCGCGACGTAGTGTTTGCAACCGGCGGCGTGGAGCGGGGAAGGTTTCTTAGCCCATCCAACGGCGGTGGTTTTTCCATCACTGGCCCGTTTCTGCCGGGGGGAACTGCCGGAACCGCAGGAATGGCACTGGTCTCCTCAGGGCCAAGCACGCCACCAACGTGGCAGGTTGTTCCGTTCTTGCCGGTTGGCACGCGAAACTTCTCCACGCTTGCCTGGGATAGCGTTGCGGGGATGTGGGTGGAGAACACCAACCTCACCAGCAATCCAACCAACGGCAACACCGACATCAACGGAAACCTGAACGTTGACGGCAACACCACGCTGAACGGAACCACCGTCTCGATCCCCAACGTGCCGAACGTCACCAGCGGGACGGAAGTGGTGATTACTGATGCTTCCGGGAACGTGCAAACCATCAACGTGAACGACCTGATTGGCAACGCAACGCTGACGCAGAACGCTATCTGGGTTGGCGATGCAAGCAATAATCCGGCGGAGCTTCTTTCCACCAACTCACAGGGTTCGGTGCTGGTGCAAAACGCCAGCGGCGCGCCGATCTGGACTACGCCAGCGGCCTCGCCATTCTGGGCATTGAGCGGCAACACGGGGACCAATCCCGCCAACAATTTTGTGGGGACCACCGACCCTTCCGACTTGGTGTTCCGCACCGCCAACACCCCCCGCATGAGGATTGGCCAAAGCACCACCGACAACGTTGTGAACATCACCGGAACGCCCGATGCGGTTGTTGGCAACACCAGCGCCGATGCCGTTTGGGACCTTCGGATTGCTGGCGATGTGTATGCCAGCGGCATCTACAAATCGGGCGGCTCGCTCTGGATGGATGGACGCAACGCGGCGCAGAACCAAGTCACCAGCGACAACGCTTTGTGGATGACCACACGTGGCGCGACCAACGCGCTGGAGCTTCACGTGGATGAACTTGGATCGCCAGCGCAGGGTCGGCGGCGGGTGATGCGGTACGAACCGAACAACACCAGCGCGAACATCATCGGCGGGTTCAACGGGAACAGTGTGACGGCGGGGGCCGTTGGGGCCACAATCAACGGCGGCGGAAGCAACGGATCGGCCAACACCGTCACCGATAATTTTGGCACCATCAACGGCGGCGAAGCAAACCGCGCTGGCGACGCAGCCGGGACCACTGCCGACGCACGCTATGCCAGCGTTGGCGGCGGGTTGAACAACACAGCATCGGGGGAGAACGCCACGGTTGCCGGCGGCTATCTGAACGTGGCATCGGGACCGAACAACACCGTTGGCGGCGGTCGGCAAAACCAAGCCAGCGATGCCAGCACAACGATTGGTGGCGGATCGCAAAACCGTGCAACCAACAACAACGCTGTGGTTGCTGGCGGGTCGGGGAACCTTGCCAGCGGGAACAGCTCGGCAATTGGGGGCGGCGCAAGCAACCAAGCCACCAGCACCAACACAACAATCCCCGGCGGAGTAAGCAACACCGCAACCCAACTGAACGCCACGGTCGGCGGGGGAAGCTCGAATGATGCAATCGCACAAGGGGCCACCGTTGCTGGCGGTGAGGATAACACAGCAGCCGGGGGAGCATCATTTATTGGCAGCGGCAACAACAACGTTGCCACCGGAACCAGCAGCAGCATTGTGGGTGGGATCAACAATCGGGTGGATGGGAACCAAAGCAGCATCCTTGGCGGCGACCGCGACACCGTGTTGGGCCCCAACAGCATGATTGGCGGCGGGCGGCTGAACAAGGTCATCGCCACGGCTGATTTCAGTGTGATTGGTGGCGGCCAGAACAACCTGATTAACAACGGCAACAGCGTGATCGGCGGCGGCAACAGCAACACGGTTAGTGCCGACGGCTCGGTAATTGGCGGCGGTGGCGAGAACCGAGTGGGGGGGCTAAACGGGACTGTTGGTGGCGGCCAACTGAACCAAGCAAATGGCCAAACCTCAGTTATTGCCGGGGGGCGTTTGAATCAAACCACCGAACGATTCACGTTTGTTGGCGGCGGCGACCGCAACGTGGCATCGGGGCCGGGGGCAGTGGTTGCTGGCGGGGGCGATAATGGAGTGTTCAGCCCAGCCGGGAACACTGCATCGGGGACATCGGCCGCAGTGGTGGGGGGCTTCAGCAACACCGCCGCTGGCTACACCAGTTTTGTGGGGGGCGGCAACAGCAACTCCATTTCCGCTACCTCACTGGGGGCCGCGATCGCTGGCGGAACATCGAACGTTGCAACCGCTGCCGAATCGTTTATCGGCGGCGGGCGGGCCAATCAAACATCAGCGCAATTTTCTTCGGTTGTGGGGGGAAACCAAAACCGAGCACAGAGCATTTATTCCGGTGTGCTGGGGGGGCTGAACAACCATGAGCAAAGCACGGTTGGGGGGAACAACGGCGCAAACGCAATCGTCGGCGGACGGAATCACTGGATCAACGGGTCCAGCAACAGCATCACCGGCGGCGAGAACGACACGGTTATCGGGCGGTTCAGTGCGGTTGCTGCCGGCACGGGGAACACCACCAACGGCGACTACCACTTTATCGGTGCCGGAGCCAACAACCGAATCGTTTCCGGGACCACCAGCAACATCATCGGCGGGAATCTTAACCAGGTTACTGGCAACTACAACCTTATCGGGGCGGGCATCGGCAACGCCATCAACACCGAACACTCTAGCATTGTTGGCGGGCGGGGGAATCAAGCCATTTCGGTGAACTCATTCATCGGCGGCGGCGACACCAACTCCATTGGTTCATCATCGTTCAACAGCGTTATTGGCGGTGGGGTTCGCAACGCCATCAGCAATCGGCACAGCGTTATTGGCGGCGGCGTGGCCAACACCATTGCGGGCGATTCATCGGCCATTGTTGGCGGTGCCGGAAATCGTGCATCCAACACCTTGAGTTTTGTTGGCGCGGGGCAGTTCAACGTTGCGTCGGGGGCATACTCGGTGGTTTCCGGTGGCTTGCGCGATACTGCATCGGGTCCCACCGCCACGGTCAGCGGCGGCGAGCGGAACGTGGCAACTGGGCAAGCATCCTCCATTGGCGGGGGAATGGCGAATCGCTCAACCAGCAATAACACAACCGTGGCGGGCGGCTTTGGCAACCAAGCAACCGGAAACTCCGCAACAATTTCCGGTGGATTCAGCAACCAAGCCACGCAGCAATATGGAGTTGTTGGTGGCGGAAGCAACAACCAAGCAACCGCGTTAGGCACAACAATTTCCGGCGGCGCGAACGGGGTAGCAAGCGCCCAATATGCAGTGATTAGTGGCGGCGAGTCGAACATTGCCAGCGGCATCCATGCAGTGGTTGGAGGGGGATTATCGAACGGAGCAAACGGGCAGCAAAGCACGGTGGCGGGTGGCGCTGGAAGCCAGGCCGGCGCAGCATATTCCACTGTTGGTGGCGGCAATGCAAATGGTGCGTTGGATAGCGCATCCACCGTTTCGGGCGGCCAAAACAATGCTGCCCGCGCGCGCCACGCCACCGTCTCGGGCGGGTTGTGGAACAGCGTAAACTCCATGTTCGGCAGCATTGCGGGGGGGTATGCAAACAACATCTCTTCGGGGCAATCATCGCACATTGGCGGCGGCGATTCCAACCAAGTGCTGAACCAGTACTCGGTGATTGGCGGCGGTCGGTTCAACTACATCAGCAACCAATACGCCACCATCGGCGGCGGACTTAGCGACACAGCCACTGGGCAAGCGGCAACCATTGCTGGCGGCGAAGGGAACAAAGCTATCGGCGGGGCATCGGCAATTGGGGGCGGCTACCAGAACGTTGCCGTTGGCAGCCTTAGCGTTGTTGCTGGCGGTTTCCAGAATCGGGATTCCGCTAACCAAGCTGGGATTGTTGCTGGATTCACCAACCGCATTGGCCCAACCGGCGAGCGTGCGTTTATTGGTGCCGGATTGGGGAACCGCGCAGGCGGGCCGCAGTCGGTAATCGGCGGCGGCGCAACCAACCAAACCCTGGACACCAGCGAGAACGCGGTGATCGGCGGCGGCGCAAACAACGTAGCCGCTGGCCGGCATTCCACCATCGGCGGCGGATATATCAGCCTTACCACTGGCAACTTCAGCACCGTTGCTGGCGGCTTCTCCAACTTTGCTGGCGGGTACGCTTCGTTTATTGGTGGCGGCGGACCAAGTGCAGCCGGGGGACGGTTTTCAGTGATTGGCGGCGGCGCAAACAACCTTGCAAGCGGCGACCACACAACCATAGCCGGCGGGCAGTGGAACGACATTGCTCCGTTGGGACAGTTCGGGGTGGTCAGCGGCGGCCATGCCAACCGAAGCAACGGAGCGTACAGCGTCATCAGCGGCGGGGACTCCAACCAGATACAGTTGGGCGATTACTCTATCATCCTTGGCGGACGCGCCAACTACACCACCGGACTGTACACCACGATTGCCGGGGGACAGCGGTTAAGCATTGGCGGCAATAACGTGTTTGCCTTCCTTGCCAACCCAAACGACCTGCTGCCGATGGGCATCAGCAACAGCAACGTTGCGGCGTTCGGCAATGTGGATCTGTGGCTGGCCAACAACCGTGGGCAAGCGGGGCGGCTCTTCTTCTACGAACCGAACTCCGTCACTGGCGGGTTTCCACCAGTACTGTCGGCTTCGCAACATTACAGCACCTTCGAGGCGCAAACGCAGATCGAGAACTACGAGTATCTGCTTCCGGCATCGGCACCAACCGCGCTTCCGGCCAACCATCACGTTCTGGCTGTCACCGGCGTTAGCACTTCCGGCATCGTCTCCGACATCACCCTCTCCTGGGTTGACAACACCCTGCTGACCTCCGACAAGCGCCGCAAGGAGAACATCACCCTGCTGAAAGCCGAGCCGTTGCTGGAGAAATTCCACGACCTGGAACTCAGTTCCTGGAACTACATCGGCGACAAGCAACGCCACTACGGCGTGATGGCCCAAGACTTCTACTCAGCCTTCGGCGATGATGGAGTTTCCCGCATCGGCACCGACACCACCCTAAGCGTGATTGACCTTCATGGCGTTGCATATCTGGCCATTCAGGGGCTTGAGCACCGCACCGCAACCACCAACGACCGGCTGAAGAAACTGGAGCAAGAGAACGCAACGCTTCGGCAGGAATTGGAGGCACTGAAAGAAGCGGTGAAAGCAATCAATGGCCCAGGGCGAACAGCCGTCACGCCAGCCATTGAGCGATAGCCACAATGCGGTGGGAAGGAATTTAGGGGAGGGGGAAACACCCGTGCACCGATTACAGGAGCGGGCTGATAAAAAGGTACAGTGGCAAGCAGAGCAGTCTTGCCACAAAGCAGCATCAGCAGCACGGGGTTTCTTCCTCCCTTCTCTTTCTGCCGTAGTCATTCAGGCATCAGGGTGGCAGCCTAACGATTTTGGATAGATGGGCATCTGCCTGTACCTTTGTCCAAACCGTGGCTGCTACCCTTGTGGTTATGGGGGCTGATAGTAGTCAGTAGCAAAGAGTAGAAGCTTTTTTATCAACCCTCAACTCTCAATTCCCACCATGTCCCAAACCAGCAGCCGGAAACGCGACCATGTTGAACTGTGCGTGGGGGAAGACGTTGCCTTCCACGGAAAAACCACCGGGTTGGAGCGATACGAACTAACCCACAACGCGCTGCCAGAACTTGACTTCCGCGATGTTGATACCGCCGTGGAGTTCCTGGGGAAGCATTGCGGAATGCCGCTGCTTATCAGCTCGATGACCGGCGGCTACGACGACGCGGTAAGCATCAACCAACAACTGGCCGAGGTCTGCCAAACGCTTCGGCTGCCGATGGGCGTTGGTTCGCAACGCCAAGCAATCGAGGATGATTCGCAGCTTGAGAGCTTCCGCGCGGCGCGGCGCGGCGGCCCAACAATTCCGCTGTTCGGGAACTTGGGGGGGGCCGAGGTAGCCAACCCGCGCGCACTTGAAACCGTGCAACGGCTTGCCCAGCATATTGATGCCGATGGCTTTGCAATCCACCTGAACCCGCTGCAAGAACTGATGCAGCCGGAAGGGAACCCCAACTACCGGGGCGTGCTTGCCGGGATTGAGCGGCTGGTGCACCAGCTTGATCTTCCGATCATCGTGAAGGAGGTTGGTGCGGGGCTTTCGGCCGATACGGTGCGGCGGCTGCTGGACGTTGGTGTGCGGATTATTGACGTTGCTGGTGCCGGCGGAACAAGCTGGGCCGGGGTGGAACTGATGCGCCGCAGCGATGCCAACCACTACGCCGATTTCTGGGATTGGGGAATCCCCACTGCCGATGCCCTACGCGCCGCGCGCCCACTGTGTGATGCTGCCGGGGCAACGCTGATCGCCAGCGGTGGAATTGCTGCGCCGCGCGATGTTGCAATCGCCATTGCGCTTGGCGCGCACTTGTGCGGGGCCGCCCGCCCCATGCTGAAAACACTTCGTGAGCAGGGACAACAGGAGTTGGAGGCGATGCTGCTCCGCTGGCAACACCATCTGCGCTGCATGATGTTCCTGAGCGGATCGGGAACGATTGCTGACTTGCGGAATGCTGAGGTGAAGAGTGAAGAGTGAAGAGTGAAAAGTGAAGAGTGAAATGAAGAACTGCGCTATCGGCTCCCTTCTAAAAAATAGGTCTGCATCACCCCCTTCCCCTTTACCTCCATTTCTCCACGCTCCACAACGCTGAATGCTTCGCCAACTGCGTTGCGAAACTCCTCACTCACGTGAATCTTCCCCGCCTCCCCGTGGCTCTCCATTCGGGCTGCGGTGTTCACTGCATCGCCCCATAAATCATACGCGAATTTCTTCTTCCCGATGATCCCTGCTACCACTTCCCCGGTGTGCAGACCAATCCGTACTTGCAGGCGCGCGCCGCCGCTGCCGAACGCTCCAAAACTCTCCACCACATCAACCATTTCCATCGCCATTCGTGCCGCTGATTCGGCGTGATCCTCACGACGCTCCGGCAATCCCGATACCGCCATGTACGCATCGCCAATCGTCTTGATCTTCTCCAATCCATGCCGCCCAGCCAACTCATCGAACCGGCTGAACAGCAGGTCTAGACTTGCGACCAACTCCTGCGCCGAGATATGCTGCGACAGCACCGTGAACCCAACAATATCAGCGAACAGCACAGTGACCGACTCGAAGGATTCCGCAATGTGTTCTTCCCCTTTCACAACACGCTGGGCGATGGTTGGGGGGAGGATGTTGTGGAGCACCCGCTTGGTAGCTTCGGCATCGGCACGTTCGGCAGCTGTGCGTTTCTCCATCTCAGCAATCTGCCGCTGCTGCTCTACTTGCAGTGCTTTCTTCCGTGCTTCCTCACTTTGGACTTCCTGATAGATCTCGTGGAATTTCTTGTAGTGCTGGAGTGCTTCTTCCCAACGATTTTCTTGGGCGTAGAGGTCGGCTAAGGATTCGTGGGCTTGGTACAGCTGCTGTTGTGTGCCAAGCTCTTGGTTGAGGGTGATTGCTTGGCGAAGGAGTTCTTCGGCTTTGGTTGGGTTGTACTCGGCAAAGTCTTTGGTGGCATAAAGTGCGCCGATGCTGGCAGTACCATGGGCAACGCCGGAACGCTCCCCAAGCTCTTCATACAAAGCAACCGCGCGGGTGTAATACTCCAACGCTCGCAGGTAGTCCGAGAGATTCAAGTACACAACCCCGATGTTGCCAGTAACACGGGTAACGCCGGAACGATCCCCAAGCTCTTCATGCAATTCAATCGCACGGGTGAAATACTCCAACGCTCGCAGGTAGTCCGAGAGATTTAAGTACACAATCCCGATGTTGCCAGTAACACGGGCAACGCCGGAACGATCCCCAAGCTCTTCATGCAAGGCAACCGCACGGGTGTAATACTCCAACGCTCGCAGGTAGTCCGAGAGGTCATTGCACACATTCCCGATGTTGCCAGTACCAGTGGCAACACCGGAACGTTCTCCAAGCTCTTCATGCAATTCAATCGCACGGGTGAAATACTCCAATGCTCGTGGGTAGTCCGAGAGATTCAAGTACACAAACCCGATGTTGCCAGTAACAGTGGCAATGCCGGAACGTTCCCCAAGCTCTTCATGCAAAGCAAGTGCACGGGTGTAATACTCCAGCGCGCGAGGGTAGTCCGAGAGGCCCCCGTACACATTCCCGATGTTGCCAGTAACCTTGGCAACGCCGGAACGATTCCCAAGCTCTTCATGCAATTCAAGCGCACGGGTGTAATACTCCAATGCCCGTGGGTAGTCCGAGAGGCGATAGTACACAATCCCGATGTTGCCAGTAACAGCAGCAACACCCAAACGATTCCCAAGCTCTTCATGCAATTCAAGCGCACGGGTGTAATACTCCAATGCCCGTGGGTAGTCCGAGAGGCGATAGTACACAATCCCGATGTTGCCAGTAACAGCGGCAACGCCGGAACGCTCGCCAATGGATTCGTACAATGTTAGCGATTGCTCAAATCGCTCCAATGCTTCACGGTAACTCCCTCGCCGCCAATGTGCCGCTCCTTGCAATCGCAAGGCTTCGGCTTCGGCAGCAACTTCACCAGCTTGCTTGGCAAGGGTTTGGGCTTCGGTGGCTGCGGCAAGACTTTCGGCGTACTGGCCCTGTTTTTCCAGCTCTTCAGCAAGCTGGTTCAGTGCTTCGGCGCATTGGCCGGGGGCCGTGGCCGATTCGGCGGCGGCGCGGAGGGTGGCGAGGGTTTCGGCTGGGTTGGGCATGGCAAGAAGAAAGTATGAAGTATGAAGTATGAAGGTTGAAGGTTGAAGGATGAAGGTTGAAGTATGAAGTATGAAGGTTGAAGGTTGAAGTATGAAGGTTGAAGGATGAAGGTTGAAGTATGAAGTATGAAGTATGAAGTATGAAGTATGAAGGTTGAAGGATGAAAGGAAGAAGTGCGGTAGCGGCTTTTCTTCGAAAAATACGCCCGCAGGTTGAAATAGTGAATGGTGAATGGATACTTGGGTGCGTTGAGATTGCGAGATAGGCTATTGAGTTGGATGCGATTGCCCCCGGTAGAATCGGAGCAGCGATGGCGACGGCAACACCATCACTCTCCACGCCCCAACGGGGCACACTACCATAGCCCAGGGCAACGCCCTGGGTTGCCGAGCACACCAACTCCAAGCCCTGAAAGGGCGGCACAACAATATCACCACCACCACCATGTGATGAACATGAGCTACAACGGCGTGTTGAATTGCCCCTTCAGGGCGTTGATATTGTTGGGGGATTGCGTTCCCAGGGCGTTGCCCTGGGCTGGCGTATGCTGCCCCTTCAGGGCGGAAGATGGATGTTCCCAATCTCATCTCACCCGAGTAGAGAATGAAGAATACCCTCTTCACTAATGACCAATGACCATGGACCAATGACCACTGACCGTCGAATGAAGAATGAAGCATAGCCTCTTCACCACTGACCTTTGGAAGTATGAAGTATGAATGATGAAGTATGAAATGGAGCATAGCCTCTTCGCTACTGACCACTGACTTCCGTGCTCCCCCCTACATTTTCCACTCTCTCAACCGCTTCATCACCGTGTTCTCACCCTTTCCGAAATAGTTGTGCAGGCGTAGATATTCGCTGTAGAGACGGCTGTACGTGGCTTGGTGTTCGGGGATCGGATGGAAGGTGACGCTCTGGAAATTCACCATCCGCTTGGCAGCTTCAGCGATTGTGGAGTAGCCGCCGCTGCCAGCCCCGGCAGCAACCGCGCCGAACATCGCCGCGCCCAATGCCGATGCCAACCCCGTTCCCCCCTGCCGAATCGGCTTTCCGGTGACATCGGCGTAGGTCTGCATCAGCAGCGCGTTCCGCTCGGCAAGTCCGCCGCAGGCAACAAGCTCCTGCACCGCCACCCCCTGCGCTTGGTAGGCTTCAATGATGACCCGCGCACCAAAAGCGGTGGCCTCAATCAACGCTCGGTAGATGTCGGGCGCGCGGGTGGAGAGCGTTGCGCCAACGAGCAACCCGCTTAGTGTGGCATCGGTCAGCACCGAACGGTTTCCGTTCCACCAATCCAGCGCAATCAGTCCATGCTCCCCCGGTTTCTGCGCGGCGGCTTCTTGCTCCAGCACCTGATAGATATTCTTCCCCTGCTGCTCTGCTTGCTTGAAGTAGCGCGGCGGCGTTGCCTGCTGGACCAACCATTCGAACAGATCGCCAACGCCGGCTTGCCCCGATTCGTAGCCGAAGAAGCCGGGCAGAATGCCATCGGCCACCACGCCGCTGATGCCCGCAACCAGCGACTCCGTTTCGGAAAGGAGCATCTGGCAAGCACTGGTCCCAAGAATCATCGCCATCTGCCCCGGCTGCGTCACCCCGATTCCGGGGACTGCGGCGTGGGCATCAATCGTTGCGGCAGCAACGGCGGTTCCCGGAAGCAACCCACTAAGCGCGGCCCCGGCATCGCTGAGAGTGCCAACAAACGCCCCCGGTGGAACCACCGGAGCGGCCAACCGGGTGCGGTTCAAATCGGCCAGCCGCGAGTCCAGCGCGGTAAGAAATGCTTCCGATGGATACCCGTTTCCCCGCTCCCACAAGCCTTTGTAGCCGGCGGCGCAAGCGTTGCGAACTTCGCGCCCGGTTAGCTGCCACACCACCCAATCGCCAGCCTCCACAATCCGCTCGGCAGCGGCAAAAACTTCGGGCGATTCGCGGAGGAGTTGGAGTGTTTTGCTGTGAAGCCATTCGCTAGAGATTTTCCCGCCGTAGCGTGCAAGCCAGGGTTCGGCGCGTTCGGCGGCCAGCGCTGTGATGCGGTCGGCATCGGGTTGGGCGGCGTGATGTTTCCAGAGCTTGACCCAAGCGTGCGGATTGCTGCGCCAATCGGGAAGCGAGCAGAGGGGCGTTCCATCGGCCAGCGTGGGAAGGATTGTGCAGGCGGTGAAATCCACCCCAAGCCCCACCACTTGATCCGGCGTTATCCCCGCTTGGCGCAAGGCTTCCGGGATAGCGTGGCGCAGCACCTGCAGATAGTCATCGGGGTTTTGCAGCGCCCAATCGCTCCCAAGCTGTGTGTTGGTTCCGGGAAGCCGTTCATCAATCACGCCATCGGCGTAGGGGTGGGCCGCTGTTCCCAAAATTTTTCCGGTGGATAGATCCACCACCACCGCACGCCCCGATTCAGTTCCGAAATCAAGGCCAATTGAACAACGTGTTCTGGAAGAAAGCATACTGATGGAAAGGAATGTGCAAGCCAAACGGTTATGTTTGTGGCGCAAAGTAAAACTCTCCAATCACTTTTTTCGGGAACCCTCCATGAACCTCACGTTTTTCAGCATCATCACAACGCTTGTTTTCTTCACGGTTGGTGGACTGCGGGTTGCCGCGCAATCGGGGTGGAACCCGGTGCAGCCGCCCGTTGTGAACGGCAATCCCGTTGGAATTGTGGACCTTGTTGGAACTCCATCCGGCACGCTGTTTCTGCAGACCAACGATCAGGGGTTGCTGTACCGCTCGCTGAATCTGGGGGAAACGTGGGAGTCCGCAGTCACCGGCATCGAGCCAGACGACATGGTTGATGCAACAGTCCATCCATCGCCAAGCGGTTCGCTGTTTCTGTTCAGCCCGCACCGCGCCACGCTCTACCGCTCGGTCAACGATGGCAGCGGTTGGTCGCCGGTGCTTCAGCTAACGGGGGAGGATGCCGAGCTACGGCACATCGCGTTCACCTCGCAAGGGGGAATCTACCTTTCGGCAAACGACACAACGTTGCGCTACTCCACCGACGAAGGCCAAACGTGGGCGCTGATAGCATCACCCGCCAACGGCGCGCTGCTGAGCGTCACCACCAACGGGGATTTGGTGGCCGCCTCCACCAGCGATTCTGGGAAGGCAGTGGTGTGGCGGTCGGAAGGGGGAACCGAAGCATGGCAACGGACGTTCGCCGGCGCGGCCAACAGCACCACCCAACGGTTGTTTCTGAACCCGCACACCAACATCCTGTTCATCGGGGTGAATAACCTGAGCAGCGGCTCGTTTGCCAGTGCCGATATTTTCTGCTCGGTTGATTTTGGTGTGTCGTGGCAGATCGTGAACACGGGAATCGCAACCGAGAACCGGCGCATCGCTTCCCACATCATCACACCAGACGGCAACCTCCATATCCTGATCGGCACCGGGGGAATCTACACCCTACCGTTTATGCGGGCCGAGTGGGAGCAACGGACACCCACCGATGGAATCGGCACGCCGCAACGGCTGGCGAACATCGGCCACACATGGTTTGTTGTTGATTCCAACGGAACACTGTACCAGCAGAATCGCACCCCAACCGCGGTTGAGATGGACGCAGGAAGCAAGGATTTTCCGCTGAACTTATGGTAGCATTGCCGGGATCACACGGGGTGGTTGCACGGCAGAGTTAAACAATAGGAGGGAAACAGATGAACGCAAAAGCATTGATTGCTGCGGCAGCGGTGGCCATGCTGCTGATCGGCTGCGGCGAACCTGGGATTCAGGAGATTGAGCTGGCGCTGGACAAGCAAGGGACGGCAGGCGATGTTGTGCAAACAATCTCACCAACCGACAACCCGTTCCACGCCGTTGTGCATGTGAACAATGGAGGCGGGATGAAAGTGAAAGCCGATTTAGTGGCGGTGGATGCCGGCGGCGAAAAAAACTTTGTGATTGCCAGCAAGGAGCTAACGCTGTCGGGGATCGAGAACCAGATGGATGTCACCTTCAGCCTCCCGACCAGTTGGCCGCCCGGCAAGTACAAAATTGATGCTTACTTGGATGGCAAGCTGGGGAAGTCACATCAGTTTGAGGTGAAGTAGCTGGCCTGGTATTCAGGTGAAATGGAGCGAGCGAGGAACAACAATTTGGGGGATTGCTTGGCGACAGAATCGCAAGCAATCCCCCAAAAATTTAGGCAGTGTTCACACCGCCACAAACGCTTGGTTAGCGAAGCACCGTGACGGTTGCAACCCTGCGTTGATGCTTGGTTTGCACGGTGATGTAGTAGGTTCCAACCGGCCAATCGGAGGTTGGGATGGTAATCACCGAATCGTTGTTATCGAACACGCCGCTGGCGGTGTGTTGTTCGCTTCCGGCAGCATCGGTGATGGTGATCTTGTAGCCCAGGCCAAGCTCGTTGGGGGCTGGCGCAACGCTAAGGCGCATCATTGCCGCCACGGGGTTCGGCACAATTTTGATCCCTTGTGCCGATAGTTGCTCACCAGTTACGCCGCTTGGCGTTCCTTCGCGGACAACGTTGGCAATCAGGGGGATGGTGTCGCGCTGAACAAACACTGGGAGGTTCGGGTCGGTAACGTCTTCGGTTGTCACCACCATGATAGCGGTGTGCAGCCCCAAGCCAGCATCAGTTGTGTCCCCTTCGTAGAAATCCAGAGTCAGCTCATCGCCTTGCCCCGGTGCAATTTCAACAATGGGGGAAGGAATCTCGAAATTGTCTTGGCTTTTTCCTTCATCGAAGAAGCTGATGTAGAGCGGTATGGTGCCGGCGTTGTAGTAGAAGTTGGCAAGCGAAGTATCAGCCGACGCGCCAACTTTCCCCCCTTTCTTCCGCAGGACAATATCGCCGAAGTTGATTGCTCCTGAGCGGATGCGTAAATCCACAACCCCTTTCCCACTTCCCAGTACTCCTTCGCCGGTTAGCATCACGCTGTCAACAGCATCGGGGATGTTGTTGCTGTTGCTGTGGACTTTCAGCCATGCGGTTTTTTTCCCCACCGACGACGGTGTAAACTGAACAACGCCGTTGCGTTTGTTGGTTGCCGGAATATCGAACGGGCCGCTGCCGTCAACAAGCTCAAAATCGAAGCGGTTGGGGCCGGTAATCTCGGTTCGATCAACGTGAAGCGGAGCCGATTCCACACTCCCTTGATTGACATACCGGAGCGTATCAAGCACCGGGACTTGCACCGTTCGTTTGCCAAAATCCAGTGTGTTGCCGATAGCATCCTGGAAGCCCAGCACCGGGCGGTAGTTCTCGGCAAACGCTTCGAAGCTCACCACAATTGGCCCCTGGCTGATGAAGTTCAAACCGGTGTGCGAGATCAGCATTTTCAGGTATTGAGGCTTGCTATCAATTTTGGCATTGAAGGTCACCTCCACCGATTTTGTCTCCCCTGGCTTCAGGGTGAAGGGTGTGGTTAATGGGGTAGCAAAATCGAAGGAGCCGATGTCGCCGGTTAGGTCAATCTGCGTCACCACCACCGAATCCTTGCTGTTGTTGCGGAACATGGCGTTCAGGATGGT
Source organism: Armatimonadota bacterium (assembly GCA_020850315.1). Lineage (GTDB taxonomy): Bacteria > Bacteroidota > Ignavibacteria > OLB7 > OLB7 > OLB7. Next base: position 18,421 of record JADZEY010000050.1, on the reverse strand, counting down.
ATCCTTTGGATTGTTGAGTTTCACAATCGGGAAGATGATCCGTTGTGGGATCACGGTAAGTTTCCGGGAGAACTCGAAGCAACCTTCGGCGTTTGGTCCAAACTTGTTGGCGTTGATTTTGGGGAGCATCCAATCAATCTGGATTTGATCGAACCGCAGGTCCTTCTGCGCACAGTAGCTCATGATTGTCCCCACCTGCTGTTCGGTTCCGGTAAAGCAGCTTCCCCCTTCAGCGGGTGCGCATTTATCAATCGCCCCGCCATGCGGCCCGCCCCAACTGCAATCGTGGGTGTGGCGCATCGAGAAGTTGTGGCCAATCTCATGGGCCAGCACTTCGATATCGCGCGATGGGTTGGTGTAGGTGATTGCGCTGTAGTTGCACGACTGCCGATCAATGCAGAGCACATCTAGCCATGCAATGCCAATCGGGTTCACCCAGGGCTTGCCGCTAAGGATGCTCATGAAGGCGCGGTCCGGCAAGCTGCTATCCTTCCAGTAGCCGGTTCCTTCGTACAAGGCTTGATCCATGCTGGTGCTTTCCTTGTACGGCTGTGCCGATTGGCTTCCCCAAATGTGGATGTAGTTGATAACAATCTGGGTCTCCAAGTCGCGTTCGTAAATGGCACTTACTTTCCCAGCAAGGCTTACCATGTAGTCCTGGGCTATCGCCATATCCCCATTGAACAATCGCTGCAGATACTCATAGTCAGCATCGAAGCCTGCTTTGATGGAGTAGTTGATTGCCCCCCCCACCGATTGCGTCCGCGGCCCAATGGAATGCTTGGGAAGTGGATAGTTGGAAGCACGGTCTAGGCGATAGAGGTTTTCATCGCTAACGCCGCAACGCATCAGGTTATCCGGAAGATCAGCAAATGGATAGGTGACAACCGGCAGAAGGTTCCCCTTTTGCGTGGCTCCCAAATCGGTGATGATCTCATATCCTTTGCCATCAACGTTCACGTGGCCCAGCACCGTGTGGTCGCCAATGGCCAGGAAGACATCGCTGGTGGGGTCGTTGGCAACCTTCCCACGGAAGGTGCGCACGCTGGGTGCTGGCAACGGGATACGCCGCCCGTTGGCATCGGTGTAGCTGCGGTCGGCACCGGGGGCGATGTTGTTCTGTTCGTACAGTTCCAAGTTCACCGTTACCCCCGGCGCAACTGGCATATCTGCCACCCGCATCTGCGGGGCGGCGGCGGCGCGGAATGCGGCAAGATCCAGAGTTAGCGCTTGCGTGCGGGCAAGGGTGAGCAGCTGCAGCGATTGCACTGTTGCGCCGGATACTTTCCGTTCGGCAAGTCGGAAAAGGCGGGAGCCTTGCATTGGCGTTTGTTGCGCCACGGTGGCGGTTGCGGCCAGCAATCCCACCGCAAGCAGCAAGCCTGCGCGATGCAAAGCGGCGTGTAGAGGTCTGTTCATTGTGATTTGGTTGATGAACGGGAAGATGTATGAAGGACGTAGCTGAATGCTTTGGCGTAGCTGAGTGTTCCAAAAAGAACCCACAACATAAAGAATTGTCACCGGCCAACTTCCACACTGTATGGCAGCCACAGCGGCGGTTGCTGGCATACCCGGCGAAGGCTAATCATGCCGGAACAATGTTGCGCAGATATACCGATAACGAATTTGGGGGAATCAGATCACACAGGCAATGCAGAAGTCAACAAAAAATGTGTTCCGGGGAATTTGGCGCACGGCTACCGGATCGTTTGCAAAAAGCTGATGACCCGCTGATTAAAATCTTCCGGCACCTCAATGTTTGATAAATGGCCCGCGGTGGGAAGAACCGAAAGGCTGGCATTGGGGATTGTGTCGGCCATCAGCTGGGCATCCTCAACTTTTGTGACCGCGTCATCGCTTCCAACAATCACCGCCGTGGGGACGGTGATTCCGGCAAGAATCGGGCGCGAATCGTTGCGGTGGGCCAACGCCCCAAGCGCGGCAATCACCGCAGCGGGATCCGCTTGCTGGTACAGTTTTCCGATCTGCCGCATCGCCTGCATCCGCTCATCTTTTGTGGTCTGGCTTACCATTTTGGGGATCATCCCTTCGGCAAACTTTTGGTAGCCGCCGTTGCGCAGTTGGCCAATAGCCACATACCGCCCGCGCCGTGTTTCGGGGGTGTCGGGGCTGGCCATGGTGTTGGCAAGGATCAACCCAGCAATCCGCTGGGGGAACAGCCGCCAACACTCGAATGCCACATATCCCCCCATGGACAACCCGCCAATCACGCAACGCTCTATCCCCTGCTTGTTCAGCTGCTGCAACACCAACTGCGCCATTGCTGGGATTGTCCACTCGGCCTCGTCAATCAACGGAGCACCGCCAAACCCAGGGAAGTTTGGGGTAAGAAGGTTGCAGTGTGGCTGCAACGCCTCACGCTGCGCATCCCACATCCCCGAATGGAGGGGAAAGGCGTGAAGAAGAAGAAGGTTCATAGCGCGTTGATGTACGTGTTTGGAAGTTGATTGTAGCCCTATTTCCACGGATTGCCGTGGCCGCTGCTCCGATTGCCGACGGTGGCTCTTGCCTGTTGCGCAATTTGCGTAGTTTTCTGTTGGCCTGATACTTCTTCCATCAAACAGCAAGGATGATTGGCATTATGGCGTTAGCCGTGGCAATCCCTGAGCATCTACCATTTAGGCCGTTTCCGATTGGCAAACCAGATCCGGTGTAACCGTGGCCGGTGCTTCTGGTTTTGTCTTCTATCAGTCTGCACCCAGTTCTGTTTTCGCGAACAATGCTGGGCTATCCATCTTCACGTACTCACGCAGGTTTTCCCGTCATCATGCTCTACCGTTCGCTTGTTCCTGTGGCCATTGCGGCCTTGTTCCTTTTGCTGACACCGCCCACGCTTCACGCCCGCGACGCAAGCCGTGGGGTGGGGAATCACCGTGGCCAAGCTGGGTTTCTTCCCGGCACCATCGTGCTGAAGCTGAAGGAAACGCTTCCCAACCGCCGCGCCAATCTTCAGTTTGGCATCCCCGATCTTGACCGAGCATTTGCCCAGCTTGGCATCACCGAACGCCGCCCGTTGTTTCCGTTGGCCCCGTGGCCAACCGACGGGCTGTTCAAATCCCCCCGCGACCCGATTGCTTCGGGGGGATTCAACCGAATCTATGTGATCCGCTACGGCAGCCAAACCGATCCCCAAACGGCAGCCGCACTGCTGGCCGAAACGGGATTGGTGGAGTTCGCCGAGCCGTACCTCACTTTCCCGCTTCTGTATGCCCCAAACGACCCGCAGCTTTCCGGGCAGTACGCGCTCAGCATCATCCAAGCGGCGCAAGCGTGGGATGTGACCAAAGGGGATTCCAATGTGGTGATCGGCATCATTGACTCCGGCGTGGAATGGAGCCACCCTGATTTGCTGGCAAACATCTTCAACAACCCCGGCGAATCGGGGAAGGACGCGCAAGGGCGCGACCGCAGCAGCAACGGCGTGGATGACGACAACAACGGCTACGTTGATGATTTCCACGGCTGGGACCTTGTGGGTGGGCCAACGCTATCCGAACTTCAGAACGGGATATTCAAACCGGATAACAACCCGGCTCCTGTTGTTTCATCATCGCAGAATTATCAAGGCTACCACGGGACATGGAGTTCCGGCTGCGCTTCGGCAGCAACCGACAACGCTCGCGGGATTGCTGGCACCGGGTTCCGGTCCAAAATTCTTCCAGTAAAATGCACCGACGACAGCTTCGCCACCGGGCAAGTGCTAACAGCGTTGGACGGCATCCGCTACGCCGCCGATATGCGTGCCAAAGTGATTAATTGCAGTTTTGGTGGCGAGGCCGCCGCCGGCGCGGGCCAAGCATACCAAGCAGTGGTTGATTACGCCTATGCCAAAGGGGCACTGGTGGTTGCTGCCAGCGGAAACTTCAGCACAAACAACGATGAGGTTGCCGTCTTCCCCGCCAATCTAAACCACGTCCTTTCGGTGGGGGCAAGCACCCCGCAAGACTCAGCCGCTGGGTTCACCCATTACGGGATAGCAGTGAAGGTCTATGCCCCGGGGGTGAACATTCTTACCACCCAACTTAGCGGAGGCTACGTGAGCAACGGCGTGAGCGGAACCTCGTTCTCGGCACCGATCACCGCTGGTGTTGCCGCGTTGGTGTGGGCCATGCACCCCGATTGGACCCCGGACCAAGTTGCCATGCAAATCCGCGCCACTGCCGATAACCTGAAAGTGCCAAGCGGAGCCTACGCCCCATTTTTCCACAAACGGGTGAACGCGTACCGGGCGGTGAACCTGAACAAAACGTTCACCGGAAGCGCGCTGACCACACTTCCGGGCCTTGAGCTAACCGGTTACACCATCAACGGGAAAGCCACCGACACGTTGAAGGGACGGGACCAAACCGCAACGGTGCAGCTTCGGCTGAAAAATCTTCTTGCCCCCACGCGCAACCTAAAAATTGCCAGCATTGATGGCCAGGTGCTCACCACCAACGGCCAGATCACTCTTCCCAAACTTGGAACGCTGGAAGAGACCGATCAGGAGCTCACCGTCAGTTTTGCGCCGGGTACGCAGGTCTTGTATTCGGAAGGGAACATCCCGCTGATTTTGCTGATGACCGACGGAGCCTACGAAGCCTACGTGAAAGTAGAAATCCCCATTAGCATCCCCGGTTGGAAAAAGCAGTTTGACCCACCAACAGCACAGTTTGAAGGAAGCAGCATCAAAGCCGTTAGCAACCAAGTGGCGTGGGGTGCGGGGAACGTCAGCAACGTCCCGTATATCACCCGCACGCTGAACGGAAACAGCTGGAGCAACCTGATCCGTGTGACTTCCGCGCAGGAGCCAATCTACGCAATCACCGGACGGAGCAGCCAGCTTGCTTGGGTGGGAACAGGGCCAACATCGGGCCAGGCGGCGGTGTATCGGACCAGCAACGGCGGGACGGCTTGGACCCGAGTAAGCGTTGCAGCGGTCACCGGGTTTGTCAACGGAATCCATTTCTTCGATGACCAAAACGGCATCGTGTTTGGCGACCCGCTGAACAATCGGTGGGGAATTGGGATCACCACTAACGGTGGCGCGTCGTGGGAAGCATCAAGCACCCTGCTATCGCTTGGGAAGCCATCGGAAGTTGGCTGGAATAATGCCTACGCTGTGGTTGGCGATAACCTCTGGTTCGGAACCAACAACAGCCGCATCTACTACTCCACTAACCGTGGCGCGTCGTGGAATTTTGGAATCACGCCAACCGTGAACTCCTTTGGCGTAGCCTTCGCCAACGGGAGCGATGGGCTGGCAACATTCAATCAGGGGAGCGATGGAACTGGCGTGCCGATGGTAGCCGTCACGCGCGATGGAGGGAAGACATGGGATCCAACAACGCTCCCCTTCAACGGGGCCTTGCCGCAGTCGGTGACGTTTGTTCCGGGAACCACGCGGGCGTTTGTGGCAACGCAAGCGGGGATCTTCGAGACCAGCGATTTTGGGGCATCGTGGAAGCAGATGGCCGCACCGGTGATGACCTATCAAAGTTTGGTGCTTTCGGCGCAGGCCGATACCGAAAAGAACGTTAGCGCGTTCGGCATCAACGCGGTTGGGCAGACCATCAACCTGCGAGAATCCGCCGAACCCACCCAGCCAACTGCCGTGCCAACCACTGCCGACGCAGCGGCTGCGATAATCGCCAGCGAAGTAACCCCCAACCCCGCCACCGGAATCGCCAGCGTTGAGCTGATGCTCCCGCACGGGGTGCATATAGAGGTCGCGTTGTTCGATCTTCTTGGTCGCCAGATCGGCACCATCGCCGAAGGGGCGTACCCCGCCGGCCGCCACAGCATCACCTTCGATTGCAGCACATTGCCAGCGGGAAGCTACTACTGCGGGATCACTGCAAACGGCCTGCGGCTGATGCGGAAGGTTGTGGTGGGGAAGTAGAAAAAAGCTGATAAAACCACAGGAGAGGGGAAGGAAGAGAGAGAGCATACCACCCCTCTCTTTCTTCCCCTCTCCTGTGTTTTTTGTGCCTCTGTTGTTCATTACTTTCTTCACTGCCAACGTTACGTTCCCGCGCAGTAGTGCCTCAATCTTAACGGCGCACTTTTTCTTCCTATCCATAAGCCTTTCCACCCCTGGGAACCGAATGTAAAGGAGCGTCTCCAAGCCCACTCCCCGCCCCGCCAGCCGGATACCACGCATCCGGCACGTATCAACCGATAAGCCTTTTCAACACCAGATACCTTTGGAGGGATAACCGATGGATCGCAGAAACTTCCTGACCTTTGGAACACCACGCCGCGCCGCTGCCCAGCCGCAGGCGAACCAGCAGGGCGGTGGGGCGCAGAATCCCCCCGCGTTTTTAAGCCGCACAACCGCCGGACTTGAGCCATACAGCGGGCCATTCACCTACAAGGAAGCCGCGCACTTGCTTCGTCGCTGCGTGGTTGGCCCCACCCAGACGGAAATCAATCAAGCAGTGGCCGACGGATTGGATGCCACCATCAAAAAATTGCTAACTCCATTCACCCCTTCGCTAACGCTAATCCAAGATTGGGTCGGGCAGGATCCGCAAATTCGCCCAGCCGATGCCAGCCAAGCACAAGCCTTGCAGGATGCCGTATTTCAGCGCCGGGAGGCATTGCTGAAATGGTGGATGAGCACCATCGCCACCTCACCGACTTCTATCCAAGAGCGGATGGTGCTCTTCTGGCACAACCATTTCACCAGCGAGATGCAGGCCGTGAACCTTGCTGACTTCATGTTCACGCAGAACCAGTTATTCCGCAGCAGCATGTTGGGGAACTTCAAGCAATTCGTCAAGGATGTCACGAAGGATGTGGCGATGCTGATCTACTTGGACGGCGCGAAAAACTACAAGCAAGGCCAGCGAAGCAACATCAACGAAAACTACGCCCGCGAGCTTCAGGAACTTTATACCATGGGGGTGACGGATTGGGATGGGAATGCAAACTACACCCAAGAAGACGTGAGCGAAGCCGCCCGTGCCCTAAGCGGTTGGGGGCCCAGCCCCAGCGCAAAAGGCGCGTTGTATGTTGGGTTAACCAGCATTTTTATCACGCAACGCTGGGATAGCGGGAACAAAACGTTCCTGGGCAAAACCGGGGCTTGGAAGGCCGATGACGTTGTGGACATCATCTTTGACCAGCGTGCCGACCAAACCGCAAAATTCATGTGCGAAAAATTCTACCGCTGGTTTGTGTACGACATTCCCGACCGCGTGGTGATTGCTGCAATGGCCGAAACATTCCGGCAGAACAATTGGGAAATCAAACCAGTGATTGAACAGCTTCTGCGAAGCGCGCATTTCTTTGACGAAACGAACATTGGCGCACTGGAGAAAAGCCCGACCGATTACATGATCGGCGCAATCCGCCAGCTTGCGCTGAAGGATGTTCCCGACTTCAACGGGCAGACCGGGCGCGCAACCCAAGACCTGCGCAACCGGATGAGCGCGCAAGGGATGATACTGTTCGATCCGCCAAATGTGAAAGGGTGGCCCGGCGGGCGCACGTGGGTCAGCACCAGCACGCTTCCGCTTCGCCAAAAATTCTGCATTGACGTTGCCGATGGTGTTCTGAAAAATCGCCAAACACCGATCTACCTGTTCGACCCGATTGCCTTTGCCAAGCAGTTCAGCGACCCCAACGACCTTACCGCACTGAGCAACGAAATGGCGCGGTTTCTTCTGAACACCGAGCCATCGGATGCCGAGCGCCAGATGCTGTTCGACACGATCCTTGACGGCGGGAAAGACTACGAATGGAAGATTGATGACCCAGCCCAGAAACCTGATATCCGCATCAGAAAGTTCATCAAGGCTGCTGTGCAATTAGCGAAGTACCAACTCTACTAAATCGCTCGATGCCGAACCAAGACTCAATCAACCATTAACACAACCGAAATCAGGAAGAGGAACTATGAAACGCAGAACATTTATACAGCGGGTTGGGGCAACCGGCATCGTGCTTCCGATAGCGATGGGGTTCCCCCGCATGCGCGCATTTGCCAAGCCCGTACCGAACTCGCACTTCATGGGATTGCTTGGTGCGTCCAACGATAACGTGATGGTGATGATCCGGCTTGCCGGCGGCAACGACGGACTGAACACCATCGTCCCCTACACCGACAGCACCTACTACAACGCCCGCGCCGGCGACAGCCTGGGAATCGCCGAAAAAGATGTCATCAAACTTCCCGACAGCGCGGCGCTGGGGTTGCATCCAAGCCTGCAGCCGCTGGCAGAACTGTACACCGAAAAGAAGTTCGCCATTGTGGAAAGCGTTGGCTACCCCAGCCAAAATTTATCGCACTTCCGCAGCACCGATATTTGGCTGAGCGGAAGCGACTGGAACGTCTATGACAACGCCGGATGGTACGGCAAATACTTGGAGAAGGTCTATCCCGACTATCCCGGTGTTCTTCCCAGCGACCCGTTCGCCATCGAGTTAGGAACCTACCTAAGCACCACGCTGATTGGGGAAGAGAACAACATGGGGGTTGCCGTTGCCGATCTTTCCTACATCCCCGGCCAGCCCGATAGCGACCCCGTTCGGGGGACCCACGCGGGGGACGAAGAGGCCTACGTGCGGGAAATCGCGCGGCAATCCAACGTCTTCTCAAACTCCATCCTGAACGCGGCTGGCCGCCAGCTTACCAACAAAGTAACCTATCCCGCAGGGAACGTGCTTGGCACCGCGCTGGCCTCGATCGCCCGGCTGATTGCTGCTGGATTGAAGACCCAAATGTACATCGTCAACATTGGCGGCTACGACACCCACAGCAACCAACTTGACGCGCAAGCAACACTGCACAAAACCTTTGCCGATGCGGTGAAAGCATTCCAGCGGGACCTTGAAGGCTTTGGGCTGGACAAGCGCGTCTGCACGATGACCGTTAGCGAGTTCGGGCGGCGTGTGGCATCCAACGGCGGCGGGACCGACCACGGATCGGCTGCGCCACTGTTTGTGATTGGAACCAACGTCAATGGTGGAATTTTCGGCACCCCGCCAAACCTTACCGATCTGGAAGGACCGGGGAACATCAAGATGCAGTTCGATTTCCGGCAGATCTACGCTTCCGTGTTGGGACAGTGGTATGCCGCGCCGGAGGAGATGATCCAGCCCGGCCCGCTTCCACGCCATTTCGACCAGTTGCCAATCTTCAAGGCCAGCAGCCCAACCGGTGTTGACTACGCCAACGAAGCCGCCGCCGGAATGACGCTTGGCCAAAACTATCCGAACCCCGCAAGCAACGGCACAACCTTCCCGATTACTGGTGTTCCGTCGGGGGTGGCCGCACGGCTGGCAATCCACACGTTAGAAGGGCGCGAGGTGTTCGCGCAGGATATTCCAAGCGGGCAATCCAGCATCTACTTCGACACGCGCGTTTTGGCACCGGGAAGCTACATCACAACGCTCACCGCCGGCACCGCACGCCGCACCCGCTCGATGACGGTGGTTCGCTAGACAACAACGTTGGGTACAGAACAGGCAACCAGCCCTTCCGGTGAAGACTGGAGGGGCTGGTTGGTATTTAATGATTACGACTTAGCCAATCGGGCCAAACGATTCTCACCTCTGTCGTTGTAGAAATTACCGCCCAGCGGAAGTAGTTCCCACCACTACTCCAACCGCTTCAATTCATCCAGTGTCCGTTCGTTCTGGATATTCCCGGTGTTCACGGTGCTGGCCGGCTCGAACAGCAGCAGGTGAACTTCTTGCTCGGCCACTGGCAGATGCTCGACACCACGTGGGACAATGAAAAACTCCCCGGCGTGGATCAGAACATCACGGTCGCGCAATCGCATCAGCAAGGTCCCTTTCAGCACAAGGAACAGCTCATCCTCCTGCTCGTGGTGATGCCACAGGAACTCACCTTTCAGTGTTGCCAGCTTTACTTGTTGCCCATTTAATTCCCCAACCACTACCGGCGTCCAGTGGCTGGTGATGTGGCTGAGTGCTTCGGCAAGATTGATTTTCTGCAGCATGGTTGTTGTGCGGGATGTGTGATAAAAAAAATAGCCTGTTCAACATGTGCGCCGGGGCACAACGCCCACAAACGAACCAGCCCAAGCCAACGGCCTAGGCTGATTCGCGGTGCAGACTGACTGAAAATCATCAGTAGTCGGCGGCAAAAGTACAACATCCTTCGCTCGGATTCCAGCGTTCATCCGAACGCCTGTTGCCGTTGAATTTAGTGCAGTTGGTAGCCAACCAACGCCATGCTATCCCCCACCGACGAAGTGGTCAAGATCAGCCCAATCCCGCGGGCGTAGTAGTATTGGGTGAAGAAGTTCAGCGCGATCAGGTTGCCATTCATCAGCATTTTGCTCTCCCCCTCAATCATCATCACTTCCTTGTAGAGTTTGCCAGCAACGTCCTTGCTGGCCTCGGTTTCTTTCACAGCCATCACCAAGATGTTCTCAAAGCCGTTAGCTTTGTAGTGGATTTCCCACGTGTCGCCAACCTTCACGTCGTCGCGAAGCAGGGGCTGGAAATTTCCTGGCTCAAAATTGTCGGCCAGATAGCACTCCCCCTCCTTGCGGATATATTGGTCAATGGATAGGATGGAGTTCACCATCGTGAAGGTGTCGGCTCCGTTGGCCGCTGTCACTCGGTTTGTGAAGCCGTCGCCGTTGTTCATCTGATACGTCCAACTGTTCCCAACCGCAAGCGGGTAGAACGTTGCTGTTTCAACTGTGGTCTCCATTGTGGTCTCCATGGTGTTGTGTGTGCGTTGTTTGGTGAATGATTCTGGTTTCTGGCAAGCAAGCCAACGCAGCGGTTCGGCTGGCTGGTGATTCCAAGATAGCAGCAGCACCTATCGGTTGGGCAGCATCCGATTCCCACTTGCGTAGCTGAACGATTTGCGTTTTGCCAAGCCCCTGCTGCTGCGTGCGTACCGCGCTCCACGCGTTGTTCCAACGTTCTTTTTCTCTCTGGCCGGCTGCACTGCACACGCAGGCGATAACCAACAACTGATTCCCAACAACCGACAACCGGACTATGCCACAGCTTCTGTACAACTCCACCACCCCCATTTTTAGCTCGGTTGATTTCCGGGAGATCGTGCTTCATGCGGCCACCGGGATGCAGCTTTCTTCCTATCTGTTCGTTGTGCCAACGTTCCGGTACGGACGCGATGTAGAGCGGACGTTGACGGAAGAACATTTCCGGCAAACCAAGCGGCCCATCGGGCGGCTGCCAATTCACACCGTGCGGAGTTACGTGACCCAGTTCCACGACCGGCTGGCAACCGCACGGCGCGACGTGGGCCCCGAAATCCAGATTGCGCTGATTGACCGCGCCATGAAGAGCGTGGACCTTAGCTACTACGGGCGCGGCGGCACACCAACGCTTGGCGTGGTGGAACGGATCACCCGCGTTATCAACGGCATCCGCGCCGATGGAATCCTCCCTTCCGATTTTCAGCGAGATATTGAATACACCCGCGAAAATTTCGACAAAGCCGAAAGCGAAGGCTACGACCAAGCAAAACTGAGCGACCTGTACCAGATCTACAGCCGCTATCTGGAGCTTCTGCGCAACCGTTGGAGCGATTATCCCGGGAAACTCTTCTTCCTGAACAGCGAGCTGTTCCGCGACCGCGCCGCCACCTTCCGCCGCGCCTATCCGAACGTCCAGACGGTGTTGTTTTATGGCTTCAATGAGTTCACGTTTCCCGAGATCGGCCATATCCAACAGCTTGGGTTGGTGGATGGCTTGAACGTGATGGTCTATTTTGATTATGAGGAAGCTAACGGCCCGCTGTACGGGAATTTCCAGCGGGTGCTGGGCCATTTAACGGCTGCGGGATTTCAGAAGCTGGATCTGGATGATATGCAGATCAATATCCCGGAAGAGGAACGCCGTCCGTTCCAGCATCACATGCGCCGCAACTTGTTCCGCACCGACCAACGCATCCCCAACCGCCAGTTCGACCCGTTCATTCGCGCGGTTGGTTTTTTTTCACGCCAGGAGGAAGCCCAGGGGATTGCTTCGTTGGTGAAATCACTGGTGGTGGATGAGCAGATTGCGCTGGAACGAATCTGCATCACCACGCTTCGGCTGGACAACTACGCTGACCTTTTCCGCGAACAACTTGCCAGCCACGGCATTCCTGCCAACATCACCGCACGCTACCCGCTGCAAAGCAACGCACTGGTGACGGCTCTTTTCTCGGCACTGAACATCCTTGCCGGCCAGTTCAGCCGCCGCGATGTTGTGCGGGCGGTCAGTTCCCCCTATCTCAGTTTTGGAAACGACGTTGACCCCGCCGCGCTAACCGATGCCGCCGGGAAGCTACGGATCACCCGTGGCCGCCGCCGCTGGATGCTTCGCATCACCCGCCGATTGGAGTATCTGCAGCAACGAATCGAGCGCGTTGCCGACCCCGAAGATCGGAACGTTATCGAGGCTGAAACCAGAACCCTTACCCGCGCACGCAGCAGCTTTGTGGCGGTGGAGCAGACGTTGGAAGAGTTCGACCGGAAGATGACCCCTGCCGAGTTCCGTGGCGCGTTCCTGAAGTTGATTGCCAAGCTGAAAGTAACCGAGCATCTGCTGGAGCTTCGGCAGCTGTTGGATGACCGCAACCGCGCCAGCCAAGATTGGCAACGGGTTCATGATGAAATCGAGCGGGACACCCGCGCACTGGCAAAATTTCTGAGCCTGCTGGATGAGTTGGTGGAATTTTTAGAGTTGGAAGAATCGGAGCCAACCAGCCCCGCCGAACCAAGCAGCAACATTGCCGACCCTGATCTTCCAGAAGCCACACTGGCCGACCAGCCACACGCCCCAGCCGATAGCCGCGCACACGCCCTGCACAATCTTGATTTCTACTTGGATCAACTGCGGACCGCTGCGGCAATGGCCTTCTATCAGATTCGGGAGAAGCACGATTACGGCGTGCTGGTTGCGCCGGTTGAGCAGATGCAAGGCCTGGAGTTCGATGTGGTAATTTTGTGCGGATTGGTTGATGGCGAATTCCCCAGCACCTACATGCCGGAAGCATTTTTGGGGAAGCCGCTTCCCGAGGCGGAAGACCGCCACCTTCGGCGCGAGCGTGTGGCATTCTACCAAGCAATCACCAGCTTCCGCGACCGCCTGGTGCTAACCTGGCCACGGTTTGCTGGCAACCAAGCATTTGTCCGCTCCCCCTTTCTTGAAGCACTGCTCCGGATCACCACATTGGAAGAATCGGGAAAGGTGTTGATGCTGGAAGAACTGCGGGTGCTGCGTGACCGTGCGCGGCGGGGGGAATCGCTGCCGGAGGGGATGGAGTTTCTGGGTGAGATTCAAACGTGGGAAGGATTGGCCGAAGAAGCTGGGGCGGTGATTTGGAACAACCAAGAAATCCCCCGAATCCCCGGCGATGCCGAACGGATGTTGGAGAACCTTCAGCACACCGCCACCGTGGAGCGGGAGCGCGCACACGCCGTTGCCGAAGCCGACACCGCGATAGTGCCAGAGTACCGTGGCGTTGTTGGCGCAGTGCTAACTCCAGACGAGCAGGCCACGATTGCCGAGCGCCGCAACGCAGAATACTCCACCTCACAGTTGGAATTGTACGCACGCTGTCCGTTCAAATACCTTGCTGCGCGGGTGGTGCGCGCAAGCACCCCCACCGACTACGATGTCACCCTTACGCCGCTGGAGCGGGGGCAACTGATTCACTCAGTTCTGTTCAAACTCTACACCGAACTGAAAGAACAGGGGATGCTTCCCATCACCCCCGAACACCAAACGTTTGCTATCGAGCGGGCGCGGGAGATTGCTGCCGAGGAGATCAAAGGAATCGTCTTTGAGCACCCCTACTGGAGTCTGGATCAGGAGCGATTGTTGGGGGGCGATCTGTTTGATGGATTGCTGACCCAGTGGGTACGGCAGGACACCATTGGGCCCGGAGATCAGCGGGCACTGATCCCCTCATTCTTTGAAGTTGCTTTTGGCCAGAACAACGACCGCAGCGGCGGATTCGACCACCAGCTTTCGGTGGATCATGGCATCCAGGCCCAGGGGGTGAACCTGCGTGGCCGCATTGACCGGGTGGAGATGCTGCAGACCGAGGGTGAGATAGTGTTTGCCGTTGCCGACTACAAGACCGGAACACCGCCAACAGCCAAGCAGGTGGCCGAAGGAACCAGCCTTCAGTTGATGATCTACTTGGAAGTGGTGCGGCAGATGCTGGCCGAAAAATTTGGCATTCCGCTGGATCGAGTCCATCCCGCCGGAGCCTTGTACTACCGCCTGAAAACGCGCGAGATGGAGATTGAACCGAAGTACATGTTCGTCCCGACCGATCTGCATGAGGTAGTGACTGGGAAGCAAAAAAAGGCGAGCGCGAAAGCGATTGGAAACGCAGATGAACTTCAGCAGGTGATTGATGATGTTTTCCAGAAGGCACGTGAGTACGTGGCGGGGATTGCCGCTGGGGAGTATCACGTCACCACGCGCAACGTCAACGAGGTGTGCCGCAACTGCGACTACCAGACCACCTGCCGCGTTGGGGAACTACGAATTGCCACGCAGGTATAGCCGCACAGCTTTCTTTTTTCTTGTTACCCCGCGCCAGATATAGGCTTGCACTGCTGTTTCGGCGCAGATATTCTGCTTACTCCCAGCCAATTTTTTCTTGGCTATTGGAGGGTTCTTTCTGGATGCTCACTTCTCGAATATCATGCTTCTGTTCATCATTATCTGTCATACCATTCTCCTTACTGCTATCGTCGTTTTGCTGAACAGTAGGGGTGACACCACACGATTGCGCCTTGCTGTGTAGTGGTTCGGACATTTTGATTGCTTTAACAGCAGAGGCCGGAGTAAATTTATATGCTGTTCCTTTATTGATCGGGTGCGTAATAAGATTGATAGCATTATTTGCTATGGTCGTGCTTGCAGTTGCTTTACTACCGTTTGGCGTAATGCTAATAAATGATTTTCCCTGTGCAATACCGATTGAAGCACTGGTAAGTATTGACCCATTCATCCAGCCAACAGTATTCGATGGCTCCATGTTTTCATAATAGAATTCAATCACATTGGTTTTTTCATATAAACGAATCTGAAACGTGGCTTGGGTCACTATTCCATTACCACCACTTCCTAACGCCATATTGTGATATTCAACTATAAAAATTCGGCGTGGGTGCTTTCCGTAATTACCATACCGTATCAACGATCCGGAGCGCGAACCAACTCTCATCTTATCCCAAAATGGTGCAATCATTGGGGATACACCTTGCGTTAAATCATTATCACCACTTTCAGGTGCCGTAGGCTCTCCCAGTCTAATAACTCCCTCATTACTGATGCCTACCGTGCTATATTTCACTCCATTAAATGTAAATGGAAATGGAAGAGGAACATCTACTGTTTTTGAAGGAGAGCCATTCGGCCCAGTGGCACCAGCATACGTGCTATGCGTTTGGACAGGCGATGTCAGAGGTAACACCCCTTCCATGCTTGTAGTCACCGAGAAGTTATAGTTCAATCTGCTCCAAACAGAGGCAGGCAACGTGAGGGTTAACATCACTATGCCAAATAGCCAAAGGGGGGATAAAGTCATCGCAATACTGGTTTTGCTTGATGCAGGTGTAGTTCGTTTACCGTGGGGTCGTTGGCGATTGCCCCACCGGGCAATTGCCACTATCGGCAAAAGTGGCACTTCCTTGACGATCCACAAAACACAATAATGCTAATCGGGGCAACCTTCACAGGAAGGTTGCCCCGATTGCTATCATCCCAGCCGTAGCTTCTACTTGATTACTGTCAGCGTCCGCACCAGTGTTTGGCCGCCGCTGACCAAGCGGTAGTGGTAGGTTCCGCTTGCCAAGCCCGCAACGCTGAACACAGTTCCGTGTTCGCCCAACTCACGTTCCCCTGCATCCAGCACCATCACCTGCTTGCCACGCTCATCGAACAGCACCAACGCCACCTCACCTTTCTCGGCAATGCTGTACCGAATCTCCACCAAGTCGCGGCCTGGGTTCGGGCGGCTTTGCCACAGTTTCACCCCTGCTGCCTCGCTGATTTCTTCGCCGTTTGCCAGGCCAGTTCCGAGGGTTTCTGTTCCGCCAATTTTTGTGGCGGTTCCCCCCAACTGCACCGTCACCGCGCCGTTGGTGGCATTGCTGTTGATGGTCAGCAGTGCGCTGCTTGCCCCTTTGTTCAGCGGGCGGTACGTTACCTCCATATACTCCGTCTGGCCCGGTGCCAGCACGGTCCGCGGCACGCGGCCCAGTGTGTAGTCGGTTGCGGTTGGGCCGGTGATGGTTGTGGTTCCCAGCCGCAGTGCGGTGGTTCCGCTGTTGGTAATCATCACCGTCTGCCGCGAGACCTTCCCGACGGCCACCGTCACGTTATCGAACAGTGACGACGGAGCGGCGGCAATAGTCCGCGTTGCGGCTTCGCCGGCGATGTTCACCACCATCGTATCACCCCCCTCGGTAATCAGCAACAGCACGGCGTTGCGTGGCCCCGGCTGGCTTCCGGTGGCTGGCGTGTGGATCACCGCCAACTCAACCGACTGTCCCGGGTCAATCGCGAACGGCAGTGCTGGCCAGGGCTTCAGCGGGTTCATCGCAAACTCGGCGGCATCCGTTCCGCTAATCACAATATCCTTGATGACCACCAACTCACTGGTGGTGTTTTCGGCCATTGCGCTGCTGCTTGGTTCTTCGCCGCTTGGGCTATCAATCACTGCTGGGCTGATTGCAACGTCGCGCGTTTCAATCCCGATGCTGCCAACGCCAACCAAATCCCAGTAGTAGGCCCCGCGCTCGATGTTGTTGTTCACCAACGCGGAGTCGTTGGTTTGCAGTTGCAGGCTTACCCGGCGCGAGCCACTGCGCGATGGAGTAAAGCTGAAGGTAATGCTGGCGCAGCTATCGGGCGGAAGCACCCATGTTTCGTTGCTCGGGTTTGCGTCCACGGCAATTCCGCCAAAGGCATCCAGAATCTTGAACTCCTTCACGTCGCCATTGATGATGCGGAACTGCTGTTTGCCGATCCGCAAATCGCAAGCCCCGGTGTTGCAGATGCTGACGGTCTTGGTAGTGGTCTTCCCAATCATTGTTTTCGGGAAGGTCACGGTGTTGGGAAGCGTGTTGCTGTTTTCATCGCTGGCAAACGCGCCAAGCCCACGGCCAAACACATCCACCACCAGCAGCCCGTCCACGCTATTGCCATCTGGGTCAATACCGGTGAAGTTTGCTCCGTTGGTGTAGATGAACATCCGGGCAAAGCGCTTGCCGGGAAGCTGCGGGCAGAAATTGACGTAGGTGCGCCCCGTGGTCAGATACGGAATCTGGATGGGGAACTGCGTGGCGTTTGCGGCGGTAAACGGCGCGGTGCCTGGGTCCACCGAGAAGGAGTAGTCATGGATAAGAACAGGGTTGCCGTTCTGGTCGCGCAGCAACGCGTAGCGCGGAACCCCTTGTGCATAGATGCTATCGGTCTGGAAGACATCAATCTTGGTGATGTTGAAGAAGCCATCGCCAACGTTTTTGATATCCACCGGGTAGCTCTGGACTGCTTCGCCAACGCAGATGTAATCTTTCTGGAATATCTGGCTGGTTGCGCCAATCCGCTCGCTCCCAATGTAGAACTCGCCACCGGCAGCAACCGAGTAAGCGTTCAGGATAAAGAACCGCGTCTCACCTTCGGCACTCACCGTGATGGAACCACGCTGGTAGCCCACCCCTGTTCCCAAGAACCGGATGTTCGGGCTGAAGGTTGTCCCTTGTGGGACTGAGAAATTGGCACTGCTGACCGGATTGCCGTTCGGGTCCATCACCTTGTACTGATCCAGCCCTGTGGAGTCAACAATGGTGACAGTAACCGGGGCGTTTGGCGCGGTGACGTTGGCCGCAACGGCAATATCAATCGGCTTGAAGAAGCCTGGTATCAGCCGATCAACACGGCTGTTGTTCAGCAGCGTGTCCTTGTTGGTTACCAAGTTTGGCGTGCCACCTTGCGCGGTGTTCCCAGCCCAGGTTAGGCGGGTGGTGCCCGCGCCAACAAGGTTGAACGTGCGTGTGACTGTTCCATCGGAGAACGTTAACACTGCTGGGCGAACCCCGGCGTTGGTCGGGCGAAAATTGATGGTTGGTGTGAGTGTTTGCCCCACACTCAATATGCCTGAGTTTGGAGAGGCAGTATATTCAGCAGCACTAGCCCCGCTAATAGTGATGGTGTACTTTGCAGGCAGACACCCACTGTACGGCTTCATTGTGAAAGGGGTAAATGCGGTTGACAAATAACGCTGTACTTTCTTGCCAGAAAGAAGATTATCCCCATTCACCATACTGGTTGTACCGCCTTGAGCAGTATTGCCAGAAAGCGAAATTCCAGCAGGAGTGAATTTGTACAAGACCCCTTTATCAATGGCCGAGCTGCCTAAGCTAATGTTGTTATTGGCTTTTGATGCACTGGTTGT
>JADZEY010000049.1 GCA_020850315.1 Armatimonadota bacterium | reverse complement strand
GCTGTAGCAGGCAATCCCACGCCCGTTCTTGTTCATTATGGATGCCAACCGAACAGCCACGCAGCTATCAGTTGAAATAGTAGTACATCCCAAATTCCGGCAACGGCAGAAACTGCGAAGTGTAGGGGAAGTAGTGAATCGCTCCGGCGATAGAGAGCGCGAAATTCCGCGAAGTGAACCACTCGTAGCCAAGCCCAAGCCCAAAGCGGAATGGGTTAGCAACACGGTTTCCTGGCTTGGCGGTGTCGCTGGTGGTGGAGTGATAGTATCCCGCACCAACAAGGCTATACACCCCACCTTCGCGGTCGCGGGTGAAATGATACTGAAGTTCCCCCCCCATGTTGAAGTGGAAATAATCCCCCAACGTAATCACAAAAAACGTGGGTTGGACTGAAAGTTTTGGGGTCAAAAACACCTGCCCCGAAATCCCCGCACCGGACAACAATCCGATATTCCCACCAATAGCATACTTCTCCCCAGAAGAGCTTGGAATGGTAAGTGCCATGGCGGTAGTGTCTGGCTGGGCTGTGGCGGCAACGTTCAAAGCGAACAGAAGCAACGCCGCAAACACTGTTGTGCGTACAATGGTCATAGCTGCAAAGGTGTGTTAGTTGATGAGTTGATGAATTCCCGCCGGCAAAGTAGGAAGTTCGGCGGAAAGCAAGCATGGGTGTGACAGCCGTAAGAAGTAATTTTTTTGTGGAGAACTTTCCCACCTGAAGAAGCCGATTCTTAGAAGCCTGCATCCTGCCGCCTCCGCCGTTACTATCCCACTGCCTGCTGGATCAAGAACAGTGAACAGCAACACAGATGAGGCAGAAGCGGGTACCAATGTTCTGCAGAATCTTCGCCATCATCGGTTGCGCCAGATTGCCACAGGGCGCGGGGCAGAGTCGGTCGGCACTGCAACAACGCGCGGGGCTACTAACCACACCAACACGCCGGCCACAAACTCACACAGGACTGCCAATGGTTCGTACACATATCCTCTCGTTTGTGGGGGCGCTTGCCCTCACCATCGGCATCGCCAGCTGCTCCGATTCTGCCAGCACCGCGCCAACGGATTCGGCCAACGACGCAGCGTTGAAATTCAATTCGGAAAGCAATGACTTGCTTGCTTCAATTCAGCAAATTGAGGCTATCGAAATCACCACGGATGATACCCCAATCAACATCGTTTCCGGTCCGCACGACCCCGCCAGCGACGGGCATGGACGCGGCCACGACGGGCGCGATAGCGTGAAAAAAGATGGGCGCGACAGCGCGAAGAAGCCGCACGACAGCACCCGCCACCACCCGCCCAGCCCCGATGAACGCCGTTTTGCCCACATCATCAAATACTACCAGCGGATACTTTCCCAACTTGACCTGAGCGATGAGCAAGTACCGCTGATTCGCGCCTGTGTCACCGCATTTAAGGAGTGCTTCGATGCGGCAACCGCACGCTACCGCCAAGCCCGTGCCGACCTTATGGCCGAAGCCCGCGCAGCCGTTGCCGATCTGAAGCAGCAAGTGGCCGACGGCACACTGACCCCAGAAGAAGCACGCCAACAACTGAAAGCCATACGCGAACAGCTCCGCAGCGACATGAAAGCACTGAATGATGCCTACACCGCCGCAGTCCGCGAGTGCCGCCAGGGGCTGGAAGATTGCATCAAGTCGCACCTGACACCGGAGCAATTAGAGAAGTGGAAACGGCTTGTTGGAGGGGATGGCGGAACCGGAAGCCACGGGTAATCAAGCCAGAAGATGACCGAGGTTCAAGCAATCGTGTGGAATCGGAGCAATGGATCAGCAACAGCAACGATGATAATGATTGAATAGAAAAAAAATTCCACATGCATCTGTTCAAAGGGATGGCAAGGTTTTGCCATCCCTTTTGTTTACTGGTTGCGATAGGCCATTGGCGATGTTCCTGCTGTGGCAAGCAAGGGGAAACTGTATCTTCGCGGAATTATCGTTCTTCCCGTGCCTTCAGCAATCGTGACAGCTTCTGCTCCTCCGCATTTCCATTTCCCAAAATGGCTCAGCCCACTGTGGCTGGCCATCGCTGTTTTGGTGATTGGCACTATCGCCCCTTCCCCGCTGCCGGCCCAACAGCACCCCGACACCACTGCACACCCTTCATTCCTGATTGGCCCCTTTGGTTCCTACCTGCTTGGCGCGCAAACCGGAACGTTCCAGGTGTTTGCTGGGTCGCCCGGGTGCGGCACGTTCGACGGCGCACAACGCACCGCCACGATGTTCGGAATTGCAGCCACCTACCGCCGCGATACCAGCCACCATCTATCCGTTACCGCACGCGCCAGTTGGGGGCGTGCCGAAGCAACCTACGCCACGGCTCCGCTGGAAGATCAGCGGCTGTTCGATACCGTGGCGCAGCAAGTGATTGAGCTGCAACGTGAGTACCGACTAACAGCAACCACAACCCAGCTAAGTCTTGATCTTCTTGCCGATTACCAGCCGATGCCTGGCCTGCTTGTTTCGGCTGGCGCGTGGTTCAGCTACCGGCTTGGTGGCACATTCCAGCAAA
The DNA here is from genome assembly GCA_020850315.1 of Armatimonadota bacterium. Taxonomy (GTDB): domain Bacteria; phylum Bacteroidota; class Ignavibacteria; order OLB7; family OLB7; genus OLB7. Next base: position 8,846 of record JADZEY010000049.1, on the reverse strand, counting down.
CCGATAATATCCTTGCCCCTGCCGACCGCAGTTTTAACGATGGCGAGCGGCAGCGAAACATGGCACAAGGACAACTGCTTACCGCCGCTTCATTTGGGCTGGGCCCGGTGCTTCGCGTGGCGGCTGATCTCCCGTTTGCCAAACGAATGCGGTTGCAGCCGGAGCTTGCCGCACGCGCCGAAGTAGTGTCGGGGGTGCAGGAAATGGGGTGGTACGGCATCAGCGGCGCGGCGGGGCTGACGCTGATGTTCGATCTTTCCCCCGCGCCGGATACTCCAACAACTCCAATCACGCCGCCACCGCCCGACACCACGCAGCCCGTGCGTGCGCCAGTGCTGCAAGCATCCTTAAAAATTTCTGGGATGGATGAAGCCGGGAAGCCGTCGCCACAGGCATGGATTAACGTGCGTGAGGTAATCCAGCGAACCACAACCCCCTTCCTCCCCTCCATTTTTTTTGATTCGGCAGAAACAGGGTTACCGAAGCGGTATCTGCAGATACCGAAAGCACAGGCCGACACGTTCACTATCTCACTGCTTGTTGGTAAAGGGGCATTGGAGCTTCACCAGCAAGGGCTGAACGTACTGGGGCTTCGGATGAGGAACGACCCGACATCACGACTTGTTCTGATCGCCTCGGCTTCCCCGAACGAGCCAGCAGCCATTGGCCAAGAACGCGCAAACAACGTTCGGGAGTATCTCACTTCTGTCTGGGGCGTTTCCCCCCGCAGGGTCCAGCTGCGAACGGCTCCCGCAACCTCACTCCCGTTGGATGCTGCCAGCGACCAGCAAGCGGAGTTGCGGAACGTGACCTTTGCATCCACCAGCCCCTTGCTGACCGCATCGCTAACAACCGAGCAGTTGGTGCGGGATTTCAACCCGCCACGCATCAACCTTTCGCCAACCTGGGAAGCCGAAGCTGGGCTGCGACGCTGGGAAATCCGGATGATGCAAGGAAACCACACCGTTGCCAACTTCAGCAGCGACGACAGTGCCGCAGGATCATCAAAAAACTTTGCATGGCAGATTCAAGAGCAACAGATTGATAGCAGCTTGGGGAGCATTTCTGCCCAGCTGACGGTGGTGGATTCCGCAGGGCAATCGGTGACGGCAACCGACTCCATCCTGCTGAAAATGCGGCGCGACACTACCGTGATTGAAACAAGCAGCGTTCAGCAAGGGAAGTTGGAGCGAATCACGCAAATGCTTGTTGGGTTCGATTACCGCGCCGCACAAGGGAGCAGCGACCACCAGCGATTGATCCGCGAGCTTTCCGAGCGGGTTGCCCCCGGCGCAGCAATCACCATCACCGGCTACACCGACCGAATCGGCGACGACCGAGCCAACCAGCAGCTTTCCCGCGAGCGGGCCGAGTACGCGGCTGGATTGCTCCGCCAGTTTTTGACGCAGCGAGGCATCAGCAATGCAACCATCACCACAATCGCCGCTGGGGCCCAAACTTCACGTTTCCCCAACAACCTTCCCGAAGGCCGCATTTTGTCGCGTGGGACAGTGGTTGTGGTGGAGCAGGAGAGATAGGTTCTTGCTGAGCTTGTCGAAGCATCCCCCACAAACGAAACGATGCCCATCATCACTGATGGGCATCGTTTCGTTTGTACCTTCCTCTGGTTCTCTCTCTCTCTCTCTCTGTTTGTTGCTTATCCTTCGTGGCTGGTCAACTCATTCCATATCGCCAACTGCTCGGGGGTCAGGTTGCCAGCAACGCATTCACGAAGCGCGGCAAGGCATTCGATAAGTTGGGCACGAAGCGCATCGTTCAGTGCCTTCACATCTTCGCGATAATCGGCAAGCAGCGGCTCGATATGTGCCTTTGCTACTTCTTTGGTAATCGCTCCCGAGTCGTAGGCAGCTTTAATTGGGGCAATGTCGGATTTCAAGGCTTCAAATCGGGCGGCGCGTGCTGCACGGTAGGTTTCGCGATCCGATTGGGCACATTCGCGGTGTGCTTGGAAGCAATGTTTAATTGCCTCTTTCTGTGCATCGGTCAGGTTCAGTTCGCGGATAATATGCAGCCAAGTGCGTGGGATCAATCGCCCAAATTCGCGTCCCGCTTCTTGCTTCAAGAATGCTGTTCCGGCAAGCACGGCATCGCTGGTGGGGACTTCGGAAAAATCGATCAGATCAGCCTCGTCGGCTTTATAGACTACATACAGATCGTCGGTGGCATCGCTTGGCGCGGCGGGGTCGGAGCATCCGACGATTCCGGCGGCAAATGTTAGGCACAGTGCGGCGAGTGCGAGGATTCTGGTCTTCATTGTGGTTTCTCTCCCTGTATTGTTGTTGTTGATGTTTTCTGGTTTAGGAACTGCTTTGCTGATGTTGGCCAACTGGCAGCTTAGTGACCAAAGGATAAGGCCGGTTCCCAGAAAAAATCAATCAGCAGCATTTTTTTTGATGACGTGATTCGATGGTGGGAATCGTATTTTTACGGGGTGTTCAATTTCTCCAAAAACTATCACAGCCACTCATCGCCATGGATAACACCGAAACCAACACTCTGCTCACTATCACCGACATCATTCCCCAACGTAGCCGAACCCAACCACGGCGCGTCCGCCTTTCTGATGGGTTTACGTTTCCTGTTAGCGATGATACGTTGGTCCGGTTTGCGCTGGCAAAAGGGGTGATGGTTTCCCAGGAACAGGTGCGGGAAATTCGGAGCCAAGAAGAAGCATTCCAAGCAAAGCAAGCTGCGGTGGCAATCTGCGGAAGGCGATTGCGGAGCCGGAAGGAATTGGAGGAAAAATTGCGCGAGAAGGAGTTCGGCAGCGAAGCCATTGCCGCAGCTCTTGCCTTTGCAACCGAGTACGGTTACGCCAACGACACTAATTTCGCACAGGCATTTGTCCGCGACCAATTATTGCGCCGCCCCGTGGGCCGGCAACGGTTGCAGCTTGAGCTTCAGCGGCGCGGCGTTGCCAAGCAGGATATTGCCGAAGCGTTAGCATCGGTTTTTTCCGATAGCGACCAAGAGTTGCAGCTTGCGATTGCAGCGGCCAAAAAAAAATTAGCAACATCCCGCGCCAGCGATCCACAAAAACGGGAGCGTTCTCTTGCCAATTTCCTTGCTGCACGCGGGTTCAGCTGGGAAATTGTGCGAAAAGTGATGGAGGAGTTGAAATAGCATCACTCACTCACCTCCATTTATTCACGCTAAAATTCTGCGTAAGGCCAGTTACGGCTTCCTCTGCTCTATCCGCCGCAGCGACTTGGCTCCATAATCGGTTTTCACTATCTCTTCATGCAGGCGATAACAACGTTCGGCAAGGTCATAGTCACGCAGCCGCTCGAACGCTATTCCTGTGTTATAGAATAAATCGGGATAATTGATGGTGCTGCGGCGTATTCCTTCAATGCCGATTTGTGCTGCCGCGTTATCCCACCCCAACCGGAGGCATGTTTTCACCATATCACTTTCGCTTGCCGGAGAGTATTGGTGGCGAAAAAATCCTTCAAAAAAATTATCAGGACTGAAATTCGCCAAGATTGTCCCCATCTCCTCCTTGCTCCGTTGCGGGCCAGCAGCGTACAAGTCACGCTGGGTGATTGCAGGAATTTGCGGAGCATATCCCTGCTTCAGAAACACCACGGCAACTTGGTCAAGATACACAAGCCGCCAATCGGTACGGCTTTGGAAAAAGCGAAGCCACGGCGGCTCATTTTTATGCGGGAATGAAATAATCACCGGGTGATATTGCTCAATCAGTGCCAGCTTCCCGGTGTCCGTTGCCATGCGTAGATATTCGGCAAAAAATTTCTCACCAATCACTTCATTTCTCGCATCAATAAAAATTGGCTGTCGCAGTTTCCACATAAAAATTCCGCCAAAATTTATCTGATTCAGTATCCGGCCATCAAGGTTATTGCTGCGGATGAATTCGGCAGCTTTGATCGGCATTTTATTATCGGCGAAACGATATCCAAACGTCCCCAGCCCGCGCCACGTAACCCAGTAGTCATCGGTGACGACGCGAACACACGTTAGGAAACAGAGAGCACCAACAGCAACCAAACTCCAACGTGTTGACGTTGCGAGAGCAGGCGAATCCGTTGCTTGCAATCCAAGTGCTGCCTTGCTACCATCCTCCTCTCCCTTCTTCACCAAAGCAGCAAACCCAGCCGCCACAATCGGCGCAAGCGCCATCACGAAATAGCCGATGTTTTTGAAGGCTGAAAGAAGAATGAATGTAAAAAAAACAAAAAGCAGAACTTCATGCCAGCGCACGCCACCACGTATCCACCGAAGTAACAATCCAACCGCCGTTAGCAGGATAAAAAGATGAAAGAAAAATGCTGGCTGAAACAGGAGAAAGCTTCCATCAAGGGTGTACCATACGAAGGTGAATCCAGAAAACGGCGACATATATTCGCCGATCATATCCTTGTATAAATTCCCCGATTGCAAAAACCCGAACTGCTCCAGTGGCAACAGCAACGCACCTTCGTAGAAGTATGGGTTGACAAAACAAACAGCAACCGCAATTGCCGACCATTTCAGCAGATTAGTATCCATTTTCCTGTTCTGCAAACTATCGCCGACGAAGTAGCAGAACAGCACTATCCATCCCAGAATAAACAGTGCGTGGGTGTTGACCCACAGCAGCATAATTAGGGCGATTGGCCAAAGCGGCGCGGCACGGTTGCAGCGGTAGCGTTCCAGAAAAAAAAGTAGAAGATTTAGGAAAATCCAGCTAAAAATATGTGGCCTGATAAAAAAGAAATAGCTGGATGCCATCACCGCTACGAACAGAACTGGCATAACGTAGTGGTTTTGCAACGGAATTAATTGTGCCGAGCGGCGGAAAAGGAGAAAGGTGCTGCACCCCACCGCAAGCGCGTTCAGCAGCACCATTCCGAACTCACCGCCAGCGTAATTAGAAATTGCCAGCACCACTTGGTACAGCCAATACATATCAATGTACGGGCGGTCGGTGATGGTGTAGGTGAAGGGATCATTTCCGGGGAATCGCATATTCTGCAGAATCCACTCCCCCGCTTTCAGATGGAAGCCGATATCTAAATCGCGAATTTCCTGGAACGCCAGCAGGATGCTCATCAGCATCATCAACGCAAGCGGCCACCAGACCCATTCCCCCCAGTTAGCGGCAAATAATGATTCTGCAGGGTTTCCGCTGCTGGTATGATAATTAGCTTGTTTGTTCGGCATTATTTACTGGTCAAGCTGGTTGCTGCTGGCGGTGTCGGAATTTTCATCATGCTGGGCTGGCGGATCTGCCGGGGTTGCTTCTGGAATTAGCCCGCGCTGCTGGCGTGTGGCCATCTGCTGGCAGTATTGAATTTTTCTTGCCGATTCCGTTGTTGGGCTTGCGTTGTGGTATCGGCGATAGCAATAAATAGCGCGCTCCCAATCGCCGCGCAACCGGAATGCTTCAGCAAGGTTGTAGTACATCTCCGGAACGTCAACGGTACTGCGGCGCACCCCTTCCACGCCGTAACGGATTGCTGGCTCGATCCAGCGCATTGCCAGCATCCCACCAACCATATCCATCTCCTCGTTCGGGAAATACTGCGGCGTGAAAAATCCACTGAAAAAATTAGAGGGTTTCTGCTGGTAGATAATTTCATCTATCTGCCGCAGCGAGCGTGCTGGCGCGCCGCTGGCGGCTTTATTGGAGTCGAGCGTGGGGATTTGTGGCGCGTAATCTTTTTTCAGAAAGACCACGGAGATGTCGTCCAAGAACACCAGCCGCCAATCGGGGGATTTTCTGAGCCACGGAAGCCACTTCTTTTCCTCCACTCTACGCGGGAAGGCAATGATTTCCGGAGCATATTTCTGCAGAATTGCTTCGCGCCCTTGCGGTGTGCGGAAGGCCATAAATTTTTTGAAAAATTCCTCACCAATCACCTCATTCCGTGCATCAATAAACACCTTTTGTGGCAGAATATACATGTACATTCCGCCAAAATTGATGTGGTTAAACAACCGCCCCGAAAGCCCATTATCCCGAAGAAATTGCGCTGAACGCATCGGCATATTGTTGGTGCTGTAGCGGTAGCCGGTGATATCACGCGAGCGCCAGCCGATGTAGTAGGCGTTGGTTGCAACGCGCATGGAAGCCAGCACCGTCACAAAGATCATCCCAACGCTTCCCCACAGCAGAATTTTTTCGGAAGTAAGCGCGGTTGGCAAGGCATCACGCAGGCGGGTTCCGGCGGGGGTGAGGCGGTCGCGGTGGCGGTAGAGCAGTGCGCCGACTCCGTGCACAACAAATGGCATCAGTGCCATCAAGAAATAGCCGATATTTTTGAACGCAGACGCCATCAGGTAGCTGAAGATCACCACCAGCAAAATTTCATGGATACGGACGATTTTTTCCTTTAGCAAACGGGCGGCAACCGCAGCAAGAGTTAGCAGCAGAAACAGATGGAAGAAAAAATTGGGCTGGAACAGCACAAGCTGGCCGTTCAACCAATACATTCCGGTTAGGCCGCGCCCTTTGAACGGCGAGGCATATTCGCTAATCATTTTCTTGAACAGATTCCCCCCCTGCAAAAACCCAAATTGCTCCAACGGCAGCAGGAAGCAATGGTAGGTGTAGGGGTTCAGCAAGCAGATCACCACACCGATAGCGCACCATTTCAGCAGGTTCATATCCAGCTTCCGCTGCTCGATGGAGATGCCGACGAAGTAGCAGAAGAAGGCGATCCAACCCAGCACAAAAATTGTGTGCATATTCACCCACAGCAGCATAATCACCGGAAGCGGCCACAGTTTGGTGGAGCGGTCGCGGTAGTAATTTTCCAGCACCAGCAGGATCAGGTTCAGAAACAGAAAGGAGAAGATGTGGGGGCGGATGCCGAAATGGTAACTTGCGGCAAAGATGCCAACGAACATCACGATGCCGAAGCTGAATTGGCGGATGGAGCCAAGCTGCTGGGTGCGTTTGATAACCAGCCAGAAGTTCAGCACCACAACCAGTGCGTTGATAGCCACTATCAGGAACTCCCCACCGATGGAGTTGAGGATGGAAAGCAGCACCTGGTAGCCCCAATACATATCAATGTAGGGGTGGTCGTTGATGGTGTAGGTGAAGACATCGTTGCCGGGCCAGCGGAAGTTTTGCAACATCCAATCGCCGGCCTTCAGGTGGAAGCCGGTGTCAAGGTCGCGAATTTCGCGGAACGCCAGGGTGAACGCCAGCGTCAGCAGCAACGCAATCAGCACCTGCTGGGCAGTGGTTGCCGAACGGAGCGTTTCGGTGACGGAAGGCTTGGCAGAAGGAGCAGACGGAAGCGGGAGTTCTTGGTGCATCAAGGGAGTTGGTAATTGGTGGTTGGTGATTGGTGGTTGGCAGGAATCAACGGCATAGCGCCCACGATCCTTGCCAAACACAAACCAGCCAACAGCCATCAGCGATAAACAAACAACGCCAACAAGATAACACACCGATGGAACACGACGAGTTCGACGACCTGTTCGAGGATTTCCCAGAAGAGGAGCAGCAGCGGATGCCGGCCAACGGCGAAGCCGAGGAGTTCCCTTTCTGGTGCGCCGCCTGTGGCGAAGAGAACTGGGTTCTGGTGGACCCCACCGGAGGCCCGCGCCAGAAGTACACCGAAGATTGTGCGGTCTGCTGCCGCCCGAACCTCATCACCATCCGGATAGATTCCGAAGGCAGGGTGGTGATTGAGAATGATTTGGAGTATGAGTGAGGGAGAATTTTGGTGCGGGTGATGACGCGGCACGCAAAGTTTGGAGCAGAATGGAAATCTTTGGAAAGAAAAACGGCGACTTTTTGCTAAAAACAGCGAAAGCCTGCTGTTTGCAGGCTTTCTTGGTCGGCGTGGCGGGGCGACTTTTTAGGCAAAATTCATGCAGAAAACGACGATTTACTCTGTTTAGTGCGGTTTTAGCGCGGTTTTGTCTATCAAGACACGGACGGGCTTGCCATCTACCTTCACGGTGTAGGTGATCTCCACCCCACCAATAAACCGTTCGATCAACGTCCACCGCATGTAGTTCCATTTCGGGTCTTCAAGTCGGTAGGCGGAGCGAACTGCCGATGGTGAGTAGCCGCACTTTTCGGAGAGAGCTTGGAGTGAGGTCACTCCAAGCTCTTCCATTCCGCGATTGATGGCAAGGCTGGTTAGCTCCATCAGGGTTATGGTTTTCTGTGGTCGCATAACCTACAAGATAGGGGATCCTACCTCGACAGCTGCGTCATTTCTTGGATGAGTATGCCGGTACGTGTAGAACGGATAGATGTATTTCCCGATGGATATCTTGTACATACACACACGTTTCGCGGACTTCTCCTCAACCAACTCTTCTAACGCCGCAGATGCCGTTGTAATTTTCACTGAATACCGCTGCGATTCTATCTGTGGATTCACTTCCTTCCCTTCTTCGAGCATGTGGCGGAAAATTGCCTTTAGTCGCTTGATGTTATACATGGCCACCTACTTCCAGCGGTGTGCTGGTGGATAGCTCTGGTTGTACCTCGCAAAAGTTGTGCAGCGATACCAGATACTTCGAGAAGTAGCTGACGCAAACGATGGTTGTTCCGGCTGGGAACGCTACCCTTGCACCGATGGCATCGGTTGTTCCCGACATCCCCATGGTGAACTCGCTGGCCATCTCGCGGCTCGTCACATTGTCTCCGTAGATGTACCAGTATCGCGCACCTTCTTCATGGTAGAGGCCTGATCCAGCTGGAAGCTGGTAATAGTCGAACGAAGTGATCCTCCCCCGAAAAAGTGAAGAAGGAGATAAGAGGGTATTTTACAATCATCAGGAGGAACGACCCATGGGAGAACAACGCAGGACGTTTACCAAAGAGTTTAAGATGGAAGCACTTCGTATGC
>JADZEY010000048.1 GCA_020850315.1 Armatimonadota bacterium | reverse complement strand
TCGCGGATGCGTTCGGCAAAGCTGTTAATCCGTGCCACTTCACGTTGTAGCGCCCGTTTCTGCTGGGCGTTTAGCGGAATCCAAACGGAGCCATCGGAGCTTTCTTCCAATGCACCGAACAGTTCGCGCAGTTCTTCGATGTCCCGTTGGCCAGCGTTGCCAAAGGGGATAGCACCATTGCGAATGGCCAGCAACAGCCGTCCCTTCAAGCCCATCCGCATGGATAGCGTACTGCTGCCGCCAATATCACCGAACAGGGAGCGTTGGCTGTTCCATTCCGATTCAAGAGTCCATTGATCGTCGGTTCGTTCATCTTCCCCAACAAGGGAGCGATAGATGGCTTCGGATGAGGAGCAGAATTGGCGCAGGTAGGCGATTTTGATGAACGGGGCAATCCGTTTGTAGGGGGAGTTTTGGGTGTCGGCTTGCGCCGAAAGGATGCTGTAGTATTCTGATTGCTCGGTAATCCACATGGCGAACTCACGATAGAGTTCGGTTTCGGCAGAAGAGAGCGTGAAGGCCCGATCGGTTGGTGCTGCACGTTCGGCGAACAGTGGGCGGATGTCTTCTTCCTTACGAAGTTTCCGGCGGATTGCCGAATGGCGAAGCTGCTGCCACGCATCTTGAAGGTGGCCAAGATCGGAGCGGGTAGGAAGCTGTTGTTTGCCGTCGGCATCCCGTAGCATATCGGGATAGGTCAGCGCAAGCTGGTAGTACAATTCTTCTTCCTTGTTCATGACTGGCGTAGCCGATAGCAGAAGGATAAAACCATCGGGTTTACGAAGCTGGCGAACAAGCTGCCACAGTGCTTTGTAGCGCATTGCAGCGTTTGATTTTGCGTAGTGGGACTCATCAAACACGATAAAATCAAACTGCAGATCGGCGGGCCAACTCTCTTGTAGGATGTAGGGAGTATGGCGGCGTTGTTGGCGTTCGGGGTTGGTTTGCAGCATCTGATCCTTCAAGAAATCTACGGAGCAGATAGCTTGTTGGGCAGTATGCCAAGCAGAGTTCCCTTGCTCGGCAAGAGTGTCGGCGGTGATAATCGCAAAATCCTCACCGATTTTTTCCCAGAGTTCTTCTTGCCATTGCTCCATCACCGATGCTGGAGTGACGATCAGAATGCGTTCAATTTTGCGGCGTTGCAGCAGTTCCTTTATTGTTAGCCCTGCCACCACTGTTTTTCCCAAGCCAACTTCGTGAGCAATCAACTTCCCGCGCCGCCCGGCGATACGATTTTCCACTTCATCAACCAGATTCTTCACATCCTCAATTTGATAAAAGAAGGGGGTAATCCTTCCCCCAAGCGGGATACGCAAGTAGTGCAATTGTAGGGCGATAAAATGATCGGTATAGCTGGCGGTGCTGGATAGTGGCTGAGGAATAGTGGGCGTTGGAGCAAGCGGGGGAATCGTAAATAATTCCTCAATCGTTTGCCAACTGAATTCTTTGGCTTCCTCGGTAAATAATCGCTGGAACCAAGCTGACACTTGTTGGAATTTTTCGGAGTCAACAGGGATAATCTCTCGGTAATTCAATTCAAGGTTGTTCACAAACCCTTGCTGGCTAAGGTTACTAGAGCCAATAATAAGGGTGGCCGCAGGGGAGCGGTCAATCAGATAGACCTTTGCATGGAAGTCGCGCTCGTCGGAAGGGGGGATAAAACGCACAGCAACGTGGTCGGCACCAAAATCCCGTTGCGCTTGGCGTAGCAGTAGCAGTAGAGCCTTCGCGCCTGGGGTAGGATGCACACCTAACAAAAAACGCACAACACCACCGCGTTTCAGCAGAGCCTCTACCGAATCAAGAATGTGTTGGTAACCGCTGTAGGAGAAGTAGGCAACCGCAACATCAAGATTGCGGGCATCTTGCAATGCGGCAGTGAATGCATCAGCAAGGTGAACATCAAGGTTGTTAATCAGTGAAAAATCTGGCATATGATATAGTGGTTGCTGGTGATAAGCCAACACTGGTGCGCTAACCGTGGGTTGTGCAGTTCGGCTGCCAATCTATGCAATGAAACTGTGATAACGCCACAAGGAAGTGCTTCACAAAACAAACCCCCTTCTTCCTGCAACCAGAAGAAGGGGGTGTTTGAATCCGGCTGTTTTGCCGGAGAAGCCGGATTATTGCTGCGGTGCTTGTGTCGTTGGTGCTGCTGCACTGCTGGCGGTTGCTGCTGCTGCTGCGGTTGCTGGCTTCAGCGAGGTTGCTTCCTGAATCCGTGCCGCACGCTCGGTTGCCGATGCCGGGGCACCGGAGCTGAACTGCTGGTTTGCCGAACCTACCTGGTTCACGGTTGGTTGCGCCGGGATTGTGCTGTAGATTCCGTAAGCCTCCGGATGGAGATAGTTTCCGCGCTCGGCAGCTGGTTTCTCCACCTCCACCTCCACCCGGTATTTCTGTGCGAACGGATCGTTGCGGACACCGGTCACTTGCCACGAGACTTTCATCCCCGGCTTGCCACCAGCAATCGTGAATTGATTGCCTTGCATCTCCTCGGCCACATAGACCTGCGCAAACCCACCGATGCAGGTTAACTGGTAACGGAACTCGGTGTTGAGTGCTTGGAACCATGCTGGCATTGTCACAGTGGCTTGGCCCTCGCTGTTCAGGGTGATGTTGCCGTTGTAGATATTCATCATCTCATCCGACTCCACGAAGGAGTGATAGAGGTATTTGTTTTTTGGGTCCAGCGGGTGGTCAATCTTGAACGTTCCCCCCCCTTTTGCCACGGTTCCGCTGACGGTAAGGTTGCCGGTGACCACCACGTTGCCGGTGAATCGGGCTGCGTTGCCCGTGCTGTTGGTTGCCACCTGAAGAGCATCGCTGGTGTTTGCAGCGTTGACGTTTTCAAAACGTCCGGCAACGCCTGTTCCGCCACTGATGCCGGATTGACCCAGCACGCCGATGCCGTTTTTGGTGTTGAAACCACGCACGCCGTAGCCGCTGCTATCGTTGCGGCCAACCACTGCGCCAACGCCGTTACCGCCACGGTTGC
>JADZEY010000047.1 GCA_020850315.1 Armatimonadota bacterium | reverse complement strand
TCCCAACCCACTTTCCTTTGTGACCATGTACCGGAAAAGCCTATCCACAGACGGTGCCAGAGGAACAGCGTTAGCCCCAACGGATCAGATGATTATCGGTTGGATACGGAGAACTGGTGCCCCCGCCGAATCCGATGGTTCCGATTTGATTGGCGGGCTGCTATTCCAGCATGGCGGGCTGGCGGAGAAGTATAAGACCGTTTGGGATTGGGTCGTTGATCTTTGCCCAACAGGTGCGGCAAGGGGGATGGTGACGTATGATAGGGTGTCGGTTCTCTCTGTGTTGCAGTATCGGGCCACTATCCGGTTTCAGACCCTTTGGAACAAGCCCCTTGTATCGGCCACTATGCCAAGTAGCGGGCAATATGAAAAATGGAGCGCGGTTCGGGCTGACAATGTGTGCTACCGCGCCACATCCCAAATCCAAATCCCACGTGGCAAGGACATCAACAAGCACGAAGTGCTGAATGACGGGTTGAGCGAAAATTTGGGCAGCATTGACTGCCAGTTCCTGCTTCACAATATGCCGTGCATTGACACAGAGGAAAACGTTCATTTGGTGAAAGTGCCATCTTCCAACGCAAGCCCCCAGTTCACTGCTGGCGATCTGGATTTCAACAGTACCGTTCGGTGCATACTTGGCCGCACTGGATTCACGGCGGAACGATTCTACTACCTGCAACCTTCTGCGTCGGGCGGTGGTCCCGCATGGATAACCGCCAATGGAGAGACTGAAATCGCCATGGCCGTTCACCATGCCGTTGATATGAACGATGCCGGGTTTGCAGGGGATTACGCCTTGACCGATACCATCATCCCCATAACGGCCTTGCCCAGTAGTCCATTGGAGTATGAAGGGACGACGCTGTTTTACTACCTGCAAACCGTGTGGGGTGCTTGGTTGATTGACCTTGCCGCAATGCAACGGAAATCGTGGCCCGCCGCCGCCGCATACCTGCTTGCGCTGCTGCATGGAAATCGGGGGCAAACTACCGTGGAGGTGGAAATCGCCAAGCCGCACCCGTACACCCAAGAGAAATCGCTATCTGTTTGGAGCTTCAGCCCCGGCATGTTTGATGCTTCCTTGTTCGGCCACCTTGCACAAGAGGCTTCCATCATCGAAGCTGAATATGGCCAACAGGTGGACAAACTCACCTTTGCAATCCGCCCAACCAGTCAATAACAATAATGCTGAATAAAGTCCCACGGAAAAGCATTCCCGAAGAAGCACTGGCGTTTGATCTTGCCGCACGGACAACCGAGGTTGTGTCCCAAGTAGTCAGCGAAACGGTGCAACAACAGATAGTGGATTCTGGAATCCAGTCGGTGTTCCGTGTGCGGGCCATCATCCATCGGCACGTCACCACCAGCGGGACTATCACCACCGATGGAATCCAGTTGGCGGTTGATGACATCGTTCTACCCATTGCCCAAGAAAATCCGGCAGATCGGCGGCCAATGGTGGTGCAAGCCGGAGCGTGGACGGTGGCCGAACAAGACCCGGAAAAGTACCGGTTGGTTCACGCTTCCGAAGGGGTAGGCCACGGGCTATGGGAAATGACAACACCCGGCACAATCACGCCGGGGGCTACTTGGCATCGTTGGGTGAAGCTAACGCACGTCGAGCCGGAGATATACCTACGGATGCTGCAAGTGGGGCTTGCGCAGCTATCATCACGCACCCACAGCCGGCGCGTTTGCCAACTAACAGCCGGACGTATCGGCTACACCGACCTGGCTGCTTCCTCGGAAACCGCGATCAAATGGGATGAGCGGGGCGGTGTTTTTGCAGATGACACCTTCTCCCATGATACCATTGGGCGAAGCAGTAAAATCTATGTGAGCGATCCAGGCGTTTACACCGTTACCGCCAACATTTACGGCATCTCCACCGAGAGTGAGTTGCTGAGTGGGAGTGTGCGACGGAACGGGATTGTCGTTAGTGGTGGAAGATTCTTGGTTCCCTGTGTTGGGGCAGCAGGGGTCGTGTTCGGCACTTGCTGCGTACCTATCCAGTGCTTGGCAGGCGACTACCTCGATGTCACCGTCCATGACCCAAACAGCGCGGTCACAAGTGCCTCGACATCGGACGGCGGCGAAACGTCCATCACCATCATCAAAGAAATATAGGGAGCCATCATGAGTGCACGTGATACCAAGCTGGACTACGCAGGGGATGACCTAATTGTCAGGGAATTTCAGTTCACACCACAGACCGCAGCGTTTGCCAGTGGTGACGTTCTTTGCGATCTCACAGAGCTATTCGATTGCGTAGTTGAACCCGGCGGAACGGGCTACATCCGCAAGATTGAAGTGTTTGAGAAAGCAGGTTCAAGTACCACATTGAAAAAGAACATCCAACTACTCCTGTTCAATGCCACACTTACCGTGGCCGCAATCAATGCGGCGTTCACCCTAACGTCGGAAACAGACCTTGCCAAGTTGGTTCATACCGGAACAACAGCCACAAGCCCCACATGGCTTGACGTGGACACGGGAAGTGCCGGCACCGCTGTAAGCTGCTACGCTATCAATGATAACACGCACCTGTCCCACCCGTTCCAGTGTGCGGCGGGATCATCGAGCCTGTACTGCACGCTTGTTCTACGCGAAGCAGCTACCTACACAGGTAGCAGCAAGATCATTGTCCGAATCCACATTGCCCGGAGCTGACGCATGGACTGGAGAACAAGAATGCTTACTTGGGGGGAAGCGATTGGGGCCACAGCCGCAATGCTTTGGGGGAACACCCCCGCAATGGTTCAGTGCCTGATTGCACTGATGCTGATGGATTTGGTTGGCGGCTACATTGTGGCCGCACAACGGCACGATACAAGCTCCAAGCCCATGTTCAAGGGAATCACCAAAAAAGTGTTCGTGCTGTTGTTGATTGGAGCGGCCTACCTGATTTGGAAGCAGATGGGGATCCCCGTGGCTGAAGCGATTACGGGGGGATATTGTGTCTGGGAGTTCAAGTCATTGCTGGAAAAGGCCGCCCTGCTGGGTATCCCGCTGCCCGCAGGGTTACTAAAGATGCTTCGCGTGATGAACGAGAAATACCAAATGGAAGCACCACCAAACAACAAGGGTGAAAATGGCAACTGAAGAAGAACTGACAGAACTGGTGTTGATTCAGGGTGAGAAGTGGCCGCTGGTGTTATGGGAAGAAGATGAAGCCGGAACCCTGAGAGACCTAACAGGATGCACCGTCCGTTGCCAGATACGGCCTTCGGCGGGGTCAAGCACTATCATCGCCGCGTTCGCTTGCGCCCTTGCCGCCGACCCCGATACTGGCGATCCAAACCGGTTCGTGAACGCCACCTTGACAGCCACGGAAACGGCGGCATTGTCGCCTGGCAAATACTGGATCGAGTGCGAGATTGTGCCGGGGGGTGTGGAAGCCAACGCCGAGAAACTGCTTCCACCGACCAGACTGGAAATCAAGCCTGAGGTCATCCGATGATTCGCCGTATCTACATCCAACCGCCAACCCGCCGTGTTCTAATTCAGATCGGAGGGCAACGGTGCGTTGTGTCGGTAGTGCGGGATCGCGTTCGCGTTGTTCGGATTGGGTTCCAACAGCAATCAAGCGGCGGCGGTACGGCGTACAATCACACGCAATCCAGTGCTGCCACCACGTGGACTATCAACCACAATCTTGGGTATAAACCGGTGGTGAGTGTATTCACCACCGGCGGCTCTGAGGTGGAAGCCGAAGTCCTTCATGCTTCCACCAACCAGACACTGATTTACCTTGCGTTCGCCATGGCCGGAAGCGCAAGGCTCATTTAACCACCACATCGGAGAACTATATCATGGCCAAGCTCATAGGATCGAATCTCGATTTCAACAACGCCGCAAAGGTGGTGAATCTTCCAGACCCCTCTTCGGCACAGGATGCAGCTACGAAGGCGTATGTGGATGCTGCTATTGAAGGGCTATCCAGCAAGGATAGTTGCCGCGTATCTACTCAATCGAACATCAACCTAAGCAGCCCGGGGGCCTCCATTGATGGCATCACAATGGCAAGCGGGGATCGGGTGTTGGTTCGCGCTCAATCCACCGCCAACCAAAACGGAATCTACATCTGGAACGGCGCGGCTGTGGCCATGACCCGCTCCGCCGATTGCAGCACCTTTGCCGAGTTGGAGCAAGCGGTCACCAGCGTTGAAGAGGGGACTGACGTAAGCACCACGTGGCGGCAAACAGCGGTGAACGGGACGATCGGAAGCAGCGATGTCACATGGGTGGCGTTTGGTAGCAGCACCCCCGACGCTTCGGAAACCGTAAAAGGAAAGGTTGAGCTGGCCACACAAGGAGAGGTTGATACAGGGACCGATACCACACGTGTCATCACCCCTGCAACGCTGGCTGGAAGTACCTACGCCAAGAAGAAAGCAACGGCCAACATCGGTGACGGTTCCGCCACGCAGTTCGACGTGACGCACAACTTCGGCACCCGCGCCGTTGTGGTAGAAGTGTACCGCAACAGCGGTAGTTATGACAGCATCGAATGCGATGTTAGCCGACCTGATACCAACACAGCGCGATTGAACTTTGCCAC
>JADZEY010000046.1 GCA_020850315.1 Armatimonadota bacterium | reverse complement strand
TTGTACCGCCTTGAGCAGTATTGCCAGAAAGCGAAATTCCAGCAGGAGTGAATTTGTACAAGACCCCTTTATCAATGGCCGAGCTGCCTAAGCTAATGTTGTTATTGGCTTTTGATGCACTGGTTGTTGCTGTGTTGCCATTTGGTGTGACACTAATAAAAGTTTTGCCATTGGCAATGCCAATGGACCCGCTGGTTGTTACCGTGCCTCCGGACCACCCGACAGAATTTCCCGGATCCATATTCTCATAGTAGAACTCAATCAGATTGCACTGCTCGTGCAAGCGAATCTGGAACGTCACTCGCGTCACTGTACCATCCCCCCCTCCACTTAACGCCATGTCTTTGTACTCAACAACAAAAATGCGGTTGGGAGCCGACCCTTCCGTACTGTAATTGATTTGTGAACCAGAACGCGAACCTAATCGCATCTGATCCCAAAATGGTGCAAGAATCGGTACTGATTCTTGGGCAAGATCATTGCTTGTTCCATCGGACATTGGTGTTGCTCCTAATCCTATCACTCCATTATTCGTGATGCTAACGTCATTGTAGGAAGTAGCATTGAACACGAATGGGAATGGCAAAGGAGCAGATACCGCACTGGAAGGGGTTCCAAACCATCCATTTGCCCCTGTGTAGGTGCTATGGGTTTGCACTGGCGAAGAAAGCGTAGTCAAAGACCCCGTCGTTACAGAGAACACGTAGTCTAATTGACTCCACGCAGGTACAGATACTGCTACCAGCATGAACGCCATGCTGCATAGCCAACGAAGGTGCAATCGTTTCATCTGATGAAACTCCGGTTTATGGATATGTTGAACGTTTCGTAGCCAATCGAACATCGGTTGAGTATGCAGCGATTGCATACTCTATGAGGGGTTTGGAGTAGGAGGAAGGAGTGATAGAGGGGGGGATTGCAGCGCAAGCAGAACACACACTATAGGACGGAAGTTTCCGCTGCCAAGCAGCATTCTTGCAAGCCGACACTATTGTACTGAAGATTTGGCAGATAGCCAAGCAAAATTTTGGGGAATCTTCCCCACGCACCCACAACGCTACTCTTCGGCAACGTGCAGCCATGCCCGGATATGGTTGGTGGGGTTCCCCCCTTCCACTGCCACGTGGTACAGGCCAACGGGAAGCGATCCAAGCGGCAGCACCAGCGATGACTCCCCAACGGCCATTTCTTTCACCATCACGGTTTCCCCCACCACCGTTGCCACCACCACCCGCAAGGGCGTTTCGGCTGGTGCCGGGATCCGCACCACCGTTCCCCCCGTTGCGGGGTTCGGTACCAGTTGCAGCAGCGGCCCGATTGCGGCAGATGCCATGCTGCCCGGGGCCGAGCTGGTTGGGTTCAGCTTCCAGATCATGGCGGTGCGGTCATCGCTGCACGTCACCACTTTTGTGGCATCGGGGTTGAACACCGCACTGTAGAGTGGCGCGCTGTGGCCAAGCAGTAGCCGTGTGGTGTCGCCGGTTTTGGTGTCCCAAATCAACGCCCCACCATCGAACCCCGCGCTGGCAGCAAGATTGCCGTCGGGGCTGAACCGTGCATCGCGTACCCGATCCATGTGCATCGCCAAGTTGTGCAGTTGCGCTCCGGTGTTGGCATCCCAAATCCGTGCGGTCATGTCGAAGCTGGCGGTGATGATGCGGGAATCATCTTGGCTGAAATATGCAGTGCGAACACGGTCGGTGTGGCCGTTGAAGATGTGCACTTGTGCGCCAGTTTCGGCATTCCAGATACGGGCGGTTTTGTCGAACCCCGCCGAGATCACCAGCCGTCCGTCGTGGCTGAACTCAGCATAATTCAGCGAACCTTGGTGCCCGCGCAGGGTGTGCAGAAGTTCACCCGTTGCTGCGTCCCAAATCTGCGCGGTGCTGTCGCGCCCGCGCCCGGCTGTCACCACCCGCGTTCCGGCGGGATTGAACTGCGCGGTAAAAAAACCGGGGATAGTGTCGGCCTTCAAGGTCTGCAGCAAGACCCCGTTTGCGGCATCCCAAACTCGTGCGGTTCCATCCTCGCCAGTGGTGATAATTCGCTCACCATTGTTGCTAAACAGTGCCAGCCGCACGTTTGCGGTGTGCCCTTGCAGCACCAATTGCTGGTTTCCGGTTGCCGCATCCCACACGCGGGCGGTGCTGTCCCAGCTTGCGGTCACCACCCGATCACCAGTTGCGTTGTAGTAGGCGCAGATGATCCGCGAGCGGTGCCCTTTCATGGTGATTTGCTTTGCCCCGGTGGCAGCATCCCAGATCACGGCTGTGCTGTCGTAGCTACTGGTCAGCACATGCCGGCCATCGGGGCTAAAAACGGCTGATGTCACCGCTGCCCCGTGCTGCAAAACGGTCTGCGCCTTCCCAGAAATGGTGAGCAGACAGAGACCGAACAAGAGCAGACGGAGTAATCGTGATGGCAGCATTGTTGGTTGATTAGTTAAGAATATGCTGAAATCCCCGGCTACGGCTCCCCTTCCTTCCGTTGGATATTTTCGATCAGCAGCCGGACCCGTGCTGCAAGGAACGAGTCTGGATGAAGAAACTTTTCCAGCATCGCTTTGGCCTCGCGGTATCGCCCCTGTTGTAGCCGCATCAGCCCAAGAATAAATGGCGCTTCGGAGGCAGTATCCAACTCCATCGCTTCTTGCAAGCATTCTTCGGCAGCTTGGGTGCGCCCCATGGCCCAGTATGTTAGCCCCAGTCCAAAAATTTTAGCGGCCCCCTCTGGCAAATCGTGTTGATAGGCCCGGAAAGCAACAACATCTGAATCGGGGCGGTGAACTATGTTTTCGTGATACTCGCTGATGATGATTGCGTAGTTGTAATCCAGCGCAGCCAGCGCGTTGAACTCCGGTAGCCACTCCGATTGCAGCCGCGCCCCTTGCAACGCCATATCCAGCGAGCGATCCACGTTCCCAACTTCCAGATAGGCAAAGGCGATCTGGCGGACAGCCGCAAGGTTGTTTGGGTTGTGATCCAACGCACGCTGGTAGTGGCTGATGGCCGCGTTGTAGTCGAAGCTATCGCGCAGCGCGTTCCCAGCGCGAAGAAGAATGGCCGCAGAATCTTCTTCTTGGGCAACCGATGGCAAGGCTATCAGCAGCACAGCAATGGCGCAACTTGTCAGGAAGCGGATACCCAAGCGTGGATAGAATGTGAAGAGCTTCGGCAGCATGGCCGTAAAAGTACGAAACCGAGATGGCTTCAGCATCCCCCCACCAACAACAAACGCCTTTGGGGGACGGATCTGTTGGTGGGAATGCAAGCAATCGGCTACTTTTGGATGAACTCCACTTCTTCCCCCCCTATCCGGACACATCACGTCCGGTGTGGCGCGGCCCCTTATCCAGCTTTGCACCGAACAAACCGAACAGCTGAGATGCCGCCACCATTGGCCACAGCGTTTCCCACAAACACACACAGCATTATTCCCAACCGTATGAACAACTCCATGCCACCATCAACCCGACAACTGTTGCTGCAACTGCTGAACACCGAAGGGGAGTTCTCCACCAACCAACTGATGCAGCGGCTTGGGGTTGGCGAACGCCAAGTGCGCCGCGCAATTAAGGAGCTTCAAGCCGCCGGGATTCCGATTGATAGCCGAACCGAGCATCGCCACAAGTATTTTTCGATTCCAGAAGATCAGCGGATCCACAATATCAGGACGATTGAACTGAGCGATCAGGAGATGTTGGCACTATCGGTGGCGGCCCAAGCGGCAACCGCAATGCTTGGAACCACCCCCCTTAGCAAGTCGCTGAAATCTGGTTTCGGGAAGCTGCTGCACGCATTGGAATCGCAAACCGAATCGCTGGACCTTCGCGACGAACCACGGAACTGGCACTTCAGCGATGCCCCGGAAGTTCCCATTCATGCAGCCACCTTCGGCACCCTACGGCAGGGGATTATCGAGCGGCGAAGCGTTCGGATAGATTACACGGCATCGTCTGGCGCGCAATCAACCGGGCGCAAAATTGACCCCTACTGCTTGGCGTTTCGGCAGGGGTCGTGGCTGCTGGTTGGATACTGCCACCAACGCCAGGCCATGCGGAATTTTGCCATTGCCGACATCGCCACCGCGCAGCTATGCGATCCCGAAACCGACCAGAACGCCACATTTGAAATACCGGAAGAGTTCGACGCTGCCGAGGCCTTCCGCGACACCCTGTATGCTGTTGGCGGCGATCCGTACGTTGCACGGCTTCATGTGACCCCCGAGCTTTCGCGGGCGTTCCACCGGAAAAACTACTTCCCCACACAACAGATTGAGCAGACCCTTCCCGATGGAAGCCTGATTGTGAGCATGGAGGTTGCAGGGCTGAAAGAAGTCGCGAATTGGGTTCGCGGTTGGGGTGCAGGGGTGAAGGTGCTGGAACCACAACAGCTTGCCGACACAATTCTTCAGGATGCAATCAATGTGGTGAAGAGCTACTCGGGTGAGTAACTTGCTGTGTGTTGCATAAGCGGGTGAGTTCACTCACCCGCTTATGCTAAAACCTGTCGAAGCATCAAGCGGAGGGCAGTGTGGTTCGGGATCATCTCAGAACCCCGCCAGATGGGCTTGCGCCTACCGATAGTTCGGCTCTAATTCGCATACGTCCAACTTCAATCGTTCAATGTCACGCTACCCAAAAACGGATCTTTCCAGCATCTCCCTAATCTCCATTGCTGGCCGCCACAGCAAGGTGTCCGAATCGGAGTGGGCGCGACCATTGCCGCCCGGGGGAACCTTCGACCAATTCATTGATTCACTGCCGGATATTCTTGTGGCGCGGGAACTGAAGGAGTTTGTGGCGCGGGCTGCCGATGCGGTCAGGCTTGGGAAGCCGTTCATCCTGATGATGGGGGCACACGTGGTGAAAGTGGGGCTGGCCCCGCTACTCTGCGACCTGCTGGAACGCCGCATCCTGACCGGCGTGGCGATGAACTCGGCTGCGGCAATCCACGACACCGAAAGCTGTTTGTTCGGCGAGACCTCGGAGGACGTGGCAGCAACCATCACCGACGGCACGTTTGGGATGTCGCGGGAGACTGGCGAGTTTATCAACGGAACGCTGCGCCAAGCTTGGGAAGGGGAAGACAAAGAAATCGGATTTGGGGAGGCATTGGGGGAACGGCTGCTGAACGCGAACACTGGCCGCCCTTCAATCATGGCAACGTGCGTGCGGCTTGGGATCCCGATTACAATCCACGCAGCAATCGGAACCGACATTATCCACCAGCAACCAACCATGAGCGGCGAAGCCACGGGTGAGCTCAGTTTCCGCGATTTCCGTGGGCTGTGCCACCAGCTGTTCGGGCTTGGCAACGGTGGGGTGGTGATGAACGCTGGGTCGGCAGTGATCCTGCCGGAAGTCTTCCTGAAAGCACTGACCGTTGCGCGGAATTTGGGAGCCGATGCCTTCCATTTCACCACGGCAAATTTCGACATGATCCAGCACTACCGCCCACGGGTGAATGTGGTGCAACGCCCCACTCAAGATGGCGGGCGGGGTTTCACTTTCACCGGACATCACGAGATTATGCTGCCGCTGACCTTTGCCATGATTCGCTCGGCCCTTGCCCACAACAACATCACCCGGCCATGATGAAACTTCCTTGCCCGGTTGTATTTTTGCGGCTAAACCTTCGTTTGGCTCCGGTTGTCATGGGGCCAACTTTGGTTGGCAAGCCCGGGGAAGCAATCGCCCACTTGACGCACGCCAACATTATTCTCACGGTAATTCTCACAACATCCTCCACGAAATAGAGTTATGAAGACCTTTGCACAACTGCTTCTTGCCATGGCGTTCTTCCTAAGCTGTGCGGTTGCCAGCGCCCAGGAAGGGGATGCCCCACAACCATCCACCGATAACCCCCAAGTTGCTGCCGACACCATGGGCACGGCATTGGAGTATGAGTTCACCAAGGATTTCGACGTGGTGTTCAAAGCTGTGAAGCAGGGATTGGAGAAAACGGGATACGAGGTTGCGTACTCCAGCAAAAAACGTTCGCTGATTGAAACCGCCTACAAAAAATTTGCCACCGAGGATGATGATTTCTACGAAGTGATGTCGGTCTATGGCGATGTCCCTTACATCCGTTCGCCAGGATGGACCGTTGGGCGGGGAAAAATCAATGTGACGTTCGAACAGTTCGAGGGGAACCGTGTGGCGGTGCGGGTGCTGGCGGTGTTAAGCGGCTACGAGAAACGATTCACCAACCAGTGGCACTACTGGAAATCGAACGGGAAGCTGGAGGAAGAAGCGCTTGCCGCGATTGTGGAAGCCGTTGAAGCAGTGAAGGAGCCGTAGCGCAGACCGAAGTGGCAAAGGGTGGAAGGCACAGATCTGCAATCCTTTGCTGAACACGACCGAATACTATTCAACTGCACCGAAGTTTGTTGCCGGGCCATGCCACTGCATGGTGATACCATCTGGGTGATACCATCTGGCGGTATGGCAGCTTCGGTGCAGTTGCTTTTTTGTTGTGGGGAATAGGTTTCCCCCAGCCACCCTGCTACCAGCCATTGCTTGGCCATTCACCGCTTGTTATTCCTTACCATTGGCCAATCACCTTCTTGAGAAACTTTAGCTATTTTGCCCGCCGATTGTTACGGCAGTGTGATGGTATCACGGGAGGATAACTCTCCTACGGTTATGGTGTCATGGTCGCGCACTCACACCATGCAGCCGTAGCCTCCGTGGTATTGCTTTGCGTTGCATCGGCTGCGATGCACAAACATACGTTGAAGCCTTTCTGCCGAACCGAACTGAGCTCCATGAGACTTTTCTACCGAATCTTCCTACTTCTGGCCATCTTGGTTAGTGCAACCACGCTACTAACTGCTGGCCCACGGATTGAAGTTCCCCCTTCGCAAGCACTCGGTTTGGTGCTGTGCGATTCCGTTTTGATTGATTCCGTTAAAATCAAGAACACTGGCGATGCTGACCTTACCATCAGCAGCACCTCGCTATCACCAAGCGGATCGGATTTCACCATCCTTCGCCCTGCGGGCTCGTTTACGGTGCGCCGTGGCGATAGCGCCTATGTGGTGATCCGCCTGAAACCCAGCGGGCTTGGGCCACGCTCGGCAACCTTGGCGGTCAACAGCAACGATCCCAGCAACCCACAGCGGACAGTGGTACTTTCGGGGGAACTGAAAATTTATACTGCTTCGCTGGACACCGCCGACATTGACTTCGGGGAAATTTGTACCAACGCCATCGCCTACGATACCATCCATGTGCTGTACGATGGCGGCATTGATGGAAGCATCGGGCAGATCACCCTAAGCAATGGTGCCGATGTCAAAACATTCCAGATTATCCGCCCCGACAGCACCTCCGAATCCCGCTCGCTGAAATCGCAACGGGACACCCAGCAGGTAATCATTGCCTTCAGCCCCATCCAGCCCGGGGCGTTCAGCAACGTTCTTCAGATCCCCGTGGGCCAGTGCAACCTGATCCTTCGGGTGAATGTTCGGGGGACCGCAATTGACATTGACGCACGCCTAAATTCCGCAAGCAGCGTCAACTTTGGTAAAGTTCCCGTGGGAAGGCCACCGGCACAAACATCCGTCACCTTGCAGCAGTGGGGCCGCTCCAGCGGAAGGATTATTGATCTGTTCGTTCGTCCCCCACAGTACGCCTCGGAGTTCATTCTCCCCATGGGAATTATTGGCCGTGTGCTGGGTCCATCGTTTGTTGAATCGTTCAACTTCAGTTACCGCCCAACCAAGCTGCTGAAAATTGATAGCGCGTTTATGTGTGTGGTCTTCGGCGGCGGAAGCTGTTTGGATACCGTCTGTGTGAAAGTTCAGGGGGAAGGGGTGGCTCCGCTTCTGCTGTTCGACCGCGCTCAACTCTCCTACTCGGCTGATTCCTGCTCCGAGCCTGTCGAGAAAATTTTCGACACGGTGTATCTGCATAACTACGGGACCTATCCGGCAAACATCGGGTCGGCCAGCAGTAACAATAGCCGCATCACCATTAAGGAACCACTGAACACCAACCTGATCCAGCCTGGTGATTCGCTGCGGGTGGTGATCCAGATTGAGCCAACCAAGGCCGGGGCAACCACTGCCAAAATCATCCTGCCAACCGATGACCCCGACTCCACAAAACGGGAGATGGTGATTGATATCACCCTGAAGTTGGAAAGCACCGTCATCAAGTTGCTTCTTCCCGATAGCACCCCAGTCCCTTCCGGCATTGACTTCGGCACCGCCTACGGCTGTGGCCCGCGAACCGATACCTTCCGGCTGAAAAACGCCGGCACGTTGCAGGCAGTGGTCACTGGCGGGTTTGCCCAGGGGACAGCGTTCAAACTTTCCCCGCCCCCCCCCTATCCGCTGCTTGGCAATGCCGACACCGCCATTGCTGTGCTGTTCGACCCGCCAACCCCGGGTGAGTACCGCGACACCCTGATGTTGCAGAACGGAAGTTGCAGCGACCAAGTGATTCGTGTGGCGGTGGCCGGGCGGCGGTATCAAGTTTCGCAGCAGGTAACTGGCATTGATTTCGGCCCTTCGGTGGTGGGGCAAACCCGCTACGGTTCCTCCACGTTCATCAACACCAGTAAAACCCCGCTGGATACCAAAATGCGGGTGGTGGATGCGTTCGTGCGCCCGCCAACGCCGGAGTTTGTGATCCCGTCAAAAGCGCAATTCCCGATAGAGATAGCACCGAATGAGGATTTCACGTTCGACGTGATGTATCAGCCAACCGGGCCAACAACCTCGGCTGCCGAACTCTGCTTCGTCACCGAAAACCCGTGCTTGGATACCATCTGCGTCCCGTTGGATGGCTCGGGGGTGCAATCAGATATTTTCGCCCGCCAAAGTGTGCTGAACTTCGGGACCCGTTTCACCTGCCAAAGCGATACCACGCTGCAACTGGCAATCCTGAATTTGGGGAATCTTCCGCTGCAAGTGCTGGATCTGGTGCTGACCGATCCTGGGGCTGTGGCGTTCGAGCAAGTGAGCACGGTGACAAAGCCGCACCAGCTTCAGCCAAAAGATTCGTTGATGGTGACGTACCGGTTTATTGCCTCGCGGGCCCCGGCTGATGGCATCGTCACAGCAACGCTAAAAATCATCTCGGACGATTCCCGCCAGGATACCCTCAACGTTCTGCTGACTGGCCGCCGCCGCAGCTACTCAGTTAGCGCGCCCGCTTTTGTGGATTTTGGACGGACGCTGGCGGGGGTTCCGCCATCGCCAACCCGCACCGTGACGCTGGTGAACAACTCACCCGACACCGTTCGGATTGACCGTTTCGACATCCGCCCGCCGTACACCATCCTGCCGCCAGTCCCATCCAAATTGGGCCCCGGCGACACGGTGATGCTGACGGTGGAGTTCACCCCCGCCGACACGCTGATCTACAACGACACGCTACGGGTGATTTTTGGCGGTGTGTGCGTTGACACAACGCTAACCGCACTAACCGGCGAAGGCCGTCCGCCAGTGGCTGGCTTCTCAGAAATCATTATTCCCACCACGCTAACTGGCGCGCCGGGGGATACCATTCTGATCCCAATTATCCTGCAAAGCTCCAATCTGCTGGAGGAAGTTGGCGCAACAACCGTGCGGCTACGGTTGCGCTACAACCACTCCATGCTGGAACCATTGCGCTTTGCCGATGGAACCGGAAGATTTGGCAAGAAAGAAGCGACCTCAATCGCAAGAGTTCTGAACCGGAAGGTGCAGGGGGATGAGATGCTGTTGACGGTGGAGCTTACCAACAACCCGATCCCCACCGCGCCCGACACGCTGGGGATGATTGAAGCAGCCGTGCTGCTGGGGAACAGCACCACTACCCCAATCAGAATTGACTCGCTGGGATGGGCCGATGTCTTGATGAAGAACACCCAATCCGACGGGCTGTTCACCCTGAAAGGCTACTGCGATGCGGGGGGCAGTCGCTTGCTGAAAGTCTCGGGGGCGTTTGGGATCATCTCTATCAGCCCGAACCCGTTCAATCCTTCAACCGAAATTGTGTTCGAGACGGTGGAGCGGGGCCCAACAACGCTTGCTATCTACAACGCCGCAGGGCAACGGGTGGCAACCCTTGTTGATCGTGAAAACTTGCCAGTGCAAGCCCACGTCCGCTCGTGGGACGCGACACCGTTCCCAAGCGGCCTGTACTACGCCGAGCTAACCACACCAACCCAACGCAGCCTGCGCCGATTGGTGCTGGCGAAGTGATGGGGAAGCAATTAGTCATTTTGTTCATCGAATCTGGCCCTCCGCTCATGCTGAGCTTGGCGAAGTATGGGTGGGGCCACTGAATGGGTATGCTCACTGAACCAAATACTGGGCAAGGTGAGCTACTATTCACCTTCCAACAACTGATTCCCAAGCCCCGAGTTCCGATCCCCGACAACCGATTCCTGATCTTTCATGGTCTCTGATTTGATACAACGATTCTTTTTCACCGCAGCGCTCCTGGCGTTTGCTGCTTCCCACGCTGTGGCGCAATTGCCCGAACAGGAGGAAGAAGCACCGCCAGCCGACACGCTTGCCATGCAACGGATGCAGCCACGTGTGGGCGGATTCGTGAACCTGGGGCTGAACCTTCACAGTGCCAATGTTGCTGGGCTTCCCGAAGCACCCAACTGTATGCCGCTTGATGCCGCCAACTTCACCGGCGGGACATCGCTTGGCATTGGCTTGGGTGGTTTGTACGAGCTTCCCCTGACACCACAGTGGGATGGCTCGGCCCGGATAGGGCTGCAAACGTTGGGGATCACCCAAACCGTCTCGGCCAACATCGGGCCGGTTCGCCAAGCCGATGGAGCCATTGTGGAAGGGGTGAGTGAGTACAGCCTAGAGTCATCGCTGATGATGCTTGGTGGAACAATTTGGGCAGGGTATCGCCCGGTGGATAACCAACCGCTGACCGTCCGATTTGGGCCGGAGTTTGGGCTGATGATCGGCAAAAGCTTCACCCAGAAGGAACAACTGGCCTACCCATCAACCGCAGCCTTTGTGGGAACCGACGGCGCGGAAACCCGCATCCGCAACGAAGTCAGTGCCGATATGCAAAACGTTGGGCTGCGCCTTGCGCTGGCCGTTGGCGTTGACTACGAGCTTCCGCTTAACAATCGGAACACACTCTTCCTGATCCCTGAACTTAGCTACGCGCTTGGCTTGGGGGAATTGCGGAGCGATCTGGATTGGAGCATCAGCCAGCTTCGGTTTGGTGCGTCGGTGAAATACTCACTGCCGTTGCCGCCACCACCACCGCCACCACCACCGCCGCCACCGCCGCCACCACCGCCACCGCCACCGCCGCCGCCACCGCCGCCACCGGCATTGGCCAGCGCGCTGAACATTGCGGGGGTTGATTCCAGCGGAAGCGAGCAATCGTTTGAACGGTTGCGGGTGGAGGAGTTCATCAACACCCAGTCGCACAGCTTGCTGACGTACATTTTCTTTGATGAAAACTCATCAGAAATCCCACGCCGCTACGTGATGTATGGCTCGGAAGCTCCGCAACGGTTCAGCATGGACTCGCTGGTAAATCGCGGGACGTTGGCAGTGTACTATCAATCGCTGAACGTGCTGGGAGTACGGATGAGCCAGAACGCCAAGATGGATCTGACGCTGACCGGAACCAACGCCAACCGCGATGCCGAAGCCGGGAACACCGCGCTATCCAAAGCACGTGCCGAGCGGGTGAAAGAATACTTGGTGAAAAGCTGGGGGATTGCCCCCGACCGGATTCGTGTGGAAGCGCGGAACCTCCCTTCCACCGCCAGCAACTCCGACGAGTTGGATGGCCAAGCCGAAAACCGCCGCGTAGAGATCACCACGCGCGACCAAGATCTGCTGGAGCCAGTCACCACCAACGACACGCTTCGGGCTGTGAACCCGCCAGTGGTGCGGCTGCAACCGGAAGTGAAATCGGAAGCAGGGGTGAAAGAATGGACCCTAACAATCAGCCAAAGTGGCCGCACACTGAAGCAGTTCAGCGGCGAAGGTGAAATGCCGGAATACGTTGACTGGAACATTACCGAAAGCCAGGGCGACGTGCCGATCACGCGCGCCCCGGTTGCCGCAAACTTGGTAGTGGTGGATGCAAAAGATCAACGAAGCCAATCGGGAAAACTGATACCAGTTGACCAAGTGACCTTGCAGCGGAAACGAACCGAGGGGTTAGAAGATTTGGCCTTCGACCGATTCAACCTTATCACCTTCGAGTACAACCAAGCCGGCTTGTCGCCAGCAAGCCGCCGGATTGCGGAGATGATTAAAAACCGAATCTCCCCAAAATCTACAGTGAAAGTGGTTGGCTACACCGACCGTTTGGGGGATGAAGATCACAACCAGAAGCTCTCCGCCGCACGCGCAAAGCAATCAGCAAAAGCGTTGGGTATCCCACAGGATAACGCCATGGGTGGCGGCGAGAACACCGAGTTGTTCGACAACAACCTTCCCGAAGGGCGATTCTACAGCCGTACCGTGGAGATCAACATCACAACCCCGATTGATGCGGGGGGAAGCCGGTAGGGTTTGCAATCGCCCCATGTCGCTTACTCCGTGCCAACCCGATAGCTGGTGATTTCCCCCCCCCCGTTAGGTTTCCCCCCTTCGGGGTGACTTCACGGAACCTTCTGATAGATGAACACATTTGACCGACTGGCTACGCTTATGAAAACGGCAACCTTCTTTCTGTTGATGCTTGTTGCGCTGTGCGGCGCGGCAGTTGCCCAACCACAAATCAGCTACATCATTCCCGACATCGGCACGCAGGGGATGAACACCTACGTGGAAATTATCGGTCCCACAACCGGAAGCGGCAATTTCGGGGCCGATGGCCTCTATCCCAACAACCCCGGCGATCCCGTTCGGGTGGAGCCAAACACCGCTGCCGATGCCGCCAAAATTGTTGTTGGCCCGATAGTGGTCAGTTGGTCGGGGCGGATGATTGCCACACAAGTGTTCGTGAAGCCTGGCGTTGCCAACGGAACGGTGCAGCTGAAAGTGACCACCGGCGCGGGAAGCAGCACTGTGGATTTTGAGATTGTCACCCCACAAAATCTTGGGCTGATAGGGAATGGCGTGCTGGATGCTGGATCCCCCACAAACGTCATCACCATTGGATCGGGTGGCACTTCCGGAACCCGCTCCAAGCGGGGCGCAATGATCGTCCAAAGCCTGACCCTTCAGAACGGAACCTTCACCGTTAGCACCACCGATACCGACCCCGGAACCCCCGGTAATCAAGGATTCCTTCCACTTACCCTTATCAGCAAAAAAAACATTGCCATAAACTTCGATGCCACCCTGAAACTGGATGGCAGCGGGCTTGACGGGGCTGCTGGCGGCGGCGGCGGCGGCGGAAAAGTGTGCGATGGACTAAGCGGCACCAGCGGAACCAACGGCGGCAAAGGCTACACTGGCGGCGGCGGCGGCGGGCAAAATAATGCTATCGGAAGCGATGCCTACAATCCACCCGGCGAATCGTCGGGAACCAGCGGCAACGGGTTGAACGGGGCCAAAGGTGGCGGCGGAAATACCAGCGCCTGTGGCGGCCCAGAAGGAACCGGTGGCGGCACTGGCCACCCGTTCGGGAAAGGGGGGGATGGCGCCTGTGAAGGGTTGGTGAACGGACAGTATGGCGGTGGTTCATCTGGTGGCCAAACAAAAGCTGGCGGTGGCGGTGGATACGGCAGCAGCGGCGGGGCCGGTGGGGAAACAACCAGCGGCGGGAAAGCCTACGGGAATATTTATGTTACTCCGGTTGCGGGTGGTTCCGGTGGTGGTGGGGGCAACCCACAGTCAGTAAGTGGCTGCGCTGGTGAAGGGGGCGGAGCTGGCGGCGCAGTTGCGTTGTTTGCCAACGGCATCATCACCAACTCCGGGGCCATCTTTGCTCGCGGCGCGAACGCCACGGCAGGCACACCCGGTGCAGGGGGCGGATCCGGCGGATACATTGGGCTTGGCTCCAAAATCCAAGGGGCGTTTGGCGGATCGGGCGACACCAAGGGGGGGAACGGGACCAGCGGTGGCGGTGCCGGCGGCCAGGGCCGCGCCCGCTACGATGGCTTTGTGACCAGCAACCTTACCGTGGCCAACTCCGCCAGCACCTACGTTGGCCTTACGACCGACACGCTAAGCTCAATGTGGCTGGGGGAACGGGCAATCACCGGAACGCGGAATGGGACAGATCAAATCCGGGTGTATATCCGGAACGACAACCCGAACGCGCAGTGGGTGCAGCTTCTGCCGCCATCATACAACGGGCGGTTGTGGACAATCACCCCAACACTGGCAATGCTTCAGACTGGTTCGGCAACGGGAAATTTCTACGTCTGCGCAGTCCAAGGCCCCTACACCGTCACTGCCGATCCATTCACCCAAAATCCCCAATGGATTTTTTCGCAGTCGGCAGCCGACATTGTGAACATCCAACTAATCCCAAAAATTAAAACCGACCAGCAGCAGCTTACTATCGGCCTTGTGGTTTGCAATGAGATTCTTCTGGATACCCTGCTCGTCACCAACGAAGGGGACGCGCCGCTGACGATTACCCCCTCCATCGTTGGCCCAAACCAGACTGATTTCACCATTCTTCCCCCCTACAACGCTGGCTTCACCGTTGCGCCGGGCAGCAGTGTGGAGGTTCAAGTTCGGTTTGCCCCGGCGGTGTATGGGAACAAAACCGCCACCTTGCGCCTTGTCAACAACGATCCCCGCAGCGGGAAAAGCCCCACCGACATCCCCCTTACGGGCTCCCGCCGCCGGATTGAGGCATCGCTGAACACAACCCAGGTTGATTTCGGCAGAGTATGCTTTGGGAAGTGGAAAGAAGACAGCGTGCAGGTGACGTTCATTGGCGATGTGAACGATCAGCTTGTTGGTATCCCCGCAGTGCTGGGCGCGCCGCAACGCTTCAGCGTCACCGCACCGGACGCAACGACGCTTGACCTAAACGCCCCAACCGACAAGAAATGGGTGCGGATTCGTTTCCAACCAGATGGGTCCGGCATTTTTAACGATTCAGTCCGGATCAGCGTTGGCCAATGCACCATCCCGCTGATTGTGAAGTTGCGGGGCGAAGGGGTGGACACCCGTTTGGAGTTCCAGCCGCAGCCGGATACGCTTCGGTTCCGGGAAGTGCTGAACACCACTTCACCCCCGCAAAGCATCACGATTCGCGGCAGGGGAACCTCACGGGGAACCATCACCAGCGTCTATCTGGATCCGCCAAACAACGATTTCAGCATCCCGACCTCGCTGGCCGGAACCAACCTTGACCCGCTGCAAACCAACGGCGGGAACGTCACCTTCCGCCCAACAACAACGGCGGGCTATCCATATGTTGGCAACCTCTGCATTGTGTTCGGGACCGAGTGCCCCGACACCATCTGCGTGCCGGTGATTGGCGAAGTTATCAACGCAAAACTGCTTCTTTCGCGCGATCAGTTTTTGCTGGCAGCCGACACCTGTTTAGACCCGCCGATTCCGGTTACTGACACCTTCAAGCTCTCCAACCCGGGAACAATTCCGGTGAAAATTTTGAACGTCACCACCCAGTTTGGTGTGGTGATGGTTACGCCGCTGGCCGCGCCCGGCGGAACCGATCTGTTGCCGGGGGATTCCATCACGTTCACTGTTACGTGGCAGCCGGGAACCTCGGGAACTGACGCTGTGATTATCCGCACCGACGCCACCGACCCCTCGCAGCAGACGTTGCGGATTGGCGTGACGCTGCAACGGCTGTCGTCGCGGATTGTGATCCGCAACAAGCAAGGGGGCGCGGCACCAACCGAGCTTGATTTTGGGGAAAGCTTCAAATGCACCGTGCCGAAATTCGACACAATTCGCGTTGCCAACACCGGCGATTTTAACGAAACAATCCGCGCACGCTTTGCCGATGGGCGATATTTCACGTTGGGAACCGTTCCCCCAATCACGGTTGCGCAGGGGGCCGAACGCCCAGTGTCCATCGCCTTCAACACAGCCGTTCCCGGGGTTCATACCGACACGCTAATCCTAACCGATGACCGCTGCAAACGGGAAACCCGCGTGGCGGTTCGTGGCCAGTTGGTGGCGTTGGATTACAGCGCGACCGGCATCACGTTCGGCCAAACCAACATTGGATTCTCCAGCGGTGGCTACGCCCGACTAACCAACAACAGCGGCGTTCCAATCACCGTTAGCCAAACCCTGATTCGCCCTGCATCGGGATCGGGTTTTGTGGTTGCAAAAGCCAATGCTCCAACGGTACTCAGCCCGGGCAACAGCATCTCCGACAGCATCATTTTCACGCCGTTATCGGAGCAGCAGTATGCAGCCGAGTATTGCTTTATCATCACCTCCCCCTGCCTCGATACGGTCTGCGCTTCGCTGACGGGGGAAGGTATCCAGTCGGCAGTGCGCGTTACGCCAAACCCGCTCGATTTTGGAAGCAATATCCCCTGCGACACCGACACGCTGACGCTAACGATTGAGAACGTTGGCACCGGGGATTTTGCCCTGAACGGAGTGACGCTTACCAACAACACCGAAAACGTCTTCGAGCAGCTGACGCAGACCTGGAACCAGACAGTGAAGCCGGGGCAGAAAGTGGAGGTTCAATATCGCTTTGTCCGTGGCCTTGCGGCAACGCCGGGGGCCAAGCAAGGGACGATCACCATCTACACCAACGATGCCAAGCAACCGGTGATTCAGGTGACGATTCAGGGTGAGGTTGGTGCGGCGATTGTGGCCCTGCCGGACCCCTACGATTTCGGAACAGCCGATGTCTCGGTTGGGGCGTTTGTGGATGGGAACGTGACGCTGCAGAACCGCTCCAGCAGTGATATCACCATCACCGGAGTGGAAGCTCCGCCGCCGTTCCAAGTGGTTGGCTTTGCTTCGCCGCAAACGTTGAAGCCAGGGGAAACGATCAGCGTGGCAGTGCGGTTTACGCCAACCGATACCGGAACATTCCAGCAGCCGTTGTGGGTCATCCAAAACCTCCCCTGTGCCGATACCAGCATTGCGATGCTGCAAGGTATTGGGGAGCGGATTCCGCAGGGGATTGCCAACATCACTATCCCCGATAGCTTGCGCGGCGCGCCGGGCGACCGGATATCAATCCCGCTTGTGCTGGGGAACGGATCGGACTTGACAGGATCGGGGGCTACCACGCTGCAAGCAACGGTGCGGTTCAACGGATCCATGCTCTATCCCGTTCGCGCCCGAAGCAAAGGGGAAACGGGGGCATCGGGGAAAGCGGTAACGGGGGAAGCAACGTCAATCGGGCGCATCACCAACAGCAGCATTAGCGGAAGCGACCGCGTGGTGACGTTCACCATTGCCAACAACCCAATGCCAGCAACCCCACCCGACACGCTTGGCTTCTTGGATGTTGTGGTGACGTTGGGGAATGCACTTACCACCCCTGTCACCTTCGACACGCTGTTTTTCAGCGACGGGAAAGCCACCGCCAGCGCAAACAACGGAGTGTTTGTGCTGGATGGCTACTGCGCCGTTGGCGGGGATCGAATCGTGAAAGTGAGCGGCGCGTTCGGCATCAAAATGGCCGCGCCAAACCCGTTCAACCCCTCCACCGATATTCACTTCGAGACGGTGGAAGATGGCCATACATCGCTAGAGGTTTTTGACCTGTACGGGCGGCGCGTTGCCGCACTGGTAGACCAACAACAACTACCCACCCAACCGCATATTGCCACATGGGATGCAAGCAACCAGCCAAGCGGTATCTACTACGCAGTGCTGACCACACCAACCCAACGGAGCATCCTCCGGCTGATGTTGCTACGGTAGTTCGGATTGTGGACAGGACGTACGCAAACAGTCAGGTTGGAAGCAAGCGTTCCACTCCTGTTCACAGTATTCATCAAGCCACCGAAGGATTGACGCAAGGCATAGCCGTGGGTCTTGCCCGTTCGGTTGCTTGCTGCCAGACAACTTCAGTAGAAGCGCATATCCTTCAGTAAGGTACAGCATTCGGTGGCAGGCAACTACGCTCAAGACCTGCCCCCCACCCCACTACGTTTCCTCCATGATCTTCTCCACCATTGACATCGGCACCAACACCATCCTGATGGTGACGGCAGCGACGCAGCCAGATGGAACAATCCAGATACTTGGCGATGAACACGCGATTGCTCGGCTGGGAAAAGGGGTTGATGCAAGGCGCGTAATCATGCCGGAAACGTTCGACCGCATGGCGGATTTTCTGCTGCGCTACCGCCAGATTGCCGAATCGCACAACGCCGAGCGAATCGTTGCGTTTGGAACCAGCGCGCTACGCGATGCCAGCAACCAGCAGGAGTTTATTGGCGAGATGGCGCAGCGAACCGGAATCACGATTGAGGTGCTGAGTGGCCACGATGAAGCCCGCTGGACCTACCGTGGCGCGCTGTTCGGGATTGCTGGGACGGCACGCCAATCGCCGGCCATTGCTGTGATAGATATTGGCGGCGGCAGCACCGAAATTGCCGTTGGAAATGGGAGCGAACTTCAGAACAGCATCAGCCTTGATATTGGCGCGGTTCGGGTGACGGAGCGGTGCTTCCCCAACCTTCCACCATCGGCTGCCGAGCTTGCCAACGCCCGCACGTTTGCTTGCACGGAGTTAGAAAAAGCGTTCCGGCTTCCCCCGCAAACCCTTGCCGTTGGAGTGGCCGGAACGGTGACAACGTTGGGGGCAATGCACGCCGGGATGAAACACTTCAACGCCGAAGAATTGAACGGGCAGTGGCTTCCCGCTGGCTACATCCATTCCGCAACCGAGCGGCTTGCGGGGCTGACGTTGGCGGAAACCGCTGCAATCCCCCAAATCAGCAGCGGGCGCGCTGATATTATTCTGGCGGGAGCAATCATCTTGGATGAATTTATGAGGCGGTATCAACTTCCTGCGCTGATGGTCAGCACACGTGGAGTCCGCTACGGGGTGATGCTTCGCGAGCTTGGCCAGCAACCACCGCAGTAATCTTCCTTTTTCCCGACAACCCGTTACCGCACGCTGTCTTGCACACTCGGCAAGGGGGGCGTATGTTTGGCTCTTTGTTTTTCACACTATCCCGTTCCAGCAGTGATTGAAGCTGCGCCGCCGCTTATGGCCTTCCAAGTGGGAAGCATCTGCCGGGGGAAGCAGCTTGGTTGAACACTTTTTGCACGATGAACAACATCCGCAACTTCTGCATTATTGCCCACATAGATCACGGCAAATCCACGCTTGCCGACCGCCTGTTGGAAACCACCGGGCGGGTGACAGCGCGTGAGATGACCACGAACCAGATTTTGGACGATAATCCGCTGGAACAGGAACGTGGCATCACCATCAAGCTGCACGCCATCCAGATGGATTACCGCCGCCCGAACAGCACCGGCGACGCAGCCACCTACAGCCTAAATCTGATTGACACGCCGGGCCACGTTGATTTCAGCTACGAAGTCTCCCGCTCCCTTGCCGCGTGCGAAGGCGCGCTGCTGGTTGTGGACGCAACACAGGGGGTGGAGGCCCAAACCATCGCCAACCTCTATCTGGCGATTGATGCTGGCTTGGAGATCATCCCGGTCATCAACAAAATTGACCTCCCTTCGGCAGCAACCACTCTGGAAGGGGTGAAGCAGCAGGTGATTGATCTTCTGGGATGCAAGGAAGAAGAGATGATCCTGGCCTCGGCAAAAGCTGGGATTGGGATCGAGGAAATTTTGGAGGCGATTGTTCAGCGCATCCCGCCGCCACGCGGCAACCCCGATGCCCCGCTGCGGGCGTTGATCTTCGACTCACTGTTCGACAGCTACCGCGGGACCATCACCTACGTCCGCGTGGTGGATGGAACACTTCGTGAAGATGACAAAGTGAAGTTCATGTACACTGGTGCTGAGTTCACGGTGGAGGAAGCGGGGATGCTGCACATGAGCCGCGTCAGAACAAAGGCGATTCCGTGCGGTGGGGTGGGGTACTTCACTGCGGCAATCAAGGACGTGAAGGATACCAAAGTCGGGGACACCGTTACGTTAAGCCGTGGCGGAGCCCAAGACCCAATCCCCGGGTTCCGCGAGGTGAAGCCGATGGTGTTTGCTGGTATCTATCCAGCCATCTCGGACGACTACGAAACCCTCCGCGACTCGCTGGCAAAACTCACCTTGAACGATTCGGCAATCACCTACGAGCCGGAGACCTCCACCGCGCTTGGGTTCGGTTTCCGCTGCGGTTTTTTGGGGATGCTTCACATGGAGATTGTGCAGGAGCGGCTGGAGCGTGAGTTCAACCAAACAATCGTCACCACCATTCCGAACGTGGAGTATCAGGTGACGAAAACCAACGGCGAGCAAATTCTGGTAGATAACCCCGCCGACCTTCCGCCGCCGGGGTTGATTGATATTGTTGAGGAGCCGTACATCCGGGCGCAGATCATCTGCCCGGCGGAATATATTGGCGTTGTCACCAAGCTCTGCATCGAGCGGCGCGGCATCTACAAAAACACCAGCTACCTTTCCTCCACCCGTGTGGACATCACGTTCGAGATACCGCTGGCCGAGGTGATTTTTGATTTTTACGACAAGCTGAAATCTGCCTCGCGCGGGTACGCCTCGTTCGATTACGAAGTCATCGGAATGCGCGAAGGGGACTTGGTAAAATTGGATATTCTGTTGAGCAACGAACCAGTGGATGCCCTTTCGATTATTATCCACCGCGACAAGGCGTATTTCTACGGCAGGAAACTTTGCGCAAAACTTCGCGAACTGATCCCGCGCCATATGTTCGAGATTCCGGTGCAGGCGGCGATTGGCGCAAAAGTGATTGCCCGCGAGACCATCAAAGCGCTCCGAAAAGACGTGCTGGCCAAGTGCTACGGCGGCGACATCAGCCGCAAGCGGAAACTGATTGAGAAGCAGAAAGAGGGGAAGAAGCGAATGAAGCAAGTGGGCGCGGTGGAAATTCCGCAGGAAGCATTTTTGGCGGTCCTCTCGATGGATGAATAAACAACATATGGGAACGGAGAAGCAGAGGAATTTCCAGAGCTTTAGCCATACCATCTCATGCCTTCTGAACCATTACTTCCGCGTCGCCGATTTCGGACTCGCTACCTTGTATTGGGGGGCGCGCTGTTGGTTCTGCTCCCCTTCAGTCCATTGCTAATTTTTGGCCTTGTTGGGTTGGTTGTTCCTGGGGTAAAGACCTATTTAGTTCCAACCAGTGCAATGGAGAGTGCCATCTTTCTGGGGGATTACCTTGTTGCATCCGCAGAGCAAGCAATGCCGGAGCGCGGAAGGGTTATCATCTTCAAGTTCCCTGGATTGCGCGACCAAGTAATGCCCGATCTTCCACAGCACTACATGGAACGCTGCGTGGCCATTGCTGGCGACACGGTTCAGATCAGAGACAACGTTGTGTGGGTGAACGGCAAGCCACAGCAGCCCCCGGCAACCGTCACATTCGATTCCACATTTGCCGCGCTACCCAGCGACGATGCTACCAGAAGTTTCCCCAACAGAAGCGGTTTCACCCGCAACAACTGGGGGCCAATGCGGGTTCCCCAAAAAGGCGATCTGATTCAGTTAGGCCCGGAAACAATGGATACGTGGCGGATATTTATCCGCCGCGAAGGGCATCAAGTCGAACGGATGGGGGCCACAATCAGCATTGACGGACGGCCAGCAACTTCCTACCAAATTGAGCGCGACTACTGCTTTGGTTTGGGGGATAACCGTTGGAACTCCATGGACAGCCGCTACTGGGGATTCATCCCTTACGATGCCATTGTTGGCCGACCAGTGTTTGTCTATTGGTCATGGCCAACCGCCGCCGACCGGAACAAGGACGGCATTCCGAACCCGTACGCCCCCGAAGAAGCGTTATCGCTGTGGGAACGGATTGCTGCAATCCGCTGGGGGCGGATGTTCAGATCCATTGAGTAAGCAACCGAGAAGCAAATAACAACCGAGCGCAGATATATGAACCCAGAGGAACGGAAGCAGATTTTGAGCGGGAAGAAAACAACCTCACGCCCCACCGCTACCAATCACAATGAACAGAATGGAGCAGGGAAGCCTCCCCAGCAAAAACTAACATTAGGGCAAGAGCTTTGGTCCTGGGTGAAAACCATCTTCAGCTCGCTGCTGATTGTGATGGTGATTAACGGCATCCTTATCGCCTCCTTTGTGGTTCCTACTGGTTCGATGGAGAACGAGGTGTTGCCGGGGGATTTCCTGTTCGTCAATCGCTTCATCTACGGCGGTTCGTCGCCGCAGACTATTCCCTTCTTCAACATTCCACTCCCCTATTTCACTCTTCCTGGCTTGCGCGACCCGCAGAAAGGGGATGTGATTGTCTTCATTTTTCCCGGGGGGCGCAGCGATGTCAAGGCCCGCGACTTTCAGTACTACCTAAAACGCTGCGTGGCCACCGCCGGCGACACCTTGCAGATCATCAACACAAAAATTTATATCAATGGAGTTGAGCAGCCGTTGCCGGAATTAGCCAAATTCGATCCGATGCTCAGCACACCAAGCTCGGGCGATGCAAGCCAAACCTTCCCGGAAGGCTACGGCTTCACCCGCGACAACTGGGGGCCGCTCCGCATCCCCCAAAAAGGAGACATCATTCCGCTGAACGACTCCACCTACCGGGCTTGGCGCATTTTTGTGATGCGGGAAGGACACGAAGTTGAGCGCGATGGAGAGATCATAAAAGTTGACGGGAAGTCGGTTACTTCCTACACGGTGGAGCGGGACTACTGCTTTGGAATGGGGGACAACCGGTGGAACTCGTTAGACAGCCGATACTGGGGCTTTGTCCCGATGGATGATGTGATTGGAACACCACTGATTGTGTATTGGTCGTGGCCGGTGGCGGTTGATCGCGATGGAGATGGGATTGCCAACACCGAAAACCCCGCCGAACAAACCAGCATTTGGGAGAAGCTGGGATCCATCCGTTGGGGCCGCCTTTTTAATGTGATTGACTGAGGTTACGCAGTACGTAACTGACCTTACGCAACACCATGATGGAGCTTGGTGATTGCAGTGACTCAATATTTCGCCAGAATACACCCTCCGCTCATGCTGCATCACATCGAAGTATGAGTGGAGCCATAGCACGGGCAAGTGTTCACTATTCAAACTCTGCGCAAGGCGAGTACGTGAAACCGTAGATTTCAAACAAGATTCGGGGGGCAAGTCTGTTCAGAAGAAGATCGTAGAGTTGATAGATGGTTACCTGATACCGTTTCAGCCGCGCAATCTTCAACTGACAGAATGCAGCGAACACACTCTATGAAACGCCTTATGCTGCCTAATACCCCAAGTCACCACATAACCTCAGAAAGAAATTTAGGTTTGAATATCTGTCAGACTTTATAGTAACTTTGCGTTGAGAAGCAATCCATAGTAGTATTGTTGGCTCGTGAATTGTTATACAAAAACTACTTTCTTGTTTCGGATGCTTTATTGCCATTTTGAATTTTTCATCCTGCCTTCTACTCCTTTCTCGTTCCTTACCTCTTCCCCCTTCGTCGCTGAACCTTATTCAAGCCTACTGAGAGAACACAAACAACGGTTCTACAGTACCTAATAACTCACACTTCTTCCTGGAGTTGACCAATGCGTAATCTATACGCACTATGCACAGGCATGTTATGTGCAGCATTTTCAATCTTCTTTCTGATGCCCTATCCGATGGTGGCTCAGATTGTTAGGACCAGTCCCACTGTTGATATTTACGGCCACTTAGGGGTTGGAACTCTTCAGCCAGATCGGTCAGCGATTTTGGAATTAGTAACAACCGATGGTGGTTTTTTGATGCCACGATTAACTCAGACTCAGCGGAACGGTGTTATGAGTCCAGCTAAATCGTTGTTGATATTCAATTTAGATGCCAATCGATTTGAGTACAATGAGGCCACCCCTCTGGCTCCTCATTGGGTGCCATTTATGGATTCTACCACCATCTACAACATGATTAAGATCAATACCAGTGGGGTGTTCTGGGAACTGCTGGGAAATTCGGGAACAAATCCCGCTACTAATTTTTTAGGGACAAAAGATGGACAACCACTTGTGATTCGTACAAATAACAGCGAACGGATGCGTGTTTTCACTACAGGGCAAGTTGGGATAGGTGTTGCTGCAGCACCAACAGCAGGGCTGGATGTAGCAACTGACATCAATAGTGGTCAGCATTACGAGATTGGTGGTAATCGGGTGCTTCATATTAACGGGACGGGAACAACCAATGTGTTTGCCGGGGTTAATTCCGGCTCAGTCAACGCAGGGGCAGGAAATACTGCTTTAGGATCAGCAGCATTGCAAAACAATGTAGTTGGCGGGAATAACACAGCCGTAGGAACCAATGCACTGTTGGCTAATACCGTAAGCAATAATACTGCTGTTGGAAGCAATGCCTTAACAGCAAATATGACCGGATTACGCAACACAGCAGTTGGCAGTAATGTGCTTGCGATAAACACAACATCGGCAGATAACACAGCAATCGGGTTTCAGGCGTTGCAGAACTCAACTGCTGGCAACAACACCGCTATTGGAAGCAACGCTTTGAACAGCAACGGAACTGGGCAAAGTAATCTTGCTATTGGAACCAACGCTTTGCGGAACAATAGCGTAAGCGAAAATACTGCCGTGGGAGCCGACGCATTAGCCGCAAACACAACTGGCCTACGGAATACTGCCATTGGTTTTGCTACGCTTGCTGCAAACACTACATCAGATAATAGCACAGCTATTGGCTACCAAGCGTTGAATATCTCCACTGGCTCAGATAACACAGCCATAGGGTCATTCGCTTTGGCATCGAATACTAGTGGAAGCAGTAACGTTGCGATTAGTAGATCGGCACTACGCAGCAACACTATTGGTTTTGGCAATACAGCAATAGGCTACCTTACTCTGGCAGATAATGTTGATGGCATTTGGAATACGGCAATAGGAACCAATGCAATGAGCGACAACACTAGTGGACAATCCAATACGGCAATAGGAAAGAATGCGCTAAATGCCAATACTACAGCAACCCATAACACAGCAATTGGCGCTGATGCAATGATAGCAAACACTATTGGCTTCAACAATACTGCTGTTGGTGGTGGGGCACTATCAGCGAATATTGATGGATTCGGGAATACGGCTGTGGGCTTAGTTGCATTGCGGGATATGACCAACGGCAGCCAGAACACAGCAGTGGGCGCGGATGCATTGAACGATAATCAAGCTAGCCAAATCACCGCTGTTGGTTTCAGAGCCTTATGGAAAAACACGGACGGCGTTCGCAATACTTCGGTAGGTTATTTATCACTTGGTTCCAACCTAACAAGCAATGACAACACAGCAATGGGGTGGCAATCACTAGGGAATAATACCGCAGCAAATAATACTGCCGTGGGTTCATTAGCACTAGTCACCAACAACACTGGCTCCAGCAATACTGCTGTTGGAGGGGACGCATTGCTTGCAAATAATTCTGGAAGCAATAATTCTGCATTCGGCTACAGT
Source organism: Armatimonadota bacterium (assembly GCA_020850315.1). GTDB lineage: Bacteria > Bacteroidota > Ignavibacteria > OLB7 > OLB7 > OLB7. Next base: position 28,565 of record JADZEY010000046.1, on the reverse strand, counting down.
GCCTTAAGCAGTGTTAACACAGGAAGCGGTAATTCAGCACTTGGTCGGTTTGCTGGGACAGCTATTCAAGGTGGATCAAATAATACATTTTTAGGAGCCAGTGCTAACGCCTCCGCAATTGGTTTGGACAACGCAACAGCTGTTGGGGCAGGTGCAGTTGTCGGCCAAAACAACGCTGTAGCTTTGGGCAACAATGCCGATGTTGGAATTAAGACTGGAACTCCAGTCTCAGAGCTTGACATTCGTGGTAATGGAACAATTTCGCTGGCATCCCGGAACACAAATCCAGCAGGAACAGCTGGCGTTTACAAGCTCTATATTTTCGATAATGGAGTTACGCGTGAACTTCGGGTTGTTGGACCATCCGGTGCTGTCACAAGCGTTGCAGCTGTAACACCGTAGGATACTATAGCCGCTGAAGGACAGCGTGTGAGATACTCTGTTCCGATAAGGAGAATAACTGTGCAATCTGGGCACAGACTGTGTACTTCATAGAGAAGTAGAAGCTGAGATAGGCAGTCAAGGCGCGTTGACAGAGTAATGCGGAGAGCATACTTTATGAAACGCCTTGTGCTGCCTATCATTTTAGGGTACTGCGTAACTTCAGTAGTTGATTAACCCAACCGGCTCGATTGTTGAGAGGGGAATACCTATCAACCAGCTTCTGCAACAATCCTTTAGCCGCAGAAAGGCGCGCTAACCTTTTTTTCTACATGCTCGTTGTTCGCATTGGCCGTAAGTTCCTTGCAATCAAACAGTGAACACGTGTGGAGCCGCTGCAGAAGGCTCCATATCACGCAATAATTTTCAGAAGGGCTTCGGTGCATTCATTGACAGAACGAAAGCAACACCAGGCATCTATTCCTGATGATGAGCTGCTGCGCCAGCTTGTTGCCGGCGATAAATCGGCGTTCGTCATACTGTACGATCGCTACCGCCAGCGGCTGTTCACCTATTGCTGCCGGATGATGGGTGACCGCGAGTTAGCAAAAGATGCCTTGCAAGAATCATTGTTGAAAGCCTTTCAGAAGGCAGCCATGTACGAGCAGGGAACCAACGTTGCAGCCTGGTTGTTCAGAATGACCCGCAACACCTGCATTGATATGCTGCGAACCCTGAAAGTCCATGAACCACTGGATGGCTTGCAAATCCCTGTTGAGGAACAACCACAGGATGTGATGTTGCAGGAGGTTTTAACAGCCGAGATTGAGAAATTGCCGGAAATCTACCGGGAAGCGGTTGTCCTGCGCGATGTCCATGGGCATTCCTATGAGGAGATTGCCCAGATTGTTGGCACGCCCGTTTCCACAATCAAATTCCGCATCTTCAAAGCTCGCGACACACTTCGCCAACGGCTTGCAGTCTATCTGGAAGATATGCGATAAGCCACCGTGACGTGTACGGAACACAGAAGAGGAAGTACTGCTGGATGAAGATGATGCTGCAACCACTCTCTTACCTTCCATCAGGCCGATGACGAACGAACTTATTCCACAGCAGCCTGCTGTACGCCGATGAACGAAGATATCTACCTACTACTTGACGGCGACTTGTCCGATACTGATTCGGCAGTGCTGTTCCGGCAGCTTTCCGAAAGCAGCCAAGAACGCTTAGCATTCCGCCAGCAGCTACGCTTGAACAGCGCGTTAAGCAATAATGAAACCTTTAACGGCCTTACCACCACCGAAGACGCTGATCTTCTGGCACGGCTTGCGCCATCTATTGGATTGCAGCCCGCAGCTGTTACCGCAGTGCAGCCAACCGCCGCCCCTGCAGCAATCGCGCCTTCGGCGGCGGCCAGCTGGTTCACCGGCCGTGCGTTGGTGATGTTGCTATCAGGGTTTCTGATTGGTGCCGGAATTGGCATTCCTGCTGGCAAAACCTTCTTCAGCAATGCCAACCAACCAGCAGTGGCGCAAGCTGCCGCACCGCTGCCACAGCCGATGCCAGCTGCCACAGCAATCAACCGTGACTCCCTTGTTACCGCCCTGCGCGATTCGCTTCGGACGGAGATGGAGCAAGCGGCTGAACTGCAGAAACAACACCCCCGGAAGAAAGCGAGCCGACGGAACATCGTCCGCAAGAATCAACCAGTCACTGGGGAATAGCACAACCAACCTCAGCTTGAAGCAGCACAAAGCCCGGCAATGCCAACGCATCAGCCGGGCTTTCTTATGTTCGCCCCATTATCAGCAACAACCGTTATGGACGACCTGAACCTGCACCTTATCACCGGGGAATCAATCCCCATCTCCGCCCTTGAATTTGCCACCAGCCGAAGTGGGGGCCCCGGGGGGCAAAACGTCAATAAAGTGGAGACGAAAGTTGAGGTCCGCTTTGCCGTTGCCGAAGCGGGTTGGCTGCGGGAAAGCACGCGCCAACGGCTGGCGGAAAAGTTGGCCAATCGGATGGACTCGCTGGGGCGCATCCGCGTTGCCAGCAGCACCGAGCGGTCGCAGCTTGGGAACCGCTACCGTGTGTTGGAACGATTGGAGCGGCTTATCAACGATGCCTTGGAGATTGAAAAACCCCGTATCGCCACGCGCCCTTCCCGTGCGGTTGTTGCACGCCGATTGGAGACGAAGCGCAAGACTTCGGCAAAAAAATCAGACCGGCGATGGAAGCCGGAAGAATAGCGGCTATCGTGATTCCCCTGTGTGGCTTCACTTCACCGTTCACCACTTCACCACAACGGTTTTCACGTTCACAAACTCACGGATTCCGAACTCACCCAACTCGCGCCCCATTCCGCTGGCTTTGATCCCGCCAAACGGCAATCGCGGATCCGATTTCACCATATCGTTGATAAACACCGAACCGGCCTCAAGCTCACGGATGAACCGTTCCTGCTCCCCTTCGTCGGCGGTCCAGGCCGATGCCCCCAAGCCGAAACGTGAGTTGTTGGCAAGCGCGATTGCTTCGCCGATGTCCGCAGCACGGATCAGCGCGGCAACCGGGCCGAACGTCTCTTCATCAAACGCTGCCATTCCGGGCCGCACGCCGCTCAGCACAGTGGGCGCGTAGAAGTATCCGCGCCCCTCTATTTTTTTCCCGCCAGCCACCAGCCGCGCACCGCCAGCAACGGAAGCCACCACTTGCTTGTGAAGCTCTTCAACGAACTCCGGCCTGGCCAATGGGCCAATATCTACCGTTCTATCCATCGGGTCGCCAACCCTCAGCGCGGCCATTCCATCGGCAAACTGCTTCTCCACACGGTCGAACACCTCGGCATGAACAATAAACCGCTTTGCAGCAATGCAGCTTTGGCCGTTATTCATGGTGCGTGCCGTCACCGCAGTCTTCACCGCCGCCTCGATGTCGGCACTGGGCATGATGATAAATGGGTCGCTTCCGCCAAGCTCCAGCACCACTTTCTTCAGGTTCCGCCCGGCGGCTCCCCCCACGCTTCTTCCTGCCCCCTCGCTTCCGGTTAGCGTGACCGCAGCAATCCGCGGGTCGCTGATGATTTTCTCCACCGCAGGCGACTTCACCAACAACGTCTGGAACGCCTCATCGGGGAAGCCAGCGTGCCGGAACACTTCTTCGATAGCCAGCGCAGACATTGGCACGTTGGAGGCATGTTTCAGCAGCGCGACGTTCCCGGCCATCAACGCCGGCGCAGCAAACCGGAAGACTTGCCAAAAGGGGAAATTCCACGGCATCACCGCAAGCACAACGCCCAACGGCTGGAACGCCACAAAGCTGCGGCCAGCATCGGTGTCAATCGTCTGGTCGCTCAGGAAAAACTCTGCTTGGTCGGCATAAAACTCGCAGACCCACGCGCATTTCTCCACCTCCGATTCCGCAGCGGAGATGGTTTTTCCCATCTCGCGGGTCATGGTTTCGGCGTAGCTGGTTTTCCGCATCCGCAGCAGCATTGCGGCGCGGCGCATCCATTCGGCACGTTGGGCAAAGGTGGTGCGGCGATAGCTGGCGAAGCTGCTGGCGGCAAGGTTCAGCTTGGTTTCAAGGTCACGCTCTTTCAGTTCGGGATACTCGGCAATCTGCTCGCCGGTGGCAGGATTGATGGAACGCATGGCAGTTGGTTAGAAATGGTTGAACGGATGGATGATTCTGGGGAAAGTTGTTCCGATAGGAATTGGCTTTTGCAGGAACGAAGCAGCGGAAAGGAAGGTTTGCACGGAAGCAGGGAAAGCAAGTCAGATCACACTGTTGGAAGCTGATTGTTGCTGGAATTGGTGCGGGAAGAATCGCCCCCTGTGCGAAGGCGTTGCGGGGCGAAGGCAAGCATCACCAGCCCCAAGCCAATCACCACAAACTCCCGCGCACGCTTCATCACCGCCAGCTGCGCCGACGCGCCAACCGGGTTAGCGATTCCGTGAACTGTCATCAGCCCGGTGATTGCCCAATCTTGCCCGCCGATTCCGATTGGCAGGATAAAGATCACCATCCGGATAACACAGCTTACCGCATCAATCGCGAATGCTTGGGTGAAGGTAGCATCAACCCCCAAAACGTGAAGAATCAGGTAGGCTTCCACGCCGTTCAGCGACCAGGAAAGGAAACCACAGAACACCCCCGCCACCAGCTTCCCCCCTTGCTGCCGTCCGGCGGTAGCAACCAACTGCTCGATGCTGTGGGCTTCGGCAACAAGGCGATTCCAGAGGTGACCCCAGCGGCCTTCGCGTTCGGTCGGGGCCAGAAATCGGAGCATCGGCTGGAACCAGATCATGGCCCCAAGCAGCGAGAGCAGCAGCAGAAAAATCACCACAACAACGCCCAACACCAACAATCCAAAATGCTCAGTTCCAAAAATTGATTTCCCCCCCCCGCTTAGCACGGCATAGCTGAACAGCACCCCCAGAATCACATACAACACCTGCCCGATGATGATGCAAAATTTTGCCAGAAGGAAGGAGGTTGTTGCCTCGGCAGTGGTCATGGTGGTGGTGCGAAGCAGGTGCATCACCTTCATCGGCTCGCCGATCACCGCGCCGCCAGGAAGGATATTCGTCAGCGATTCGCACCGCAGCCGGATTCCGGTCAGCGTCAGGAAGGAAGGGCGTTTCGCGCCGCAGACCAGCCACCAGCTTAGGGTGTCCAGCGAATAGTTGATGGCGGTAAGAACCAGCAGCACAGCCGACAGCAACAACAACGCCGTTCCGGCATCGGCAACGTGGGCAAAACTGACGTTGCGCGCCAAGTAGGCAAACATCCCAATGCCCGCCACTGCCAGCACCCCTTGCACAATTCGCCCCACTGTTGGGCGCAGCCACACCTCACGTTCAGGAATCGGATCGGTTGTTGGCAATGGCTGATTCATCGTGGGGCAAAAAAAGAGGAACGGCGGGAAAATAGAAAGGGAAAAAATGAAGGATAGAGACGGCCCAAGCAGCCTGAAAGCACCCGCTCACACCGATGATGGATGGATAGAAAGTGACCTCCTACAACCGCTCCCCGGTGGAAGCAAACGGATGCGCTCTATCACTTTGCGCACGCAGCCACACCTGGTCGCCGTAGCGGATTTGGCGATCGGGGCTTACCGCAGCAATCCCCATTCCGCTTCCGGTGGGGAAATGGATCAGCGTCTGGTTGCCAAGCGTCTCCACCACCTGCACCGCCACCGGGAACCCGAACGGGTCGCCAGATTCTGTCAGCAAAAAATGCTCGGGACGGATACCCAGCGTGGCGGCCCGCATGATTGCCGGATTGCTTTGCTCCAACGGAATGCGCACCCCCCGTTCCCCTTGCTCAACAAACCACGTCTGCTCCCCGTTCACCTCGGCTTTCCCCTCAAAAAAGTTCATTGCTGGGGTGCCGATAAATCCAGCCACAAAACGGTTTACGGGATTGTTGTACAGCTCCAACGGGCTGGCAATCTGCTGCACTTCTCCGCGCTCCATCACCACAATCTGGTCGGCCATGGTCATCGCCTCCACTTGGTCGTGGGTGACGTAGATGCTGGTGGCGTTCAGTTGGTGATGAAGTTTTTGGAGTTCGGCGCGGGTTTGGCTTCGGAGCTTGGCATCAAGGTTGGAAAGGGGTTCATCGAACAGGAAGACTTTGGGGTTGCGGACAATCGCCCGGCCCAGTGCCACACGCTGGCGTTGCCCACCGGAGAGTGCTTTGGGTTTCCGTTCCAGCAGCGGCTCAAGCTCCAGCATTCGCGCCACCTCCATCACACGGCGTTGCCGTTCTTCCTTTGCCACTTTCCGCATCTTCAGCGCGAACTCCATGTTCTGGCGGACGGTCATGTGGGGATAAAGTGCGTAGTTCTGGAAGACCATTGCGATGTCGCGATCCTTCGGATGGACGTTGTTGACCACGCGGCCACCGATGGTGATTTCGCCACTGGTGGCGGTTTCAAGCCCGGCAATCATCCGCAATGTGGTGGATTTGCCACAGCCAGAAGGACCAACAATCACCAAAAACTTCCCGTCGGGAAGATCGAAGGAAACGGAGTTGACAGCAACAGTTCCATCATCGAACTGCTTGGTTACGTTATTCAGTGTGACCTGAGCCATGAATTGGGGATAGCAGAAGGGACATTTTTTTGATGGCGCAATCTAAGCAGAATAGGCTAACTGGCTCCGCGATTGCGGAGCCGGGGATATTCCTCCGCACCTCTCTCTCTATCAGAAACTCCACCTTATCGCTCCCACTTCTCGGTTTTTGGATAGAAGGTTTGCCAAGCGTGCCAGTATTGTTGCCAAGCCACCGCTGGCTGAAGTTTTTGCCCTGCATACGTTCCTTCCACACACTCCCCCTTCCAATTCCAGACGGAGTTGGTTTGGGTGTCGGTTAGGCGGGTTTTGCCGGAGTCAAGCGCGAAGGTTAGTTGCTGGCCGTTCACGGTGCGGTTCCAGGCAGTGAAGGAGATGGAGTCGGCAGCAACAGCAATCATCACTGGCTGGTTTCCGACGGCATCGTTCACCACACGGGCGGACACCAAGCCGCTCCAGAGGTACGCTTTTGCTGCGGTTCCAGAGGTCACGCCAACAACCCAGCTATTCGGATTCCACCCTTCCTTCTTTGGCTGAAACCGGTCGTAGCCTTCGGTCTGTTGGTAGCCTTCGCGGCTGAACTCTGCTCCATCTGGCTGGGCAATCAAACTGGTTGGATGTTGTTCCAGCCAGAGCTTCAGGGTCATCTGCTCCGATGGCACAATCGGCAGTTGCTTCCCTTTCATGGGCCCGGTGGCGGCCTGGCCGGTTGCTTGATACCACCAGCTTCCGGTGGCTTCGTCTTCGAACACCGCGTTGTAGTGGTTGGCCCCCACCAAACGGAACGCCAATGGCTGATTATCCACCACTGGCTGATAGACCGCTCCGGTTCGGCACATGCTACAGTAGGTGGCCCACAACTTCAGGTCGCCGATGGAGTCGCTAACGCGGTGGTGATACGCAAGGTAGTTCACGGGATAGGCTTTGGCCACGCCGTTGTGCTGAACGCCAATCACCAACGCATCCAGCGGAACGCGGTTGTCGGCAGCGGCGGCCATTCGCAGCAAAGCAGGCTCGCGGAAGATGTTGCTGGCCGACGCAGCAAACGTAGTGAAGTAGAACACCATAACGCAGAACGCACTGAACATCACAATGCTGACACGGCGCAGTATGGTTCCGTTCATAAACCCTTTAATGATTGGCCCGATAATCAGCAGAAGCCCGATAATCCGAAGCGGCACAACCCACGATTGCAGCGCGTAGGCAACGTCAATTGAGTTCAGATCCTGGCTGCCGGGGAACGGCATCAGCAGGTAGGTTTGCAGTATCCCCGGAACTAATAAAAAAATTAGGCCGGGAAGAAACATGTACTTGTAGAACCGTTCCAGCGGGAAGGAGCGCGGTACGGATTCGGTTGTTGCAGCTGTCATTGTTTTGCTGAATAAGGGGAGTAGAATTTTGCAGCGAAGTTACGAGGTTTAGACCTTACGGAAATGGCAAATGCAGAATGATGAATGGCGAATGATAAAGTGGAATGCTTCCGACAAGCTCAGCATAAGCGGGGGGAGCATGGCGGAGCAAAGCAGCAAGGCCAACGCGCACAATGGGGCGTTGGCCTTGCTGGTATCCGGCTCAGCAGCAGAAGTTACTGCGGCTGGATTGGCGAGTTTAGTGTGTATTCGTTGTTCTCCTCGTTGGTTTCCAGCACGTGGTCGCCGCTGTCAACATAGACGCGCGCGCTGAACGGGCGGTAATCAATCCCCGATGGAATCGGGATCTGATACTGGTGCGAGGCGCCAGCCGCCAACACAGGGATGGTCAGCATCACATCCTTGCTCACGTAGCTTTGCGGCTCCTGATAGTTTCCATCGCCGTAGCAGCAAGCGTAGTAGCTGATGGCAACCTTCAGCGAGCACACTTTCGTGGAGTTCCCCTGGCCCAGATTGTAGATTTTCAAGTTGATTGTGCGCCCGGCTCCGCTTCCCCCAATCCAAGCAACATGGGTTTTTAGGTCTGGCAGTTTCACCTGCAACTTCGGTTGCTGGGCCTGGACCGATGGCTGGGTTTGGGTTGGCTGCATTGTCCCTTTCGGTTGTGGTTGTTGGGCAAGCAAGGTGCTGGCAACCATCAGTGTTGTGGCGGCGGCGGTCATCGTTGTCATTGTCCTAATCATGGTGGCTCCGGTGTGGTTATGGAATGGTTCGCATATGTTGCGGTTACGCCTGTTTTGTGTTGGGGTCTATTTTTTTTAGCTCTATCTGCTCTCCAGTATTCATTGTTGGCGGCTCTCCTCGTTCAACCCGCTTCCGCACTCGGTGCAGAAAAAGGCGATTGGGTGGCGCACTGCTGCGCCGCATGATTGGCATTGTTGTTTGTTCGGGTTTTGTGGCTGGCAGTTGTGAAATTGCCAGCCACAGCGTGGGCAGAACTGCTCGCCACGATACCCAGCAGTGCCGCAGTTTCCGCAGATGGGAATGCCCAGGAGCTGAACGTGTACAAGTGTCTGTTCCTCTGGCAATAGGTTGGAGTTTTGCAGCATAGGAATCACTATTGGCTGATCTTCCCCTGATGTTGGTATTCAAGATATCAACCAACGATAACAGCCCCCCAAATCGGCGATAACAGTTTCCAAAAAAGCTGCATGATGGATTAGATCAGCGTCTATCGAACCAGCATATCCATTTTCTTATCGTTGCCGTTGCGGCTTGCCCAAAAAATTCCTGTTGCAAACCACATCACCCTGGCTGTGGCAGCATTGCATTCCACATCTTTGCAGAACAATGAACCCAGCTCTATTTCTGGATCGCGACGGAATCATCAACCGCCGCCGCGTGGACGACTATGTGAAACAGTGGGAAGAATTTGAGTTCCTCCCCGATATCTTCACACTGCTTCCGGAAGCACACGCGGCTGGGTTTGTGGTGGTTGTGGTCACAAACCAGCGGGGCATTGCACGTGGGTTGATGACCGAGCAAAACCTTGCCGACATCCATCGCCAGATGCAGCAGGAACTTCAGAAGCAGACGGGGCACCAAGTGGATGCTATCTACCACTGTCCCCACAACCGGGCCGATGGCTGCGATTGCCGAAAACCAAATCCCGGAATGCTTCTGCGCGCCGCTGCCGACCACAACATCGCGCTTGCCAATTCATGGCTTGTGGGCGATTCGGAATCGGATGTTCAGGCGGGGCTTGCTGCCGGATGCCGCGCTGTGCTGGTGGATCCAACAAACCCAACCACCATCGCCGAATCGGTGACAGCCACGTTGTCCGCAGCTTGGGAATACATCAACACACACACTATCGGTGGCCAACAGCAGAACGCTATCCCTTCCAAACACCAGTAACCTCAATCTCCCATGCTTATTCCCACAGCCATTCAGCAACCAACGCCGCAAGAACTGGAGTTTACCTGGTCCGACGGCCAGACCTACACGTTACCGCTTCAGCAGTTTCGCGATGCTTGCCCCTGTGCTAACTGCAAGGGGGAGACGATTCTTGGTGTTCATTATCCACCGGTAAAACTTCCGATGTTTACACCGGGGATGTACGAAATTGAAGCGATGGAGCCAGTGGGGAATTATGCGATTCAAGTCCGCTGGCGCGACGGCCACCACACAGGAATTTATACGTGGGAGCAGCTGCGCGAATTGTGCGAAGCTGCCGACCAGCAGGAGAAGAAGTAGGAGCAACTGAGAACAGTAGAAAGGAACATTTCCATACTCCGAAAAAGATTCCCACGTTGAGGATCAATCGAACAACGCAACATCAACGTTCCAACTCTCTATCTCTGACTATGAACAACGCTACTTTGGCAGTATCGCTGCGCGGCGGGCGTGTTGAAGGGTGGCATCGTGGCTCGGTGGCCATTACCGATCCTGATGGCCGTCTGCTTTTTGCGGCTGGGGATCCAACAAGCTCCACCTACCTCCGCTCATCCATCAAGATGATTCAAGCAATCCCGGTGGTGCGCAGCGGGGCGGCCGACCGTTTTGGTTTCAGCGATGCGGAGCTTGCCATCTGCTGCGCAAGCCACGACGGCGCGGGCTATCACTTGCAGACGGTCAGCGGGATGTTGGCAAAATTGGGGCTAACGGAATCAGCACTTCGTTGCGGCGGCCACGATCCGCACGACCGCACCGAGCTTGGCCGCTTGGTGTGCGACCACCGGAAGCCGGGCGCGCTGTACAACAACTGCTCCGGCAAGCACACCGGGATGCTGGCGGCCTGCTTGGCAAAAGGCTGGCCAATCGAAAACTACCTCGCTGCCGACCACCCGCTTCAGCAATGGATATTGGAGTTAATGGCCGACTACACTGCTGTTCCGGCAGAACACATCGGCACGGCAATCGATGGTTGCTCGCTTCCAACATTCTACGTTCCGATTGTGGCCGCAAGCCGCACCGCTGCCCGTTTTGTTGCCGACGCAGTTGCCGGCGACGATGCTTGCAGCCGGATCATGCAATCGGTAGCCGCCCATCCGGAGATGATTAACGCGCATGGCGGATTCGACACTGAGTTAGTGAGGGTGATGGCGGGCACAGGAATCGCAAAGCGTGGGGCAATGGCCATTTTTGTGGTGGGGGTCAACAGCCGCAAGCACGGGCCGATTGGGATTGCAGTAAAATTGGAAGAAGGGGATATGACCCCAATGCCCCCTGCGGTAATGCAGGCGTTAGAAATCGCCGAAATTTTCACTCCAGAACAGCTTGCACAGCTTGAGCGATTCCGCCGGATTGAGCTAAAAAACTGGAACGGAATCAGCGTGGGGGAGATTCGGGGGGAGTATGAGATGGAGAGAGCAAGCTAGCGATACTGCCTCAATAATTACTATCTGACCTTACGCAGATGAAGACTTGCCGGCTCGGTGGCTTGCTTCGATGCTCTTCTTCTCTTCGGCTTTGGCTCCCTCTCCCACCCGACCAATGGAGTGGAAGCAGTAGCATCACCTGTTTGGGAGAGGGCGGGGTGAGGGCTGGCAGCGAACGAGGGCAGGTGCGTCAGGTGAGTTACTATGACGAGGGCTTCATCCTACGTGAACACACCCGGCCTATCTCCAACCGCTGCCTCGTCGGTTGGGGGAGCTGGGTTCATGGTGCTTTTTTCCCGCGCTCTTCCCCCATTAGCATGACCCAATAATGCTTGTTCGATCCGGCTGTAGTATCTGGCTTTCGCCCGGCAACGGCATAGCCTCCGGTGCGTGTTTGGCGGGCGGTAAATTGCCCTTGGTTCCGAAAATCCCAAAACCATTTTTGCCACCGTACAGTTCCATCCGATTGTAGCTTCAGCATCCAGTAACTCCGTTTGGGGCCTGTTTCCACAATCATCCTTTGCGTGACCAACGACCTTATCTGGTGGATCCCATTCGGTGTGTATCTGTATGATGCCTTTCCGTGGTTTCGCGATGACCTGCGCGCCCCCTAAGTTTGCCCCATACATTGTTCTACAAGCAACACCTAAACAGGGAAATCAACAAATGAGCGAGCGCCTTTTTATCGTTGACAACAAGCGGGTTTGGTGCGTGGATCAGCAAAGCGGGGAAATTGTCTGGATGGAGCCAATTGGGGGGATGATGAAGGGGGGAGCGATTGACGCGATGATGTTGGAAGGGAACCGTCTGTTCGTCTGTGCCGAACGCCGAATGCACTGCCTTGATGCGGATACCGGAATTGAGCATTGGGCAATTGATCTGGAGGGAATAGCCGATAATAAATCTATCCTAACCCACAGCCACCCCATTGTGAATCGAACCATCAACGCAGCTGGAACAGCGTAGATGAATGACCGAAACAGTACGCAGCAGAAGTGATAGAGCATTCCGCTATCTCAAGAAGTATGAAGACTTGCGGGGATAGTTGGAACGCAGCATGAACAACCAAGCCCCTTCAACATTGCTGTTGAAGGGGCTTGGTGTTTTGTCATCTCTGACGTGCAAGCGCGGGGATTACCGCGTCACCGTCAGTTTCTTGCTCAGCGTGAAGCCGTTGCCAACCAGTTTATAGACGTAGGTTCCGCTTGGAACCGTCACGCCATTCTGGTCGGTGCCTTCCCATGTGATGCTGTTGGCACCCGCCGTTGCATCAACATCGAACGTGCGGACGATACTGCCGAACACATCCACAATCTCAACTTTCACCGTGCCGCTTTCAACAACGTTGAAGGCGATTTGGGTCAGGTTGCCCATTGGGTTCGGGACGTTTTGGCCAAGGCTGTTGGTCAGGCCTGTGGAAGCCGACTCGATGCGGGCTTCGCGGACACCGCTGTAGCTGACCGTTCCATCAAGATCGGTCTGGCGCAGGCGGTATTGATAGGTTGGGCCAACATTCACTTTGGCATCGGTGTAGTCGTACTGCTTGGCTTGGTTGCTGGTTCCGTTCCCCTTCACAAAGCCAAGCTCATTCCAGCTTTCGATGCCCTTCTCGCGGCGTTCCACAAAGAAGCCGTGGTTATTCAGCTCGGTTGCCGTGCTCCAATCAAGGCGAACAGCGTTTGCCAGCGGTGTGGCCTCGAACGATGCAAGCTCAACTGGGGTAACCAAGCAGACCGTAGTAGCTTTTGGACCAAAGAACGGCTGGATCATCGGGATCCACGATGCACGTTGGTGCGTTGGGAATCCGGCAACGGTACCTTGCCAATTCAAGTGCGGATAGCCTGGATTGCCTGTTGAAGTAATCATCGGCACCCATGATCCCGATCCCGTTGTGGCTTCGAACCAGAAGCGGTTTGCACGCATTTCTGGGTGAGCCGGGATGCTGAAGTTACCCTGGCCTGGGCTAAGGTCTTCGCGGATTGTTGTCACCTGACCCATGCGGCTTGCATCGGCACCAATCTCAAGACCAGTTTGGCCAAGCTGAGCAATGGTTGCGTAGTACAAACCTGGCTCCACCACCAACGGCGTATCCAGCACGTAGGTCACGAATTGGCCGAAGTTGAATGGATCCGTTGATGGACGCGATGGGATGCCTTCGCCACGCAGCGCAAACCGCACCGAACGAGCGATGATCTGGTTTGGAGGCGTGTTGACGTTGGCACCTGGGCCTTGCTGATAGATGGAGTACTTGATGTAATCCGGCGACTGGTTAGCTTCGCCGAAGTACGCACGCCAGCCGCGAATGGTATCGCGGGAGAGAATGCGGAACTGCATTGCGAAGGTACCAGCACTGCTACCGCCCACTGGGCCGTATGGTGCTGCACCCGTTGCATCCGGATATGGAGCAACAAGGTTCAAGCCTTTACCAGTCAGACCAGCGTAGTTCGGAACATCGTTCGAGCCATCGTCATAGGCGAACACCGAGCCAATGGTGAGATCGAAATCCGTGTAGGTGTAGTCGTTAGCGTTGTAGGAGTCGTAGCCCGTCGGGAAGATCTGGGCATTGATCCGGTAGCGCGTGGTCTTGGTTTCGTTCGGATATTGTGGGCTAGCTGGATTCGGAACAAACTCGCTTCCGCACTCCTGAGCATTCCACGATGGGAACGGCTGACGGAAGTCACGACCAGCCTGCACCGATACCACCGTCAAATAACGATAGTAGTTGTACAATCCTGGTGGTGGCGGGGCAGCGGCGTTCACTACCCACATTGCCACACCGAAGGCTGTGGCAGCCGTGGATCCGTTGTTCGACACTTTTGTCCACAGCGGAATGGCGCGTGCTTGCGAGCCCGGCGCAATAGTGTATGGCCAATCGACACCAACGGCGGTTACTTCCACTTCTGGTTTCTGTGGCTCCACCAACATGATGTTGTCCACAAAGAACGGATCGTTGTCGTCACCGGGAGGTCCGGCTGGGTTCTGGTCGTTCTTGGCCAAGACGCGCAAACGGAAACGGAAGGTTTTGTTGGCGTTCAGTGGCTTGGTCCAACGTGTTGGAATTGGAATGTATGAACGGTAGAACTCGAAGTCCTTACCTGCATCAAATTCATCCACAACAATTTTACCAGTGGTATCCAATGCCGAACCGCCACCGCCACCGAACACACCCCAGCGTGGTGAGGTTGCGCCCCAGCCTTGGTCGCCAGCAAGCGCGGCGTTCAATGTGGCTTTGCTGTCGTTAAAGCCAGTCTCGCGCCAGAGTTTTGGATTGGTGACGTTATCAATGCCATTCGGGCTTGGTTCGGCGAACTCCAACACTAATTGATCTGGGCGTTGGATGAACGCTGATTTCAAGGTGTTGTACACCGATTGTTCCGGGCCAATCCGCAGGTTATCGCTCCAACCACGTTGATAGGTCTGGCGACCGGAACGCTGGTAGGAGAAGATGATGACTGGACGAGAAAGAACCGTGCTCAGGTTGATTGGGAAGGAGATCAGTGTATCGCCGACGTTTGCACCTGGATATGGAGCCAACGAAACGTCATTACGGTCTAACAAGACCACTGGCGAGTTGATGCCGCGCGTTCCCGCTGGGCCACGTGGTGGCGGTGGGTTGTAGCAATTTGCCTCGCCATCAACCACTTGGGCACCAATCGAGACCCAACGCTTTACTGGCGGGATCACACCATCTTCTGGTGAATCGTCGTAATCGCTAAAGGTGGAGATATACGGCACTTCCTGGCGGCTGATGCCGAACATACGGATACCGGTTGTGTCGTCGAATGGCCAGCGGTCGCCGTAGATGAGCCCTTGTGGGCTGCGGTCAGTTGCAATCACTTCTGCTTTGAAGCGGCCAAGCTGCTTCAGCAACTGAGCATTCGTCACATACGGATCGAAGACGATCGTGTCAATGTTCGGAATGTTTTTGTTGGTATTCAAGATACCAGGGATATTCTCAATTGGATACAGCGTCTTGGTGGAACGTGTTTTCTGATACACAGGTTGTGCCGTCACGTTCACAAGGTCACGAATGCGGAAGATCACGTTGAAGGAGATAGGCTGGGCAGTGTAGTTCACACCGGTAATCCCCTGCTTATTGCTAGATACGTTCTCCACAACACCAACCGGACGAACCACGCCAAGGATGGCATTACCCAGCAACAATTCGAAGTTGCCAGCTTCTTGCCCTTTTGGCAATGGCTCAAAGATGTTTGGATTGCTCCTGTTCGGAACTTGGAAGGTGACGCTTAGCACACGCACCACGTTTTTCCATTGCTTAAACTGAATAGCAAGGTTGGCGTGTGGTGTAGCACCTTTGTCGCCGTTGACATACACCGCACCAGTGTTTGGTGTGTAGTTGGCTAGGTAGTTCGTGTACTCCCAGTCGTGGCTTTGAACGCCAATCGTAGCGTTCACAGCAAACACCGAAGCTGCTGGGAAGGTAAAGATACCTTGTGTTGGATCGGCCAACGCACCACGGAAGTTTACATAGTTGTATTGCACCGTGCTGTCGCTGCGGTCAAGCACCACTTGGAAGCTGGCACCAACCTGACGGCGTGCTGGCGCGGTTTGCGTGCCGATAATTGGCAGAACCCGAGCGCGGTTCATCATCGTCATATTGACATAGTAGATGATGAGCTTGTTGCCCGTCTGGTCGCGCCGCCAATAGACACGGCCGTAGTCCTCAGGCAAATTGGTTGAGGGATTGATCTGCAGCAACTCGTTGTCGTCCCACAGCGGAGCCAACACTGAACGGAGTGAGGTCACCGGGAACGGTGCGTTGTTACGGCTGCGGATACCACCTTGTGCGTTCGTTGTATTGCCACGAGCAACAAACTGGAATCCGTAGTTATCCGGGGTTGGATCCGTCAAAGCGTTTCCGGTTTTGCCACGGGTATCATCAGTCCAAGGATCGTAATCAATACGGTTGCCGTTAACGTCGTACTGGTAGCGGCGATTTGCCAAAGCAATCAGGCCGTTCGTGGAAACGTAGAAGCTATCATACTTACGTCCGTAATAGTAGAACGGGAACCCGATAGCGATTGGCCCGGCGAACGCGTCGTCGGTCGAGTCGGTTGCTAAATCTGGGTTACGGAAGTACTCATAACCATTGCTTCCTGGCTGCTCCCAGAAGCTAATCGGCTGCTGGTTCGGGCCCGAAAGGATGCGACGCCAGCTTTTGGCTTCCACACCTGTCGTGTCAACGAACGTGTAGCTTGGTGCCCATGGCGCACCCGATTGTGGTGCGTCGTTGTCGGTAACGTAGTACCCAGTAGCCAGTGGCGATTTGCCCACTGGCCCCCCCGGATATGATTCTGGATTGCCAGCCGGGTCGGTTGGGTTGCTGTCGTAGGTGCGGCGTAGTGGATCGGGAGAATCGTTTTTCTCCCCCCCATCACCACCCCCTGCAACAACCATCGAAGTCGGCAGAGCAAACATCACAGCGCAGAGAAGCAGTAACAGCTTTCTCATCTGATGCACTCCTGAGTTAAATGTGAGTTGAGGAACTGGAAGTTGACTGTATGTAGCGTATGCTTGTTATGTACCTGGTAGGTTCCCGCCAATGCTTTCATAGGTTTTCCCCTTTTTACTCATTGGCAGAGACTGAAAATGCACAGCCGATTATTGATGAATCTAAGCTATTGTCCGAAGTTGATGCCCCCTCACGTCGCCCTCTCTATCCCCCCTGCGGTAAGTATTCCCCTCTCCCTATTATGCTAACACAGGAATTGGCCGTTTTGTTAGTAAGTTTTTTTGATTTGGGGGGCAAAGATAAAAAAAGATGGAATAGAGGCGACATCAAGATGCGATTAGCAAGAAAGTAAGTGTGAGTGATTAGCTGCTCTCCTGCCATTTATACTATGCCCGATCGGTATGGTTGATTGTACAACATACAATCAACCATAAAGCGGGCCACACCACAACAGTTGTAAGGTGTGACCCGCCAGCTTCGCTTCAGATTGGCAGCTTCCCATGCTTTGTTCCGCTCTTCATGTTCTGCCAAGCAAGTGTTGTTTACTTCTGGATAGTCATCGCACGGGTCAGCGTTTGGCCGTTGACCATTAGGCGGTAGTGATACACGCCGCTTGCCAACCCGCTAACATCCACCGCCACACGGTGGGTGCCAGCCTCGCTGATACCGCTGCGAAGCAGGTTGATCTGCTTCCCGTTAGCATCGTACAACGCCAGCACTGCCTCCCCGGCTTCACGCAATTCGTAGGCAATCTCCACACGGTCGCGGCCCGGGTTCGGCACGTTCTGCCACAGCTTCATGCCGTAGCTGAACTCCGCATCCTCCACCCCGCTGGTTCCTGCGTTCTCTCCGGTGACGGGGCCAAGTTTGGTTGCCGTCCCTCCCAGGGTGACCGTTTGCGCACCGTTGGTTGCGTTGCTGGCAATGGTCATTGTTGCGCTACTGGTTCCCTTGTTCAATGGGCGGTAGGTCACCTCCAAGTACTCAGTTTGCCCCGGTGCCAGCGTTGTCCGTGGGACGCGGCCTAAGGTGTAGTCAGTTGAGGTTGGGCCGCTGATTGTTGTGGTCCCCAGCTTCAGCGGGATTGTGCCGTTGTTGGTAATCATCACCGTTTGGCGGGCAATTTTCCCAACCGGAATCGTCACGTTGTCGAACAAAGATGCAGGCGTAACCGCCAGCGTCCGCGTTCCCGCCTCGCCGATTAGGTTCAAGCGGATCACATCGCCGCTGTTTAGCGTTAGCTCCAACACCGCCGTCCGCGGTCCTGGCTGGCTGGCTGGGGCTGGCGTGTGAACAACTGAGAAGTGCATGGCCGCACCCGGCATCACCGCAAACGGAACCGCTGGCCACGGCTTGGCAGTGTTCATGGTGAACTCGCTGGCATCCGTTCCGGTGATCTCCATTTTGTTGATATACAGCAACTCATGCGTAGTGTTTTCCACCATCGCGCTGGCCATGGACTGGTCGGCAACTGCGCCACCAATCACTGATGGTGGGAACATTGCGTCGCGGGTTTCCAATCCTGCCGATCCAACCCCGGTCACATCCCAGTAGTAGCCCCCACGTTCGGTCAGCCCCGGGACAATAATCGTCGAGTCGTTGGTCTGCATCCAGACGGTGACGCGGCGTGTTCCGGTGCGCGACGGCTTGAACATGAACTTCACTTCCGAGGAAGTTCCCGGTGCCAGTATCCACGTGTCGTTGGTCTGATCTACTGTTGCGTTGGCAAACGCTTCCAGAATCTTGAACTCATTCTTGTCGCCGCTGGTAATCTGGAATTTCTTCCGATCAATCCGCAGGTCGCAGGCTCCGGTATTGTAAATGGTCACGGTCTTCTCCGACGACGAACCGATCATCACCGAGGGCATCGTCACCGGCTTCGGCAGCGTTGTGCCGTCCACGATGTCGGTCGGGCGGGAACCAAGCCCACGTCCGAACAGCTCCAGCACCAACAAACCGTCGCGCGTAACCCCGTATGGGTCCATGCCCGTGAAGTTTGCGGCGTTGGTGTTGATGAAGAACCGTGTGAACCGCTTGCCCGGAAGCTGCGGAACAAACGTCAGGTAGAAGGTGCTGGTCCCGGCTTCCGGGGTCTCCAGCGGATACTGTGGGAAAAAGTTCAACGGACGCGGCGCAACGCCTGGGTCGGTTGTGATGAAATAATCCATCGTGGCGATTGGGTCGCCGAACTGATCACGCTCCAGCGGATACTTCGGCACCCCTTGCCCGTACAGAGTATCCATCTCATAGGCTCCCGTGACCCCGAAGATTCGGAAGGTCCCTTCCCCCACGTTCTTGACGGTGATCGGGATAGTGATTGCGGTCTCGCCAGCACACAAGTAGTCTTTCTTGAAGAACTCCGTGTTTGGCCCGATCTTATCGTTCCCAACAAAGAAGTCAGCACCGGCAGCGCGCGAGAAGGCGTAGAGGGTGTAGGTGCGGGTTCCGTCCTCGGTGGTCACCGTCAGCGTTGCTGGTTGGTAGCCAACGCCCAATGGAGAGAATCGGATAACCGGAGTGTAGCTTTGGGTTCCGTTCAGCGTTCTTGAGTAGCTGGTCACCAACTGCGAAGTGTTGGGATGGACAAGGCGATACTGCCCGGTTGGGTCGCTGATCGTCACGGTTGTCATGAATCCCGAGTTGGTGTTGCCGTTGGTGTTGGCAACGGTGAACGGCATGAAATCCTCGAAGAAGAGGCGATCAACTTTGATTCCTTTCATCAGTGTGTCGCCGCTGGCCATGTTCACTGTTCCACCTTCAGCAAGATCGCCTGTGTAGCCAACACGGGTTGTGCCTTGACCCACCAGAGTGTAGCTGCGGGAGAAGCCGTTGTTGTCCGTTACCATCAATGTTGCCGTACGGATGCCCAACGCGCTGGGGGTGAAATTGATGGTGGGTGTTAAAGTTTGGCCAGTGGAAATGATGCCCGTTGTTGGGGTAATTGAGTAATCCGCAGCGTTAGCCCCAGAGATAGTGTAGGTGTAGGTGCGGTTTGCACAAGCCGGATACGCCCCAAGCCCGGAAGTGATGCTGAATGGCTGGCGGGTTCCCACGCTGCCCCGCTGTACTTGATACCCATTTAGCAGGCTATCGTTGTTTGCCATTGTGGCCGTGCCACCTTGCGCTATGTTTCCGGCAATCGCAATGTTAGGATCGCAGGGAACAAAGCGATAGATAGTATTTGCAGGCAGCAGATGCTGCGGGTTTGCACCAGTCAATAGATTAATGTTCCTAGGATCTGTCCCGGAAAACAATGATAGCCCAGCACCCTGTGCTGTTGGCGGAACCCAGTAAATGTTATTTATACTCCCATTTGTTGTCGCACCAATAGATGCGCTGCGGCTTGCGGTTGTTGGCATATTGATATACACGAAGTCTATCATATCCGTACCCTCATACAAGCGCACTTGATACTCGTAAGGGACGACCGAAGTCCCGCTTGGATATGCCCCGACTCTCCACTGCACAGTTAACACTCTGTTAGGAGCCGTACCCGTAACACGGTAAGAAATTTTAGAAGTAGCAGCGCTGCTGGCATTCAGCGTCATGTGCTGGTCGTCCCACCACGCTGCTATTACCGGATTGCTTGTAGTGCTGGACAGGTTGTTGCTAAAGGTGGAGTTAATGTTGACGGTCCCACTGTTACCAAGCCCCATCATTCCATTCACACCAGCACGGAATTGGGTGTAGCTTGTGCCATCCAGCTTGAACGTGAAGCCGATGTCCTTGATCTGGGAATATCCATCATCAATGTTCAGGCTGCCGCTACCATCCATAGTTAAGGTAGTGTCCACTGTCATATCAGTCCCGGCACCCGTGCCGAACTGGTAGTAGTAGTTGCTTAGAAACGAACTTTTTGCCCCCTGCGTTCCCGCAACAAAAAGCACTGCCGCCGCAGCCAGCATCCACCCGATGTGCCGCAATCGCCGTAGTAGTCTTGTTTGCATACCGTCTCCTGGTCTCAAGGTTGAACTGAGAGTTTATGTGATGTTTTGGAGTCTTTGCGCGTTTGTTGTTCGTCAGGAGGGATTGGGTGAGGAATGTACTGGCTGCCAAATATAACACGGTATCATTTGTTAGCAAGCCTTTCTTACTCGCTTGTTTTGCTCCCCACCGGGCCCCCTGTAGGCCACACCGCACCATGATTGCCCACCGTTGCAATCCCCCCTTGCCAGAAATCGCCATATTTGCCCCACACAATTCCATAACAGGGCAGAACCATGAACCCACTTCAGCAACTTCTTGGGCAAGGCCAGTCTATCTGGTATGATTTCATCAGCCGCCAGTTTATCGCCAACGGGACTATGCAATCGTTGGTGGATCAGGGGCTGCGCGGCATGACCAGTAACCCCACCATCTTCGAAAAAGCAATCGCCGGCGGAAGCGATTACGACGAGCAAATCAAGCAACTCAGCAACGCAGGGGAAACCATCGGCGAAATTGCCTTGCAGCTGTTCATGGCCGACGTGCGCAGTGCCTGCGACGTGATGCGCCCGGTGTATGATTCCAGCAACGGAAGCGATGGATTCATCTCGCTGGAAGTCAGTCCCAAACTTGCCAACGACACCGAAGGAACCATTGCCGAAGCCAAACGGATCTGGCAGGAAGTTGACCGCCCCAACCTGATGGTGAAAATCCCCGCCACCCCGGAAGGTATCCCAGCAATTCGCCGCTGCATTGCCGCCGGGATCAACATCAATATCACTCTGATGTTCTCCATCGAGCAGTACCGCGCCGTGGCCGAAGCCTACATCGGCGGCTTGGAAGACCGCTTGGCGGCTGGCGGCGCGATTGCTGGAATTGCCTCGGTTGCCAGCATCTTCGTTAGCCGGATTGATTCGCTAATTGATGGGCTGCTTGGCAATATTGGAACCCCAGAAGCCCTTGCACTGCAAGGCAAAGCCGCCATTGCCAACAGCAAGCTCTCCTACCAAATCTTCAAAACAGCGTTTAGCGGCCAACGGTGGGAGCAGCTTGCCGGACATGGAGCCCAGTTGCAACGCCCACTGTGGGCAAGCACCTCGGTGAAAAACCCGGCATACCCCGACCTGCTGTATGTTGACAACTTAATTGGCCCACACACCATCAACACCGTTCCGCCGGAAACGCTGGTGGCGATTATGGATCACGTTGTGGTGGAGCCAACGATTGAGCTTGGGGTCCAAGAATCCGAAGCCACACTCCGCCAGCTTACCGAAGTAGGGATTGATATTCCAGCAGCGATGGATCAGTTGCTGGCCGAAGGGGTGGAGAAATTTGTTGCTTCCTTCGATTCGCTGTTTGCAAAGATTGAGGCGAAACGGTAGCTGGTAACGCGCCCTGCGCTGTCGGCCATTCCCCCCGCCCCCAAACTGATGTTGCTACTGCTTCCTCTCCATTCATCCGGTGGGAGGGGAAGCCAAGGCAGGGGAATGATTCCTTTTTTTCCAGAGACGATTCCGGACACAGGACTAGCCGCAAGAATGCTTCGACAGGCTCAGCATGAGCGGGGGAGCTTCACTACTTCGTCATTGCAACGGGTAGCTTGCAATGCTTCCCCCATTCTCCATTCTCCATTCGTTACTCAACATTTGACATTTCAAAAAAACGCCCGTACCTCCGCCTGCCCCAGGTGCACCACCCGGTTGGATGGCGGTTGCGCCCGGCCTGTGTAGGTGACAGAAATTTGGATATTCCCACTGACTCGATACTCAAGCGTGACGCGCCCCACCCACGTTGTCCCGATCACGTAGCCGTCGGTGAGTTGGTAGGGGAGTGAGTAGATGTCGCCCGGGGGAATGTTCGCCCCTGCGGCCACCGTCCGCTCAAGCTCGGCACGCAGCCGCCCGCTGGTCTGGATGGAGTAAAGGCCACGTAGCTGGTTGGTGCTGACGGTTATGGTGCGGGGCGTTGCCGGAAACACATCTTCCGTTGCGGAAACCTTCAATTGCCAGCCAACTTCAAGGGCGTTGGTGGGACGGTAGCTTAGGTCGCTTGCCGCACTCAGCGTTGTCAGGTCGAATGCCCGGGTGGAGGCGGCTTCGGTGGTTCGGAGGAAGCTGCTGTTTCCGGCAAAGTCCAGCTGCAAACCGATGTCGAACGTCGGTTGCCACCGCGCCCGCAGCGAACGCTCGGTGCTTCCGTTCCGTTCGGTGGCGTTGAACAACTTCGTCAGCCCCGTGCGCTGAAGCCAGCGCAGCCGGAAGGAGTAATCGGCGTTGTTCTCAAACAAGTTCACATCCTGCTGGATTGTCCCGTTTCCCAACAGCGTCGTTGAATCGTCCTGGAATTTGCTCAGCTGAAGCAGATAGATATCGCTCTCCTTCTCCGTTTGGCTTTTTTCCTCCAGCCGCAGCACCGTTTCGGTAGTGATTGGCGCAAGCCATTTCCCCAGCCCCTCCTGTTCATTCAACAACGATTTTGGCGAAAGCCGCAACCGCAGCAAGGTCTGCAGATCAATCACCGGGAACAGTTGTTCGGTTTGCAAGGTGCGGCGGGCATATTCGCCATCGCTGGCGTTGGTTAGCCGGAACTCATTCTCGGTCTGCACGCCGTTGCTGTCAAGATCAATCCACACATACTCCCCCTGCCCAAACGGAACCCGAACGTACAGGTACTGAAGCCGTGCAGCCTGCTCGGTTTGGACTTGGTACAAGCCATCCAGATCAAGCCCCCGATTGAACCCAGTCCAGCGGGTTTGCCAGCGGCCCAACACCGTTACGCTGTTCAGCCGCGTGGCCACGCCGGGAATGGTGTTGTAGCGGCGGGTGCGGTAGGTAAAATCGGCGGTGGAGTTCAGATTGCTCACCCCACGAAGCTCCGCGCGCAACGCCCATGTTTCTGCCGTGCCGTCGGGGGTGAGTTGATGCTGGCGCGCTGCTGTGCTGAATCGTGCGGAATCTTCGTTGCGGAAACGCGCCGATGCTGTGCCGCTCAGAAACGGAAACTCTACCCGAAGCTCTGGCCCGAACTCCACAAACCGGAACGATGCCGGCAGCAGTGAGTCTTGTTGCTCCCCCCGGCTCTGGTCGTCGCGCTGTTCGGCTTGGAACCGGAAGCCTGGGGTGAACCTTCCGACTGAGTAGCTGATGCCCCCCCGCTGCCGCAACCAACGGCTGGTGGTTCCCCCCATCAGCGTGTCGCGAGTGGCGATTAGTTCGGCGATGTAGTCGGCACTGGGAGCGATGGTATCGCCACGGAATTGCGCGCCGTACTGTTGGCGAAGCGAGGTAAACAGCCCGTCACGGTTCAGCCACCCCCCGCTTCCGTTTAGCTCCAACCGGCGCAGCGGCTGCCAGCGGAGAGTCCCTTCGGCCACGAAGTCATCTGTTCCCCCCTCCCCAAGCCGCGCCGCTGTGTTCCACTGGTTGCCGAACTCCACATCCCCCAGCCGCTCCACCGACCGGAACCCGCGATTCACGTAGCGGGCATTTGCGTCGGCACGGATGCTTCCAATAGCCACGCCGCCAACCCGGACGGAATCGCGCTGGATGGAGAGGAACCCCTTGAACGCCCCCCCTTGCCGATTAGCCGAAGGAAGAGCGCTGAAACGATTGACCGATCCATCGCTGAATGCAAACTCACCCGAAAGACTCACCCCCGGCGCGGGGCGTGCGTTCAGGTTTGCCCCGAACACTTGCCGCAATTCCGGCAGCGGCAAGAACACCACTGGCATGTACCGCCCGGCGTTCTTTCCAACAAAGCGGTATTCCCCAAAAGCCACGCTTTCGTAATCGCCAACGCCGTTTGCCGGAACCGAGAAGGAGACATTGAACAGAGCCCGTGGGTCGGTAGGGGAATAGATAAACAGGGAATCGGGCTTGCCATCAATTGTGGTATCAATCCGGTAGTAGCTGCCGAACGTGGTGTCGCTGCGGCCAACAAACCGAACGCCGCTCCGGATCGCCGCCAACGGATCGCCGCCAACCTGGGCAAGCATCTGGCGGTCGGCATCGTCAATGGTGAGGTCAATCGGGGCATCCTGATTGTCGGCCTCGCGCAGGAAACCAATGCCAAGCGTTAATGCGTTGTTCAGCAACGGCAGGCTGTGATTCAGCGCAAGAAACGAGCGTGAGTAGCGGCGATCGGCAAGTTCAAAATCAACCGTGATGCGGCTTTGCGAAGTAATCGGGCGGCGTGTCTGGAAGAACACTTCTCCGGTGCTGTAATCAATCACGTAGTCGTTGCTTTCGCCGCGAATCATCTCAACTCCATCCACAAACACCCGCTCGGTTCCGGCCACCACCACAATGTTCCGCTCGCCGTTGGTTCCGGTTAATCGGTAGGGGCCTTGATCCCGTTCGCGCCCTTGCAGTGCTTGGGTCAGGAATCGCCCCGGGGCAACCGCCGCCACAACTTCACCCGTCCCAAACTCCCCGCCACGGATATTCCCTTTCACCCCTTGCAGCTTGCGGGAGTAGCCCAGATACTCACTTCCGGTGGAGGCGGCCAGGAACTTGCCAAGCGTTGCGCCAGCAACGGGGGAGCGAACCTCAATGAAGATATTGTCCACTTCGCGCAGGGTCTGGGTGTTCCCTTCCGGCTGGATTGGCGTTTGCTCATCGGTGACGGCTCCGGTGACGATAACGCTATCGGCAATGGGGCCGCTGAACTGAAGCCGCAACCCGCTTTGTACAGTAAGGTCACGGTTGGACCCCACCGTCAGCCCACGGATCACCGAACCGGAACGCTGGAAATTTTTCCCGAAGATGTCGGAGCCGGCCAATCCCCCCGAACTGCTGTGGCTCTGTTCGGCAACGTCGCGGCGGCCACCCGAGGAATCCACCCGCGTCACCAGCCGCCGCAACGCATACTCTGGAGCAATGCCCAACGGCAAGTAGCGATACTGGGCAACAAGCAGATGGCGGGCAAGCGTATCGGCCAACAACTGGCGGAGCGCGGGGGATGGAGTGATGATGCCGAAGCGTTCATCGCTGGTGAAATCGTGCGGAGGTTGCAGCGTGGTGGAATCAAGGCGAAGCATGATGGAGCCGCGAACCACAAACGGAACCGGAAGCCGAAGCAACGAATCGCTTGCCGCAAGCCGCAGCGTATCCACGCGCCGCGCCCCTTGCCCAACAGCGGCAAGAATCGGCAGCAGCAGCACAACGGTAGTAAGCGAAAAAAAGCGGAGCATCAGACAAGAATATACCCACGCAAGATACGGGAGGGCAAGGGGAAACAATGGTCCTGTTTACTGGCAGCAGCTGCAAACCGTTCTGCTCTGGGCATAATTCTAAGTATAGCAAACGCCCCAGCCACCGTAGTTTTTTTTCCTGCGGCGGCTGGGGCGTGTGTGTAGCAATGAGGCAGCGTTACCTGACCACCACCATCTTCTCCACAACCCGCTGCTGGCCCAGCATCAACTCCACCATGTAGGTTCCGGGCGGCAGCTGGCTTGCGTCGAATCCAACGGCGTAGCGGCCAACCTCCATCCATTGCCCCGACAGAACCACAGCAACCGGGCGACCGATGGGATCGAACACCCGTATCCCAACATCCCCTGCACTTGGAATGCTGAACCGAAGTTCGGTGGTTCCGCTCAACGGGTTTGGTTGCGCCGAAATCCGGGCAACCGATTCGCTGGTCGCGCTTTCGCGGCGGAGCATTTTGGCTAACGTCCCGTCGTCGCCGATTTCACCAAACACCTCGGCAACGTTATACCGTGACTCTCCTACTTCCTGCGGTATCTCGGCTTGTACGGTATCCAACCGCATCCGCATGTAGTACGTCCCCGACAACAAGTCCATCACTGGCTCAAGAGCAACTTCATGCACGGTTGCTGACGACGAAAGCGCAAAACTATCCAGCTTGCTCACCACAGCGTTTGTGCTGGAATCCATCAACTCCACAACCACTGTCACCTTGCGGCCAGTTGTGTCGGATCCAATAAATCGCCCTACAATCTCAAGCCCAATCTGGGTGCTGTCATGGCTTCGGAAATTCTTCGTTCGGAACAGGCTATGGACATGGGGCAAGCTATCAACGATCAGTTCTGTGGTGTCGCGGAAGATCATTGATACTGGCTCCGAAGTGCTGCCGTTGGCGTACCATGGATTAAACATCTCGATCCGCACCCCGCACCCTCCAGAATCTTCCAACGCAAAGGCAACTTCACGCCCCTGCGCCAGATAGTTTGTTGGACGCTGGCGAGCAAAAAATTGCCGCGTTGTTCGTAGTGCCGACTCGGTAGCACTGCTGCTTTGATAGATCACTGCATACCGGTTTACCTGCCGAACTGGCGATGCCGAGCTTGCCCCATGAAGCCCACCGTAGGTATAGGTTCCCAGGGTATTATTGAGTAGCCGTTCTGTGTAGCGATAGGTCGCTTGGCACATGAGCCCTCCGGTGCGGAACACAATGCCAAAAAAGGCTTTTAGGCTATCGTGGTAGGCAACGCTATTCAGATTATTCAGCGAACCAATGCTGGGATGCAGGAACAGGGCATGCTTCGGGAACTTATAGACCAGTTCACCCCATTTCCGGGTGCGTTTTGTGGTATCGGTGTACAGGCTACGGATGCGAAGATTCCGGGTCCCTGGGCCAATTTCCTCCCACACGGCAACCTCCTGAATGCGACCATACATATCCTGCGTTTGGTCTATTGACGGGTAGTGGAACGTGCCTGTGTTGGGGCCACCTACCAAATTGTTCAGGGTTGGACCCAATGCTACACTTGGTCCCCAGGGTGCTCTGCTTTGGAGTAATCGCTGGTGGTACACCCGTACCGAGTCGTGAGAGTGCATGGGCTGCAACCACAATAACCCACAACCTGAATCATGGCTTGTGATGTGGCTAAACGCTGGGAGCGAAGGGAAACGCCCGGGCAGGATACCTGGGTATTTGTAGATATTCGATATCTGCGAAAACGGACCAGTGATTGGCCAAATGTTGTTAGGATTATGCCAGCGAACCCGCGCACGAATACCATGCTCAAGATCGCTCCAAGCGTACATGTATCCTGAATCCAAACGGCAAAGTACTGGGGTTCCCCATTCGGTGTTCGGTGGGGTAAAGGTTGGATTTGCAGCATCATAGCGGCGATAGTATGCCACATGCTCAATCATCCCCCAGGTTCGGTTTTGCGTGCTATCTAAACGAACACTTCTTGTCAGCACTTCACGATGCAAGGTGTCAAGGGTGTCGCCTTTGATATGGGCTGTCCATGTGATCGTTGCGGTCACGGCTCCCTCTGTTCCCGGGCGCAAGGTGATCGAAGGGTGCATATTGAAATAACGAATATCACAACCATTTTTAGAAACAGTATCCTCAATCGGCTCCCACAAAATTGAGCCAGTGGAATCAACTGGAATAGAGCGACGAAACATGATATGCAGTTGCGAGGCAGGATTCAGGGGGCTGGGAGGTGAGCAGGGATCAAAGACCGATTGCAGTTTATAGTAGGTGGCATAGTAACGGCCATCCCAGTAGATGAGCTTGCGCTGGTTGTTGTAATCCAATTTTCCAGCAATCATCGTTTCATCGGGTTGCCGGTAGCTGATTTCAAGGAGGGAACCCGCTCCGGGCCGTAGAAGAATATCAACGACCCCGCCATCGGAAGGGACAACGACAGTTATGGGCTGCCGGGCCATGGAATCACCTACCAAGCGGGTTGTATCAGCAGCGATTTCCCGCACTTGCACAAACTCATATTGATTGGCCCCTTGCCGCTGCAAGTTCAGCTTCAGCCGGATGCGACGATTCTCGGCTAACGTCACCATGCTGTCGCGGCGGGCTTGGCTGATGGTGGTCTCGTAGTCCGGCGGCTCGAATGTCCGGCGGTTGACCACGAACACGTAGTGGGTATCCTTCTTGGAATCAGCCTGCCCGTTGGTGGTCCCGGTTTTCTTATCGAACAGCCCAATCTCCACATAGGTGGCTTCGGGTGCATCGGGAATCG
>JADZEY010000045.1 GCA_020850315.1 Armatimonadota bacterium | reverse complement strand
GTGGAGGAGTTAGCGAAGCTGGTGCGCAGGGAGTTTGCACGGTTACGATATCGTGTGGATCTTCTACGAAGTTTCTTCGATCACGCAAAAATCCCCATAATTAATCTCAGCGGTTAAGGGCCAATAACTACCGCACGCAATATCCTTTGATGCTTCGTTTGGATGGAGCGGGAAATATCCGTTGGCGGAAATCGTGGTCGGATGCTGATAGCGGCGCGCTAATGGCAGTTCACCGTTTGCGCGATGACAGTTATGGGGTTGTTGGGATTCGGTTCCCGGATTTGTACGTGGCCAGCATCAGGGATATTCCGACCAGCGTTGAAACTGGTGAACAAGCAGGGCAAGCGATGCAGCTTGAAGCCATTTCCGGCAGCCGGCAGTTGCGGGTTCAGGGAAATTCGGGGGAGGATATCAGGGTTAGTTTGGTGGATATGGTGGGGCGGTTGGTGCTGTGTCGCAAGGTTGCGGCTGGCATGGGGTGGGTATCGCTGGAAGGATTTCCCCCAGGAGCGTATGTTGCGGTTGCTGAATCGGCGGGGGGGCGAAAAAGCATTATGATTTCCCTGTACTGAAATAGCTACTGAAGTAGGTTGAATTGATAGAACTGTGCAATCGCCGCATGAAGCCCAATGCTTCATGCGACGATTGCTTGCGTTTCATGGTTTACCACAGTAGCTGAGTTTTTGCTTTTCTTCTACCCCCGATTCAACATCGGCACAATGATGCCAAACTTTTCTGCATTATCGGCGGCGCGTTGGTAGCCGGCATCGGTGTGGCGGAAGACTCCCATTGCGGGGTCGTAGGTCAGCACACGCGATAATCGTGCGTCGGCTTCCGGGGTTCCGTCGGCCACCACCACCATGCCGGAGTGCTGCGAGTACCCGATCCCAACCCCGCCGCCGTGATGAAACGAGGTCCATGTTGCCCCCCCCATTGCGTGCATCGCAAAGTTCAGCAGTGGCCAGTCGCTGACCGCATCCGATCCATCCAGCATCCCCTCGGTCTCGCGGTTTGGGCTGGCAACCGAGCCACAGTCCAAGTGGTCGCGGCCAATGACGATTGGAGCGGAAACGCGCCCGTCGCGTACCATCTGGTTGAACAGCAATCCCGCTTTCTCACGTTCGCCATACCCCAGCCAGCAGATTCGTGCTGGCAATCCCTGCCAAGCGATGCGTTCCTGGGCCATTGTTAGCCAGCGGTGCAGCGGGGCGTTATCGGGGAACAACTCCATGATTGCCCGGTCGGTGGCATAGATGTCTTCGGGGTCGCCCGACAAGGCCACCCAGCGGAATGGCCCCTTGCCATCGCAGAACAACGGACGAATGTACTCCGGCACAAACCCCTTAAACTCGAACGCACGGCTGAACCCGGCTTTCTCGGCCTCGGCGCGGATGTTATTCCCGTAATCGAACGCCACCGCCCCTGCATCTTTCATCGCAACAATTGCCTCC
This sequence comes from Armatimonadota bacterium, assembly GCA_020850315.1. Lineage (GTDB taxonomy): Bacteria > Bacteroidota > Ignavibacteria > OLB7 > OLB7 > OLB7. The sequence goes on along the minus strand of JADZEY010000045.1, from coordinate 93,169 downwards.
ACATGATCCCGCACCGATTCGGCAGCGCGGCGCAAGTACTCATCGGGATCGGCGGCACGCAGCGTGTCGGATTCCTGCTTGGAAAGCCCGGCGGGATAGTAGCCGTTCAGCAGGTCGTGGGCCGAGGTCTGATCCGTCACCACATCAGGGATGATGCCGCGCCGAACCATCTCCGGAAGCACTTCAGCAGCGTTCCCCAGCAGCCCAACGCTTAGGGCTTGGCCGCGCTGGCGGGCTTCCTGCAGCATGGCCAACGCCTCATCCAGATTGGTGGCTTTGCGGTCGCAGTAGCGGTCGTGGATTCGTTTATCAATCCTCCACTCATCAATCTCCACAGCCAGCACTGTCCCTTCGTTCATGGTGACGGCAAGGGGTTGCGCGCCCCCCATTCCACCAAGCCCTGCGGTGACGGTCAGCGTGCCGCGAAGCGTGCCGCCGAAGTGGCGTTCGGCGCAGGCGGCAAACGTCTCGTAGGTTCCTTGCAGTATTCCCTGCGTGCCGATGTAGATCCAGCTTCCGGCGGTCATCTGGCCGTACATCATCAGCCCCATTTCATCAAGCTGGCGGAACTGATCCCAGGTTGCCCAGCGTGGCACAAGGTTGCTGTTGGCAATCAGCACACGGGGCGCGTCGGGGTGGGACCGCACAACGCCAACTGGCTTCCCCGATTGCACCAGCAACGTTTGGTCAGGCTCCAGATTCCGGAGCGATTCAAGAATAGCATCGAAGCATTCCCAGTTTCGTGCGGCCTTCCCTAATCCGCCGTACACAATCAGTTCGGACGGGCGTTCGGCAACCTCGGGATCAAGGTTGTTCTGGATCATTCGGTAAGCGGCTTCAATCTGCCAGTTGCGGCAGTTTAGTGTGGTTCCGCGCGGGGCACGGATGGTGCGGTCGCTGGTGCGTGTGCCAGCGGAAACGGGAAGTGTCTCGGCCATGGGATTGCTCCTTCGGTTTGTTCAGAGTAGTTGCGCCGAAATTATCCGTTTATCGCTCGGCAACAAAACCGAAGGAGCAGGCTGTGACGATCCTATACCGCCGATGCTTGATCCCACCACAGCCCGCCCCTTGTTTTTTTTACTGCTTCACGAATTTCTCCGTGGTGCTTTCTCCATCGGCTGTTAGGCGGTAGAACCACACGCCGGCGGGGAGCTTGCTGGCATCCAACATCACGGCGTGGTCGCCTGCGTCAACGTCACCTTCGAACAAGGTTGTGATCACTTCGCCCAGGGGGGTAAGAAGCTGGATCACAACATGGCTTGGGCGTTCCAGGGTGAAGTGAATGCGGGCATCATCGCCGACGGGGTTGGGGTAGGCCAGCAGCTTGAAGGCATTGGTGAAATGCCCTGGCGCGGCACTGGTTCCGCCAAGCACTTCGGCGGTTGATGCACGCCACACCCCGGTTCCCCATGTTCCCACAAACAATCGCTCCCCAGCACCCACGATGTTCGTCAGCCAGACCCTTTCCGGTAATCGCTCGGTGAAATTTGCCCAAGCTCCGTCGCGCCATATCCACCCTTGCGTTGGATGCCCGGTGAACCCAATCAGTGATTCGGCAAGCACCACCGGCGATTGGCCAACGGCAGTGATCTCCACTATCGTTGACTCGCCATCCAGAATAATCGGCTCCACGCTCCATGTCTTTCCATTGTCGGCGGAGCTGTACAGTGTGTCCATGTTGCCGATGTAGAACCGCCCCCCAGCTGCCGCAGCAACTGGACGGTAGAAGAGGCCATCAATCTGCAGATCGCTTGCCTGCCATGCGATTCCTGCATCGCCGGACCAGTAGGCCCCACGCGGAGTGACGGCAATCACGGTTGTTCCGTGGGCCGCAACCGCGTTGATTGCAATTGGGGTTTGGCCATCAGAGGTTGGCAATCCTGCCGAGGCGCGCTGCCATGTTGCGCAGCTATCGGTGGAACGCCACACCCCCGCGCTTTCGCCGTAGCCAGCCGAAAGGTAGAACACCCCGTTTGCGGCAGCAATACTGGTAAGGTCAATCAGTGGTTCGGGCAAGTTGGTGGTGGCGCGGGTCCAGCTAACGCCACCGTCGGTGGAGCGGGATAGGCCAGGGTTGCCGTAGTTGTCGTGCATTGCCAGAAGGGTGTTCCCTTCGGCAGCCAGCTGAAGAACTGAGGTTGCAAAAGGATGATCCCACGTCAGCCCCTGGTTGCTGCTGCGGAAAATTCCGGCAGGCGTTGCGGAAACCACCCCACCATCTCCCACGGTTAGTATATCCTTGATGGAGTGGACGTTCAGCCCCGCGTTCACTTCCTCCCACTGTTCCCCATCAATCCCTCCAGTAAAAACGCCTCCCGAACTGGCCGCCCACAGTTCGGCCATATCGTCGCTGTTGGTGGTCACAAGCAGTGCGTCGCGCTGTGGCAGCACCAGTTGCCATGTTTCCCCTTTCAGTTTATACACTCCACGCGAAGTGGAAGCAAACAGCCCTTTGTAGTTGGAGGCGAAATCGTTGAGGGTTGTCCCTTGTGTTGGCAGCCCAGCATTAAGTGGCTGCCATGTTGTTCCGCCGTCGGCACTGCGGAATATCCCATCGTTATAGTAGTAGATGGTGATAATGCCAGCGGCAACCTCAACCCGTGTGGCGATGTTGGGCGAAGGGAGTGTGGCAGCGGCGTTGCTCCATTGCGTGCTGTCGGCGTGCATCCGCCGCAGGATGCTTCCCCCCCCTTCGCCGGTGGTAAGCGCGTACAGATACTCTTCATCGGCATCCAAATCCATCAGGTAGTTGGCCACGCCAAATGCGGCAACGGAATCCCAGCGTAGCCCGCCATCGGTTGAGCGGAAAAGGCCGATGCGGTCCGAGCCAACCAGCACCGTGTGCTTGCCTTGCAGCCGCAGGATACTCATGATTGACCGCTCAAGGCCGGTCTCCTGCCACGTCTGCCCGTGGTTCGTTGAGCGTAGCAAGCTGCCGAAATCATCGGCGTAGTACGCGCCGCCAACACAGAACACTTGCAAGGCGTTCATCTCTGGAAGCTGGCTCCAGTTTGCGCCGTCGCTGCGGAAGACGTTGCCCTGGTCGCTAACGGCGATTGCGCTGATGCCGCGCACCGCCAGCGAGCGGATTTCCCCCCCCGATGGCCCCGGCAGTTGCGTCCATTGCCCCCATGCTGGGGCACAGGCACCAAGAAGAATGAGTAGTCGAAAAACTATGCGTGTGAACATGGTGGTTATTGAGTTGTAGGTGGCTGATATGGAGTGTTGAGTGTTGAATGTTGAGTGAAAATCCGATCCCTTATTTGCTTGCCATTGGCCCAGCTGGTGGCATGTATTCTGGCACTTTGTTTTTGACCGCAGGAATAGATTTCAAGTACGCGAAGATGGATTTTAAATCCTCGTCGGTCATGTTCTTGTACATCTCCCACGGCATTGGCGGCATGATTGGGCGCGAGCCGCCAAAGTGCTTCCCTTCTTTAATTGCCAGCATAAATATCTGCTCGCTCCAGTTGCCAAGCCCGGTGGCGGTGTCGGGGGTCAAGTTCATGGCGTAGGTAATGCCCCAGGGGCCTGCGTAGGCGGTTCCGGTCATTGCGGTGAACGCCATCCCCCAGGGGCCATCCACTTTTGGCGGAGCAGGAAGCACCACTTCTTCTGGGTGGCCAGCAAGCATCCTTGCCATATCCCTCTCTGGCCCTTTTGGTCCCATCTTCATTGGGGTGTGGCAGTCGTTGCATGCGCCAACCGTGACCAGATATTTTCCCCGCTCGACGCGGGAAGCGTGTTGGCTTGCGGAGTCCGGGGTGGCGGTCGTGGTCTGTTGTTGGGGTGTTGTTCCGTTCTCGGCTCCGGCCTTCCCGCAGCTCACCATTGCAATGGTGATAAGCGCGAAGCAAGCAAGGATGATAGCGGTGACGATCCTATCTCGCATATTCGATTGTGTGGTGGTGTGTGTTGGCATTGCTCTGTTTCCCTGTGTGTTGCTTGGTTGATTGATCTTGCGCTGCCGTCATGCTTGTCTGTTCGGCAACGCTTGCAACATCGCGGGTGAGAAGGGTGAGAGAATTCACCCCACTGGGTGAGAAGGGCGGGTGATTTTTTCAGAAATCAACCAACCCACAAGCAACGACGAGGAACGATGGAAAGCGGCACAGATGGTGAACAAGAGAAAGGGGATAGGCAGGCAGCATAACTGGTGATGCTGGAAGGGGGGGGAATGGGTTCGTTGGCACGTGGGGTGTGCCGAGGGGAAGCGAGGGGAATTTCACCCCCCAACATTTTGCCGCACCAGATACGTCGGGAAGGTCCCATGCTCCTTTGCCAGTGGGGTTTGGCCAACGTAATCGCAAGTGAACTCGGTGACGCGCTGGGCGGCGGCCAGCGCGGCAAACGCTTGGCTGGCATACACCTGCCCCGGCGGGGTGACAGGTTCGATTCGTGCAGCGTGGCTTACTTGGCTGCCAATGTAGTTGGGATTTCCGGTAACGGGGTCAATGCAGGAATAGACGGGGCCGGCGTGCAGGGCAATCCGCAGATTGAGCGTTGGGGGAAGATTGCGTGTGGACCAATCAACCGTGCAGATCCGTTCGTACAACTGCAACGCAAACAGCCCGGTGGAGCGAACATCGGGGAAGACAAGGTAGAGCCCATCGCCCCAGGTGTTCCGCATGATCGGCTTGTGCTCAGAGTTGTGGACCAGGTCGCCAATCTCACCCAAAAAGGTGCGGATGAACAGCGGCAACTCTTCCTCAGTCAGTTTGCTGAAGCTCACGGCATCGGCAAATAGCATTCCGATCATCTCGGCACGTAGCCCATCATCGTCTTCATCGTAGGCCGGCCTTGCTGGCTGCTCACTTATCACGCTAAGGGCATTGTGGGGCTCCATCACTTGCCTAATTATTGTGTGGAGGTCAATGATTTCTACGTGTCGTCCACACGCTCGCCAATGTTCGATACTGCTGGCGGTTCCGCCAACCCCATCGCCATGCTTTCCATCCCACACCGCCACCGGGGCCAGCCGTGTCTGGAGTTGTTCGGAGCGGATCGTGGCCAGCCCGTGCAGCAGAAGGTTGGTGTACTCGAACGACATGCTTCCCCCCATCATTTTCTGCAGCGATGCGGTTTGCACTTCCGTTGCTTCGCGGCAGATTTGATCAAACCGTTCTTCCCATTTCCCTTCGGCGGGGTATCCGACGCTATCCTCAATAAAATTTTTCCGGTTGTAGGGAAGCACCACGTGGGCCTCGCCTCCAATTTCCAACACCGCTTCTTGGAACAGAATATCGGAACCACACGCCAGCGATGAGTAGCCGATACCGCAATTCAGATCAACCAACAATTCGCGGATTGCTTGTTTTACTGGTCCCTCTAACTCTGGCGGGAATCGTGGGATTGGGCGGTCGGGGCGGTCAATCATGTGGCCGGCAAACACCACCACGGTTGGGAACTGGAAATACTGGTCAATGGTGTGGCGGTCAAGCTGCAAATGGTCCAAAATCAGCCAAGCATTGCGCCGTGTGCTGTTCAGGTTGCCGTACTTCCCGCGGCCAAGCGTGGCAGCGCGATTGTACCATTGCCCGGCTTCCTCAATATCCCCGTGAATCAGCGCAGCTTCGGCAAGGGTGGCGGTTAGCCAATAGTTGTTGGCGGCATCGGGAGAGCTTTGGTATTCCTCCATGCACATCTGATAGACTTCTTGGGCTATCGTGTGGGCGTGGCTGCTATTGTTGGCCAGCAGTGCCACCGTTGCTGCGTTGATGCCGGTGTAGTAGCCACGATTGAGTTGGTATGCCTGGAAATAATACTCAAACGACTGCTGCATCTGCCGTTGCTCTTCTTCCGGGGTGCGGGCTTGTTGCCACAGGTCCTTGTGGGTTCGCGCAAGCATCCCCAAGGTCTCCTCATCCGTGTGGCCTTCTTGATAGAGTTGGAACAGAATAGCGTTGGCTTTGTCGGTTGCGCCGCTTCGCGAAAGGGCAAGCGCGTTCAGCTGGCGCATCCGCACATCGGTGGGCCAATACTCTAATCCCTCGTTCAGAACATCGTAAGCAAGGATCGGTTCACCAAGGTCTAAAATCCGCTTGCCAAGAATGCGGTAGATGTTTGGATACCGCGCCCATTGCTCAGTTTTCCGGGCGCGCCACAACGCCAGCAAGGACCCCAAGTTCCCCGCCGACGATTGTGCCAGCTGCTCCAGAACAATGTTCGGTTCTTCAGTTTCTGGTTCTTCCTCTTGATCGTTGCTTTGTGGTTCCAGCGTGTAGCCCAGCGCAACCACAGCGCGCAACGCATCCACAGCGCGTGCAACGGCGCGTGCGCGCTCTTCTTCATCAAGCACATCGTACAGTTCGGACGCTGATCCCTCGGTGTTAGGCATCAGCGAAACAATCGCCGATTCCGCTACCCACAATTGGGGAGCCGACCGAACCAGTTGCTCGGCAAGTTCAAGGATACGCTGAAGCCACTGCTGGTTCAGTAGGCCGCTGCTGGTGATATGCTGATTAGTTGCTGGCATACGCAAGGGGCGCAAACTACGCCACACGCAGCGGGTGCGCAAGCCACAAGATCCAAGTTGCTATCCGATCAAGAATTCAGACGCTATCTTTTACGGCATTGCGGGCTAACTCCGGCCATCTGGTTATCTTCGGCGCAATCTCGTTGTTGCTACTTCACGTAGTGAGCTTCACACGATCCTCTTCCTCTTCGGGACACGTTCCATGGTTGCTACTGTATCAATTATCACGCAGGCCTCCCAGCACGTCCAGCAGTTGTTTGCTGAACGCCTTGCCCCCACGCTTACCTACCACAACCTACAGCACACATTGGATGTGGTGGCTGCTGCTTCGGAGATTGCTATTGGCGATGGGGTAAGCCAGGAGGATCAGGATATCCTTGCTGTTGCTGCGTGGTTCCACGATGTTGGCTACACCGAAACCTATAACGGACACGAAGAAGTTGGTGCGCAGATGGCACGCACGTTTCTGGCGGGGCATGGATATCCCGAGCAGAACATTGCAGCGGTGGAGCGGTGCATTCTGGCCACCAAATATCCATCCCACCCGCAGACTATGCTGGAGTCGGTTCTGTGCGATGCCGACCTTAGCCACACCGGGCGCAAAGGCTACATGGATTCTGCCGACCGGCTTCGTGCCGAGTGGGGCATTCACTTGCAAAAAACGTACACCGAATTTGAGTGGCTGAAGAACAACCTTGAGTTCCTTACCGGTCACCGATTTTACACACGCTACGCCCGCAGCCAATTTGAGGAACGGAAAAAAGCAAACGTGGAGAAAGTGCAGAAACGGATCCACAAACTGCTGGAGGGGGAACCAGAAGCCGCGCTTCCGGCAACGCTTGTGGCCGCGTTGGATTCGGTTTCCAAGCCGTTGCCAGAACCCACTCAGCCCAGCGGGGTCGCTACCGAAAAAACGCATAAACATCAGACCAAAGAGCAGCCCAAGGGTCATGCGAAAGATCACGCAAAAGAGTTGGCAACCGCGCATCCTGCAAAGCTGAGCGATGAAGAGAAACTGCGGATTGAGGAGGAGAAGTTGCGGCTGAAAGAGGAGAAGGCAAAACGCCCCGAGCGGGGGATTGAGACGATGTTCAGGATCACTTCGCAGAATCACATGAACCTCAGCAAAATGGCCGACGACAAGGCCAGCGTGCTTATCAGCATCAACACGCTGATTATCTCCATCGTGCTATCGGTGCTGGCAGCGAAGTTAGAGAACAACGTGTACTTGATTGTCCCCACGCTGATCTTGCTGGCATCGTCGGTGACAACAATTGTGTTCGCTGTGCTTTCCACCCGGCCCCAAGTTAGTTCCGGAACCTTCACCACAGACGACGTTCATCAGCGGCGGGTGAACCTGCTGTTCTTCGGCAATTTCTACAACGTCCAGCTCAACGATTTCGATTACGGCGTACGCGAGATGATGAACGACCGCGACTACCTGTACGGCACAATGATTAAGGACATCTACTTCCTGGGGCGCGTGCTGGGGAAGAAGTACATACTGCTGCGGCGGGGCTACACCATCTTCCTGTATGGGATCATTACTTCGGTGGTGGCGTTTGCGCTTGCCTTCGTTATCAACGCGCTGGGGTGATGCCCCATGCGCTGGGGTGATGCCCCATCTGTGGGGAACTAACCAACCACCAATATTCCCATGAAAACTCTCTACCTCTGCCGCCATGCTAAATCCAGTTGGGAGTATCCGGAGCTTACCGACTTCGAGCGGCCACTGAACGGGCGCGGCCACAGGGATGCGGAGTTTATGGCGAAGGTGCTGGCCCAGCAGAATCTGCGCCCCGACGCAATCGCCACAAGCCCCGCCGCCCGCGCGCTAACAACCGCACGAACCATTGCAACCGGAATTGGCTACCCGCTGGAAGAATTGATGATTACCGAACGGCTGTACGATGCCAGCAGTCGGGAAATTTTGCGCGTTGCGGAAACCTTGCCCGAAACAGCGTTGGTGGTGATGCTGTTCGGTCACAACCCCGGCATGACGTGGCTGGCCAACCAGCTTGGCGCCCAGCAGATTGAGAACATCCCCACCTGCGGCATTGTTCGGTTCGATTCCACCGCCCAGCAGTGGGGCCAGCTGAACCCAACGAACACACGGTTTGTGGCGTTCGAGTTCCCGAAGAAATATCTGGGATGATGCTTCCAACAACCAACGCACCGATGCTGCTGGCAGCGGCATCGGTGCGTTGGTCGTTCAATAATTGCCTGCTTGCTATCAGGCTGGCTCTTCGGCCATTTTTTTTATCCGCTGATATTCTTCTTCAAATTGCTTCGCCACCGCCGGGTCGCGGATAATCAGGATGTTCTCATCGTTCTGTGTTGCCGCCGATCCGGTGAAGTTGTAGCTGCCGGTGATAGTCCATTCGCCATCAATAATGATGACCTTGTGGTGCATCACATACTTGTTCCCATCTTTCAGCACGGAGATTCCCGCGCTTTGCAGCTGTCCCATCACCGAGCGTTCCGCGCCGCGCCGCTCGATCACCCCTTCCACCTGGATCCCGCTGTTCTTCTTCTCAATCATTGCTTCGGCAATCGTCCCATCGGTGAAGTTAAACGCCATGAAGTGAATGCTTTTTTTTGCGATGCTTAGGTAGCGGGTCAGCTTTGGCGGGATGTCATCTTCCGGGGCGAAGTAGTTGTAGATGGTCGCGCTTCCCACTTTCACCTGTGTGTGTGGTGTTTCCGAAGGGGAGCGGGCACCAAAGGAGTTCCCCACGAACATCTCCTTGAACTCCGTCGTGTAATTCTCGGCAAGTTCTTCCGAGCGGATCATCAGCCCGTTGTTGTTGTTGCGGAACGCGCAGTTATCGGTGACGTTGTACGATCCGGTCCAAATGGTCGCGCCGTCAATGATTGCAAACTTGTTGTGCATCAGTGCCGAACGCCCGTCGAAGATCACCGGAATTCCGGCGGCCAGCACTTTCTGCATCTCCGGATTTTTTTCGTAGTCGCTATCGGCCACCAATCGGATTTTTACGCCCCGTTGTTTTGCGGCAATCAGTGCATCGGCAATCCGTTCCGACTCAAGCTCGTAGAAGGCTCCATCAATCGTGGCGCGGGCCGTGCCAAGCAGTGTTGCAAGGTGGCGATCGATATTGTTGGGGTCGGCTTGGCCAACGCTGGGGTCGTTGGCGTAGGTGTCGCTGAAAAACACCGCAAGGCTGGCATCGGGAAGTGAGGTTGTTTCCGTGCCGGTTGTTGGGGGGCTTGGGGAAGCAGGGGATGTTTTGGTTTCCGTTTTCCCTTTGCCGCCGCCAAGATGATGCTCGGCAGCGCGGCGGCGGCGTTCCATGAACGTCAGCACCCCGGCCACCACCAGCAGAATGCCGATAATCGTGATAACTCTGCGTCGCGAACGGGTCATAGGGTTGTCGTTGTGGGTGTTGTGAAATCGGCAGAAGCGGAGTTGTTTGGTCTGTTGTTCGCCGGGGTATCTCCATCGGTTTCGGCATTGGCTTGGCCAGTGGTTTCACTGGTGGCGTTGCCGTTGGCGGAGCTTTCATCGCTTTGCCACTCGGCGGCCTCAGTTTGCTCATCGGAGATGGAGTCGGCAATCGGGTATTGCTCTAACAAATTCGGGTCGGCACTGTTTGGGGCTTGCGCTGGGATGGAAGGATGCAGCCCCGGGGTGTTGACTTTCAGCGCAAGGAAAAGCTCATCGAACGTCCGCCCCTGGCTCACGTAGTTGTCCAGCAAGCGGATGGATTCCATCAGTTGCCGTGCGGCCCCGTCGCTGTCGCACTCCATCAGTTGCGACTCGGCCCAACTAAGCAATCGCTCCGCGTCCTGATCCTGCAAATTTTCGGTCAGCGCAGAGTCCTGGTACAAGCGATCTATCCAAATGTCGGCGTTCATGGTACAATCTGTTCGGTGAAGTTGGTTCAGTGTGCGGAAACCGCCACACAACAACGGTCGCAACCGGCGGAACGTTCGCTGGCGCGTGCGCTGCCAGCAATCAACCGTGCCGAAAATAGAGTTTCAGTGCCGATTGCCAAGTATGCTTGCTCGGCTTGGGGCTGGCAAATCGTTACGCCGCACCCCTGTTCCAATTTCGTAACCGCTGGTAGCTTGCGGGCTGTTTTCTGCAATACTGCCCAGCGGCATCACGTTGTAGGTTGCGCGGTGTGCGTGACCCCGGTGAAATTGCCGGGGCAAGTGATGGGCATATCGTCAGGAGCCAGAGGTTGTTGGTGTCTTCAACTCTGAACGCGTACTCACGCAAGGGGCGATCAACAGCCACGGTGAGTTATCGCGTGTGGCACAGGGCGGGGAAACTCACGGGCGTGATCCCCGTCAGGCTGGCAAGGTTCAGCCTTCGGCGTTGCCAACCATACTTTCGTACAAAACCAGATGACTTTTTTCTCGATAAAGCACGTTATCCTTTGCAGCGCGTTGCTGCTTCCCCTTGCTCTGCTTGGCTCGGCTTCGGGGCAACACATCCCACAAGAATTTGGGGAAATATTGTTTGAGCTTCTGCCGTCTGCATCCGCCCCAGTAACTGGCGGGCCCACCAGCGGCGTTACGCCAACTGTTCCGGCAGATGAAACTCACCCTGTGCGGAAACCTTCTCCTCCCGCTCCGCTCCGTTTTTCCACCGCGCTCGATAAAGAAGCCCAAGCACTGGCGGTTGTCACGGCTGCTTGGCGGCAAACGCTTCCCGACACCGATTATCTCCGCATTTTGAACTCACCCAACCGCGCTCCATTGCTTGCTCCGCCATTCGGATTGAAAGGGGGGAAAGGGGGAACGGTGAGCATTGGATGGCAGGAGCTTGAGGAGCCAACGCTTGGTCGGCAATACACCAGCGATTCCTCGTTGCAGGCGTTAGTGGAATGGTATCGGGAAACATACAGCATCCCCTTCACGGTGCGAACCGTCGCGCTTACCGACACGGCTACTGGGGGGCTGATGACGATTGCGCGGGGAACCCACCGCATTGGCAACACCATCGTCTCGGTGATGATCTGGAACCCGACAGTTGGCCAAACCAAAGGGCGCAAAAACAAGCGGGCCAGCTATCAACAAAAAACCAGTATCGCCGTGCAGGAGCGGGCGTTCCGTTCACGCGATGTGTTGGTAGCCGAAGGGTCCGATGCTGTTGTTGAACTAACGTGGCAGGTTCCGTATGGTGATGCAATTCAGCAGTTAAGCCAGAAGTATGAGATAGATCCATTTCTGATTGCAGCACTGGTTCAGCAGGAATCGAATTTCAACCCAGGGGCAATCTCGGTGGATAGCGCGATGGGGCTAACGCAGATGATCCCCACCACTGCCGAAGCCATGGGCGTTAGCGATCCGGCCGATCCGCATCAATCGTTGGAAGGGGGCGTTCGGTATCTGAAGCTGATGCTGCGGCAGTTCAAGGGGAATGTGATGCTTGCGCTGGCTGCCTACAATGCCGGCCCCGGCAATGTGATAAAGTACCGTGGGATTCCTCCGTTCACCGAAACGCGAACCTACGTCCGTAGGATCATGGATCGCTACAAGGAGAAAGCGGGAGGCGGGGACAAGGGGGCGTAAAAAAAAAGGGGGGGGGAAGGATGGGAGCAGCGCCTTCACTGCGCCAGTTGCTTTCCCCCTGTGGGCGTTGTTTTTTGAACTGACTCGATCACCTCTGCCTCCTGAATCACTTCCTGGTTGTTCCGTTTCCATGTTCTGCCAAGCAGCAACCGGCGAACCCCGAACCCCAAGGCCAGCACCGCGCCAACAACCAACGCCACCCCGGCTACCGAGATCAGCAGCAGCAACAGCAGGGCAACAATGGCAATCACGATTACCCCGATCACCACGCGCATCACGGGGTTGTTCACGCTCCGGTTGTTGAAGTGCATCTGCATCATGGCAGTGTTGAATCCAGAGGAAGTGAGTTAGGCCGCAACTTCGCGTGCCAGCACCAGGTCGCCACCTTCGCTATCGAACCCAAAACCAACATCGGTGATGCCACAGGCGTGATAGATGCGCGCCAGTGTGCGGCGCATATCCAGCGTGTCGGTTTCTATCCACTCAATCAACGTGTCGTCCAGCATCCGCAGAAACCGGCGGTCGGCCAGCTCATCAAGCTGCTGGGCGTAGCGAACCATGCTGGCGCGAAGCTCGGCAGGAGCATAGATCAGCATGTAGGGGCGGGCAACGTCCAGCCCCGTCAGTAGTGAGCGTTCGGCGCGGCGGCGCATCCGCAGCCGGGCAAGGTCAATCGCCAGCAGGTCGTGGCTTTGGGCGGCATCCAATTGGCTGTAGAACTCATTCGGTTGGAACCCCATTCCCAAAAACAGGGGGAACATTTTGTGGTGCGCCAACTCATTGTAGAAAAAGTTCACGGTATCCATTTCCAGTTGCCGAGCGGTGAAGGCGGTTGGGCGAACTAAGCCATCCAACCGGAGCTTCAAGTGAAGAAGCTCGTGGGTGAAGCTGGCAATGGGGTGTTCGGTGGGAACCATAAAAATGGTGGCCGATTCTTGGCCGAACTGCGATCCCCAATACGGTATGGTGCTGGGTTCCAACTGCAACGGAAGCTGGGCGGTTATCTCGGTGTAGAGTGCTTGGTTGCGGTTATCTACCAGGTTGTCAATCGTGTATGGCATAGTCAGAAGGATTGGTTGCAGGGTGCAAGATACATCGGCTGCGGGGGTTTGGGGTGTATCAAAAGTGGGGAGCGCAGAGGGGAAGCAGATGCCACGTAAGCGGTGGCCAACTACGCATACATCATGTCTCGGTATTGGTTGACGACCCATTGATGAACAAGTTCGCCAGCGATCATCCAAGCATTTGGCCATCCAAGCCGCAAGTTTGGGCTGGCCAGTAATTCATCAAACAACCGCTTGCTTAACCGATCCCCAAACCGAAGATGTAGCCGGTTGATAAGGGTGTCCGGTACGTCAATCTGCGCTGGCTGCAGATTCCAGCTGCACTGCTGGCACCACACGGTGTAACCATCGGAGGGGAGCAACAAGGCACTGCACTGGGGACAGGTCTGGTGTGATGATGTCGTCATAGATGTTTGTTGATGTCTTGGCGGATCACAGTGGGAAATTCATCCAGAACACACAAAGCAACCGAGGCAAAGGGAGTAGAGTAAAGAAGGCCATCTTCATAGAACTCACCGTTCTCCCCTCCGCTCGGCCCTCACCTGAATCCCATATTTCGGGCGGAGTGTGATGCTGGGGAAGTAATCAATCTGCTGGTTGGGAATTAGCGTCAGCTTGAATTTTCGGGCAATAGCGGCAAGGATTAGCGTGGCTTCCATTTTGGCAAATTCATCGCCGATGCAGCGGCGAGGGCCGCCTCCAAATGGGAAGTACGCGAACTTCGGCAGTTGCCGCGCAAGGTCGCCATCCCAACGCTGGGGCAAGAAAGCATCGGGGTTCGGATACCAGCGTGGGTCGCGGTGGATCACCCACTGGCTTGCCACCACCTGCATCCCTTTCGGTATCTGGTAGCCGCCAATAACGCAGTCCTCTGCCGCCTCGCGCCCAACTCGCCACGCAGGCGGGTACAGTCTCATGGATTCTTTCACCACCATCTCCGTCCAGCGAAGGTTTGGCACATCGGCAAGGGTTGGGGGGCGGTCGCCAAGCACACGGTCAAGTTCATCGTGAAGGCGCGCCTCGGCTTCTGGGTGTTGGGCTATCAGCATCCACGTCCAGCTTAGGGCAATCGCTGTGGTTTCGTGCCCGGCAAGGAACAGGGTGATAACCTCATCGCGCAGCTGCTGGTTGCTCATCTGGCTGCCGTCGGTGTCCTGTGCATGAAGCAGCATGGAAAGAAGGTCATCGTTTTCCGTTTTGCTTTGCCGTCGCGATTCGATCATGCCGTAGATGATGCCATCCAGCTCCCGTTGCCGTTGCCGGAACCGGATGTTGCGCGGAAGCGGGAAGCGATCCAGCAGCCGCATCAAACTCATCCGTTCGGTGAACCGTTGCAGTGCGGCATCAAGCGCACGGCCAACCGTTTCGGTGTGGCCGGCAACATCGGCACCGAACAGCGCACGCGCCACAATCTGCAAGGTCAGCCCCATCATCTCTTCGTGGATATCCATCGTTTGGCCATTGCCCCAGCGGTTGGTTAACTGGTCGCTGAAGGCGGCGATCAATTCGGCATAGTTGGCGATTCGGTCGCGGTGGAATGCCGGCTGGGCAAGGCGGCGTTGGCGTAGCCAGAAATCGCCATCGCTGGTCAGCAATCCATTCCCCAACACCTCCGATGCCTGTTTCAGCAACTGAGGTTTGATAAACTTCCGGTTGTGCGTCACCAGCACTTCTTCCACAAGGTCGGGGTGGCTCAGCAAACAGGCGTGCAGGTGGGCAATCTTCACCTGCAGCGCATCGCCATACGTGCTGGCGCATTCGGCCATAAACTGAAGCGGGCGGCGGCGCATCTGCGGAAGCACCCCCACCAATGGCCGTCCTTTGGGGCCAAGCGGTAGGGAGCGCGGTTGGATAGTGGAGGTACGCATGATGTTCTACGCAATGGTGCAGAAATATAGGAGTTATCGCAACAAAAGAACCGCGCCCCTTTCAAGATTGTGCGAAGGAGGCGCGGCGGGTTCATCTCATCATGTTCAGCCACCTTTTTTACTCCCCCACCACCGTCACCTTCACCGAAGCCTTGTGGCGGCCTTGCTCGGCTACCAGAAGGTAGATGCCGGGTTGCAGACCGCGAAGGTCAAGCTCTTGGCTCACGATGCCTCCGGTGTCGGCTTCGCAATCGGGCAGCGCGGCAATGCGCTGACCCAAGATGGTATAAAGGCCAAGCAGAACCTTGCCAGCATCACGAACTTGCACCTGCACCTGCGCTTTATCGGCAACAGTTGGATTGGGAACTACTTGCAATTGCAGTACCCGGCTTCCCTGATCTTTCGTTCTCTCCTCCATCCACTTCACACGCCGCGCAAACCCGCTTGATTCTTGCTCGATGAACACAAACTCCGTCGAGGCTTCTACTTCAACCGTATGCGTCAACACCGGCCGCAACTGGATATAGACCTCTGTGCCCTGTGCAGCATAGCCACCAACGGGAACTGTCACCACTTCCTCCATCGTGTCATCGGCCATTGTGCGGGCCGACAAAGTATCGCCGCGCCATAACACCACCGTGTCCGAGTTCCGCACCAATTCGGTGATGAACAGAATATCGGCTTCGCGCTGCAGCACCGAGTCGTAGGGCTTGGTGTATAGCCAGCTCACCAAGTCTTGGCTACGCACTGCGCGGCGATTAATCGGCACGTTTCCGCTTGGGGCAAGGAACGTTGCGGTTCGCGTCACACGGTGAACAACATCAATCGAGTCCACGATGGTCTTCCCAGTGGTTGGTCCAAAGAAGATTGGCGGCAAACCCGGCGGCAAACCAAACGGAGGTTGTGGCGGTGTTGGTGGGAAGCTGATTGCAACATCGAAATGATGGTTGCCAGGGTCAGCCGTTGGGCATGGCCCCATAAGGAACCCTGCCCGCAACCGTGCTTCGGCCATGATTGTCCCCTTCGGAATTTTAGCGAACAAGGGGGAAGGGTTCATGGTTTTGTTTTCCACCAACCCTGGCCAGTAGATGCCAGTTCCTCCTGCCCTCCGGGCACCGGTGAACTGTGCAGAATCTTCCCCACGGTAGAAGACGCTCCCCTGCGGAAACGGGTCGTTCCGGCGATACGGAAGCAACGTCATTGTGGGGTGTTGGCCATCGGGGAATCCCTCCTTTGCAGTGCGGCCATAGCGATAGAGGAATTGCTGAAACCCTGCACTATCGGGCGAGTTGATCCATTGCCACACAAGCCCCCCTTGTGGATTGCTCCGCAACGAAGCACTATCTGCCGTTGGGAAATGCGTTACCGACGGGCGTTCATACTTCCGCCCAGGTTGGCCCCAGCGATACGCAGGGGTTAGCCACCAACCCGATTGCAACGCCATACGCCGCAGGCTGGTGTCGCGGAACCGAAGGATAATATCAATATCCTGGGTTGCCCTAACCGCCTCGAACGCTACACCAATCCGAAGCGAATCAAGAGCAATACAGGGATGGCGAAACTCGCAGTAGTCCAACCCTTCGCTGACGTGTTCGCCAGGCCCCACGCGAAGCAGTGGCCGTGCCCCAGTTGGAAAAGAAGCAAACAAGGGATGCGCCATAATCAATCCTTCATCCAATACCCCCATAGGGTCCTGTTGATAGGCAAGGTATGCCACTTGCGATGGGATGGTGTCGCTGCCGTAGGTTGCAAAACGGCGGCGATAGGCAAGCGTTGGATACTCCACTAACGAGTCCCTTGACCAACCAAATACCGAGAATGGCTTTGCCTGCTGGATTGTGGAAATATCACTGGTTGTGGAAAGATTTGCCTTGTTGCGGATAGCCACCGATTGCGCCCATTGGGTTGATGCCCAACTGACAATCCAGCCGCTATCAATCCCCGTCACTGCGGCACTGAGTGTCATCCCTGCTGGAAGAGCGATCGGGGGGGAAATACGGAATGGTGAGGAGGCATCGCGATCTACCGCTGTGTCTGCCACCTTCGGCAGGGTGTTGATTCGCGTTCCCCAAACACTGTGGCCATTCGGATGGATCATTTCCCACACAACTAACAGCCCCGAGCCGCTCCGCACGGTAGCCAAGGCAGGGTTGGGCAACCGTTGCATATCGAAGTCAGATGCCCAATGGGCAATGCCCGCGACATTGCTCCCGTGGAATCCATCACCCGCAAGTAGAGTAAGCTATCCCGCTGGTACACCACAAGCTGCACCCCCTTGCTGCTATCGGTTGCGGTGTGCATGGACCGCACCGCGTTGTTGTATGCCGTGCCAAGCCGCGAGACACCATCGGAAATTGGGGTGACACGAAGCATACATCCCGCGCCGGGCTGTAGCCACGGAAGCTCAAGATCGGCACCCCATGCCACGGTGGTGCTCCAGCCGGAATCTGGCCCCACCATCTCTATCCGCACACTGTCGGAGATCGCCCGTGTGCCGTTGTTCAACTTCAACACCGGCTTGCGGACATCAATCGCGCCAAGCCCACTATCGCCCGCCACCACTGCTAACGAGTCAGGCCAGCAGCGTTTGTTGACAACAACCCAATACGTCACCCCTTTGGCCAACTCCCCCTGTAAGCTCCCGATAGGACTGGGGTGCAACATCGCGACTTCCAGATAGGTGTTCTGCAGCGAGTCGCTTCCATCAGGCTGATAGTTCCCCGCGCTATCCTTCTGCTTCTTTGCCCTGATCGTGTAGGCGGTGTCCAGCATCGGTATCGCGCTGAATGTCACAGTGGTCCCGTTCACCTTCTCAACCCCTACTTGCAGGCTTTTGTGGTCAAGCTGTTCGTAGGTGGGGATGATCGTCTTCAGGTCTGTTATCAGCGTTACTAACCCTGCACGCTTGCTGGCTTGGCCCCACCAGATTTTGGGACCCTTGTAGTGGCTTGGCCATGTTCCCGGTTTATGATACCGCACGCTATCATACTCCCGTGCAATGGTGTCGGTTGGGTTGTAGATGCCGAGGTGAATGCTGTTGTATCCTAAATCGGAAAACATGATGCCATCAACCCCGCACGCTATTGCTAACCAGGCTTGCGCACTTTGCTCGTTCGGAGTGGTTGGGCGGCGGTCGCTGTTGCCGCCCCACTGGCGGCTATTAAATCCTTCCCTGTCGTTAAAATCAAGCCACCCGCCAACCTGCACGTTGCAATAGACGGGTGTTGGCGGCGCAAAGTCCAAATACTTATACCGCCCAATCTGAACCATTCCGCAGGTTCCCATCTTCTTGCCTTGAATCCTCTTTTGAATACTGTCGGTGTATCGCTGGTATCCCGCTGTGTCATTCCGGCAGATCAAGTCGCCGTAGTAGTCGTTGTTCATGCCGCCATCAATGCTATCGGGGTTGACGAACGCGGCGGGGATTGCACCGTTGATTGCGTAGGCATGTTCCATCATTAACCCCGCCATTTTGAACGCAAGCGAATCGTAGTCCCCGGTGAACACCCGGTACTCATGCGGTTTGCTATACGGATTGCTCATGATGCCTCCAGCTAACCAATTCGGGTCTATCGCCCAAGCCGCACGCTGCATTACCGAACCAATATGCCGATGATACTTGTACTCCTGCGGCTTCGGTTCATCAAACACCGATAACTGCCCAAGGATGCGGCGTAGCGCGTGGTTCCGGGTGGTGTCGTTGTACATGCTGCTGATGTTATCCTTCGCCAGTGTGTCCAGATCGCCACGCTCGACGATTGCCAACAGGTGCACATCAATGCTGCTGCGCAGAAACGTTAGCGGCATCTTGTTGGTGGTGTAGATGTCCCAGAAGAAGTCGGATTCTTCGGGAACCCATGTGTGCATCGTAAAAGCGTTGGCGGGAACCTTCCCCGCGTTCTTCAGCACCGTTAGCAGCGAATCGCAACGGGTGTAGCAGGTTTGGCCCGTGAGCACATACAGCCCCGCCGAATCCGACGGCCACCCCAGCGGGTTCCCATACTCCACAATCGCCCTCGTTGCCGAATCGCTGCTGTTCTCCTTCTTGTACCGATACCGCTCGAAGTTGAGCAACCGACGAATCGTGCGGTAGGGTCTGATATCATTCCCGCCTCCCATCTCCACAGCAGTATTCGAAGCCGCCAGATACTCGCTTTTGCGAACGGCGAAGGTATCGAACGGGACGTGCCAGCGGCACTTGCAATCCCCCGCCCCCCGCTGCAACGTGTCCAACCGGTGGTAGGAGATGGCGTAGAGAAGGGTGTCGGTGCTGCCCAGATGATCCCAACGATCTTTATTCGGAGGGTCAGTATTAATGTACACCGTCACCGCCAAATCAAACCAATCGGTACTATCGCGGTAGCTGTTCCCGTAGTACTTCCGCAAGAAGTCGAACATCTTCGGGTCGCTGGCCCCGATCCCGCTTGCGGTGAATCGCTCGCGGCCAGCGATCAACATCACCCCTGAATCCGCCGGATACGGTAGCTCCACACCCGAGACAAACTTCCGTGTGATGTCGTGCAGCGTCATCCCAAGACGCAACGGCGCAAAATCAGGAGGTAGCTCCCACGAGTTCCTCGGGTGGCTGTAGCCCGGGATGTCGTTCACCTCCGATTGCCGAAAGTAGTACTCCAGACCACGAGCGCTGAACGCCAGGTTGAAAATATCGAACGGAGCCGCCATGATCTTCAGTCCGAAGCTATCGGCATACCTGTAGATTTCATTGTACAGGCTATCGTCAAACCGTGCGCCGTACTCGGGCGGTCGCCACTGGCTGGGGTCGGCATAGCGCGCCAACGACGACGGGATGCCGTAATCGTACATAAACTCTGCGCTGTATTTGGTCACGGCAATCTGAGGGTAGGGTATATTCTCGACCCCGAGTTGGAACCGCAGGGTATCGGCCCAGTGGATGTCGAACCCTTTGAAGCAGGTGTCGCAGGTTCTCCAGTAGGGGATATCCTCACTGGTGGGTTGCGCATAGGCGATTGCTGCCGATAGGCAGAAGAGCAGAAGCGTTGCGTGCAGGTGTTTCATGGTACAAGAGGTTAGTGTGTGATCGTTGTTGTCTGTGTTTCACTGGTCGTGTTAATAGTGAGTGTGATCGTATAAACTCCGCTGGCAAGCGTATCGGTTTGCCAGATGGCTACGCCGTTGGTAGCCGCAAGCGTAGTTGTCCAGATTGGTTCGCCCTGCATGGTATGAACCGTGATGGTTGCCGTGCC
This sequence comes from Armatimonadota bacterium, assembly GCA_020850315.1. Taxonomy (GTDB): domain Bacteria; phylum Bacteroidota; class Ignavibacteria; order OLB7; family OLB7; genus OLB7. The sequence goes on along the minus strand of JADZEY010000045.1, from coordinate 72,996 downwards.
GTCGGTCGGTTGCCACGTTATCCGTTGCTGAGCGGTGGCAGGGTTGGGTTCTACGGTGAACGCCAATGCCGCCGATGGTGGAACGGGATCACCATCGGCCACTGCCGAAGCGTGCTGGCAACGGAAGTCAGGATCGTGGGGGAGTGCGTAGCTGGTGTAGGAGTTGGGGAAGGGTGGCTCAACGATACGGTAGTAGCCGATGCGGCTATTGTTGGTAAAGACAATCACCGGAAACCCGTTGACGTACAGATCACGGATTCGGTAGGCATAGTGGACTTCGCCACGGTAGATAATATCCCCCAAAGAATCCAGTGCATCAAGCCCACGGTAGCCCATGATGTAGGGGAAGGATTCGCCCCAGATTTCATCCACACCGTCGCCGTCAGCATCACCGAGGTTGAAGGCCGCAGTGCCTCGGAACCAAGCATCGTTGATGGCATGGGGAAGCGAAAGGTGTGCCCAGGGGCGAACCGGACGGCGACCTGTAGCACGATCGGCGGAATCGGTTCCGGTGCCGTAGAGTTCCTGCAATCGTTGCCCTGGTTTGCCTGCGAAGACTTCGATCACATCGCGTTCGCCACATCCGACGACAAGATCGGGAACGCCATCGCCGGTCACGTCGGAAAGCACCGATCGCGCTCCTCGGATCGGAGTAAAGTCCAGCACGTCAATAGCGGTGGTATCGGGGAAGCCACCCGAAGCAGTTCCGTAGATCACCTGAAGGCCACCGGTTCCCCCCAACACGTTGTTCGTGTAGATCACCAGGTCCTGAACCCCGTCGCAGTCCGCATCCCGGCGTTCCCAGTATCCGAATGAGTTCGATGGCAAGACCTTCGGTACACGCCACCATCGCCACGATGCACGGCGTGAAGATCCTTGCTTTCCCCATCGCTCCCCTCCTTTGTAGGCTAAGATTGTTGCTGTCTTCATCAGTTTCCCTGTGCTATCTAAACCTATCCCACTGCGGATCACGAGATCATCAATAGCATCCCCATCACTATCTCCTGTTACTCCTTCTTGCGCTGCTGTCCACATTGCTGCATCATTCTCTAATTCCGTTGTATCCAGTATGCTATACTCTCCGCGTTCGTTTCCCCACATCACATAGACAGTGGCAATGTCTTCTCCCTTTGGCGACACATCTCCAGCAAGCACACTTCGTAGAGCAATGTCCAAATACCCGTCATTGTCAAAATCTCCTGATCCAACAAACACTGTCCACGAATCTTCTCTGCTTGGTCCCAAACGAACGGCATTCTCCAATGGTGGGATCATCCCATTCGAGGAGGTGACCAATAACAGGTCAACCCAACGTGGTGCGGTGTCGCAACGTACTCTATCAAGGAGCCAACCCACCGGAGCATTTGGCTTGTTCGAGAGTTTGCCGATTGGGTGAACTGTTCCGGTGATGTCGCCCACTCCCTTTTTGCATCCAGACAGTTCATGCACACCCACCGTTGTAAAGCCAACGGCATACGGGCTTCGGGGTTGCCCATCTTGGGCATGGCTTGCCATAGGCAGCAGCAGCAGCAACGCAACGGCAACCCAAGCCGGGGCGCGGCTTCGCTGGCGTGTGTTGGTTCTTCGTTCTCGGTTCATGCTCTGTCCTCCTGTTTGAGGTTGGTTATGGTTGTGCTGCACTGTGCAGCGGTATTCTCAGCAGTATCGTTGGTTGTAAGGTTCATGCGGGAACTTCCGATTCTATAGCCAGATAGGCAAGGGGAGAATGAGGGGAGTTCTTCCTTGTAGGGCTTCGCCACCGCCAAATCAAACCAATCGGCACTATCGCGGTAGCTGTTCCCGTAGTACTTCCGCAAGAAGTCGAACATCTTCGGGTCGCTGGCCCCGATCCCGCTTGCGGTGAACCGCTCGCGGCCAGCGACCAACATCACCATTCGCCCGATGGGAGAGGGAGCCAAAGCCAGGGAGTATCCGGCATCCCCTTCTTCAGGTCATTGCGAGAAGCGAAGCGAGGAAGCACCGCGAAGCAGCGGCGCAAGCCCATCTCGCGGTGGGCAGTGAGTTCAATATCATTCGGAGAAGTCCCGCGAGATTGTTTCGTCGAAGACTCCTCGTCGAAGACCCCGACATGGGGCGGAGCAATGACGGTGCGGTGACGGAGCAATGGCGATGTGGTGACCATGCAATCCAGAACGCTGAAGCCCTCCTCTCCTATTTCCCTGCGTCCATCCTCACCCGTTCGGCCTCTATGCTGCGGCCAAGTTTGCGTAGTGTTTCGTGCAGAAGCTCGCGAAGCTCATGGTTGCTGGGCATGGCGGTTACGGCGTGGGCCAGAAGCTCCTCGGCGCGGATGCTATCCCCTTCGCGAATCAGGCTGCGTGCGGTGCGAATCGTAAGTGAGCAAACACGGTTCTCATAATCTTGGCGTGCGGCTTGGAAAAATTCCTCGAACAACGTCGGGAAAATTACTTCGCCGCCGGTGATGGCTATCCCCTTCAGCAATGCCTCCTGCGCCCGCGCAAACCCACCTTCCGATAGTGCGCGGGTTGCCCTTTGCAGGTGGTCGTAGGCATCCAAAATATCTACCTGAATGGCTGCACGGTTCAGCCGTGGGGTGTCGCCATCGGTAAGGATTGCTTGATGTCCCATCAGCTCCCGCAGCCGGTACACCGTCAGGTTGACTGATTTGCGGATGTCGTCGGGGTCGCTCATGTCTGGCACAGCAAGGCGATAGAGTTCGCGTTGGGTTAGCCGTTTTTCTACCATTGCATCCAACGTCAACAACCCCAAAAACACCCGTAGCCGTTCGCCACGCGGCTTCACCGCTTCGCTGTTCGGGGGGTGAACCTCAATCGTCCCAATCATCTTCAATGCCAGCTGCTGTTGCTCCGGTTCTTGTTGATGCTGGGCTGCGTCGCGCATCATCCCTTGCAGCACACCGCGCCACCGTGTGGCCTCGCGTTTCGGCATCACCGATTCAAACTGCTTCAGTGCGCCGGCCATTGCCAACGGCAAGTTCTGTTGTTGGCACCAGGCTAGATCTGCAGCAATGGCGTTCGGCAGATCTTGGGCAAGCAAATCGGTAAGGGGGTGAAGGGGGGCAAACTGTTGTGCGTGAAGAATCAGCGCAACCAGTGCGCGGTTGGTAACAAGGCTAGGCAGAGTAAGGATCGGTTCGGAAAGGGATGTCCTGATTTCTTCCGCCAACACTGCGGCATTGGCGGCGTTCTGCTGAACCACCATCGTAATCAGCCGATGCAGCAATCCATTCTGTGGGGTTTCCGGTATCTCTTCTTGCAGCAATTCCGGCAATCCATCGCCATGCTGAATGGCGTGAACAACCCTGCGGTGCAGCGGCGTGAATTTCTTCCAATCGCTCATGTATTCCTGCTCGAACCGTTCGGCCCAACCGAACTCACCCCGCACGGTTGCAGCAAGGGAAAGCTGGTAAGCAAAATGATCCCGTTGCAGCTGGGTGTGGGGTTCGGCAAAGGTGCTGGCAATCTGGGCGGCATCGGCAGCAAGGCGTTCCATTGGCAAGTGAGCCATCCCCTGTGCTGTGGCATGACACCGGAGCGCGAAATAGAGGTTCTGCAGCAATCCACGTTCGCGCGCAACGTGGATTGTTTCCTGTGCAGTGGCTGCCACATCGTGCATTCTGCCGATGGTGAACAGCAGCACAAGTTTGCAGTGAAGCACATCGGGGTAGTGGGTGTTGTGCGGCATCTGCTCCAGCTCCTGCAGCATCCGCAACCGGGCCTCCAATTCCGCTTCCGTCTCGAACAGGTCAATCAGAATTGGATAGAGTGAGTTGCGGAGCATTCCACGGAACTCATCGTTGGCTTGCTCCGACTCCATCAGGTCATTCATCATCGCCTCCACTGCACGCTGCGTTGGATAGTCGTGTTCCAGCGAACCGATGTAGAGCCGTTGCCACAGATAGGCCACGTAGGATTGGGTGAACTGAAGCTGGGGGCGTTCTTTCACCAATGCTTCAATCCCTGCTCGGGCTTCAAAGTGGGGCGTTCCGGTGCGGTGATAGTGCTGCAGATGTTGATTCACTAAAGCGGAGAAACGGTAGAACCACATCTGGTCGCTGGCGGGGGTTGCCGTCAGCTCAAGAAGCTCATCTAACACCACCTTTAGTGCATTGTGGTCGCGGTGCAGAAGGTTCCCACGGCGGATCAGCAGCAGCGCGTTCAGGGTTTGCCGCTGGTCCGGCTCCATCTGCTCCCGGATATGTTGGAACAGCTGCTGCGCGCCATCCCACACCTGCATTGCCAGCGGCCAATCAGCGGTTTGGTCAAGCTCAAGGGCGATATCCAACCCGCGCTGGATTGCGTCGCGTGCAACGGAAACGGGAAGCTGGGGAAGCTCCGTTGCCGCAGCGATAGTTTGGAACGGTGTTGCCGAAAACAGCGGAAGCCCTGCGGCGATTACCTCCACCAATTTCACCATGTCGGCCTGCTGGTCATCGGCCAAGCGGCGGTGAAGCAAGGAGTGAGTAAAGGCCAGCAATGGCGAGGCCGAAGCGTTGCCGGAAAGGTGAGGGATCAAGGAGTCCAGTTGCGTCAATATCCCTTTGAACATCAGGATATCAATGGTTCGCGGGTCCCCCCCAATCATGGCTGCTGCTGATTCGCGCGCCACCACTTCCCCCAACGCCGCAATGCTGCTGGCGGCGCGTCGTTCTTCCGGTTGCAGGTGTGCCGCCATCCCTTCGGTCAGCGATCCCACGCCACGCTCCAGAACGCTTTTCAGTGTTGTGCCGATGTTGCTTACCCGCCACACCCCGGCGCGTGCGTCGCGGGCGATTGTCCCTGCGTTCAGGGCCCCACGCAGCCCCGACCGGATTGCCAACGGATTGCCAGCGGTGGCCGCCATCACCACCTCTATCACTGTATCGCTGGGGGGATCGTCGAACAGTTGGATCCACAATTCCCGGATGTTATCGCGATCCAGTGGCGGAAGGGGGAGCTCGTCAACAAGGTACGGCTCCAACACGCCGCGAACGGGGATTTCCACCGGGCGGGAAGCACACAACAGCACCATCTGCTCATCGCTGAGCCCTTGCAGCAGCAGCCCAAGTTGGGGAACCCCTTCGCCAGTTATCAGGTGGATATCCTCCAGCACCAGCAGCAGCCGCCGCAGCCGTGCCAACCGCCGCAATGCCGAAGCGACCGAAGGGAGTGTGTCGTCGGTGCTGACATTGATTGCGGGGTGGGACATGGTGTAACGCCAGATTGCGTTGCTCAGCATTGGCGCAATGGCGGTGGGGGATTCTGGATAGAGCTTGGCATGGATCACCGCCACGCCAGATTCTTCGGCGCGGCGGATTGCCTCTTCAATCAGCCTGCTTTTCCCCGCGCCAGCTTCGCCGGTCATCAGCATTGCGTGCAGCCCGGGGGCTTCGGCGATGCGGTCAACGGCTTCGGTTATTCGTGCAGCAATCCCCTCTCTTCCGGTAAACGGAAGGATGCCGTGGTTGATGAAGGTAATAAGAGACATAAGCGATACGGGAGAGTAAGAAAAAACAGACGAAGCGGCGCGTCCCAGCACCAGAGCCAGCGTGGCAAACGTGCAAAACTTCCTACCAATCAGACAACCAAAATAAAAAAGCACCGATTCTACCGTAGAATCGGTGCTTTTTGTGGGCGATGCAGGACTTGAACCTATAGCATTCTCTGTAATCTTCCCTAATAAGAAAACCCGTGAATCTGCAAAGAAAAGCGTGTTTTCTTTGTTTTGGTAGTTGCAGGGAGTTTGGCAAAAGTTCACTATATTGCAGTAAATCAGACAGACAGACAGACAGTGATTAAGATAAGTTATTTTTAACATTTGGTTACAAATAACGATATTGGAAACGTTTACAAAACAAAAAGACAGTGAAGTAGCATGGTAAAGATCAAATTTCAACTTGACAAACCAACTGCCGAAAGGACTGTGATAATCGTTTCGGTAAGGATTGGAGTAGATAGTGAAAGGATTCGCCTTAGCAGTGGGGAAAGCATTGAACCGAACAAATGGGATCAAAAGAAGCAACGTGCAAAGAAGGGTTATCGTTTTGAAAAATCGGTCAACGATAGACTTTTGTTTATCGAAACTGCCATAAAAGACGAATACGCCCGATTGGTGAACAATGGAATTGCTCCAACAAAAAGCCTATTGAGGGAACGGATAGCGGAGCGATTGAATCCCAAGCCAAGCAAGCCAGAAGAGAAACCAATAACCATTTGGGAAGGTTTTGATCTTTACAGAGAATCCCATAGCGCAACGTTTGCGCCCGCAACGATTGCTCTGTATGGTAGTATAAAAAACCATTTGGAAGCATTCAACAAAGCCTATAAACTAAACCTAACATGGGAAACGCTAACACTTCCTTTCTTCAAAAGTTTTGAGGATTATTTGCTAAAAGTTCGGCAAGTAAAAAACGCAACGTTAGAAAAAATTATGAAGCATCTAAGAGCGGTTCTTCGATGGGGTGAGGAACAAAAAGGGGTTCCCGTTCATGCTGATTACAAGCGATTTACAAAAAAGAATCTACCAAAAGGGGAAAGTTCACAAAAGATATATCTAACAGGGGAAGAACTTACCAAGTTGTGGGAACTTGACCTATCCGACAATGAACGATTAGCAAGAGTAAGGGACGGTTTTTTATTTCACTGCTATACGGGATTGCGATTTAGTGACGGTCAAGCATTGCAGCCGGAACATCGAAAGGGGGATAATTTTCATTTGGTGACGAAAAAGAACCGTAAGGAAATCAGAATCCCGTTACATCCAAGAGCGAAAGATATTTGGGAGCGCTGGGAAGGTACGTTACCAAAAATCAGCAACCAGAAGTTCAACAAGTACATACAAGAAGTTTGCCAGTTAGCAGGAATGAACGAATTGGAAGTTGTCGTAAGTTATTCGGGTTCTAAACGTATTGAAGAAAAAATCCCAAAATGGCAATTAGTTTCAAGTCATACGGGTAAGCGGACGGCGGTCACGAATCTTCTACTATCCAACAAGGTATCATTAGAAGCAATTTGCGCAATTACGGGGAACACGTTGAAAACAATTCAACAATATATCGTTCCAACAAGTGAAGATAGTTTACGCCAGATTAGGCAAGCATGGGGGGAAGAATGACAAAAGAAGATTCATTATTTGTGATAGCCCGATATGTAGCAAGAAACCGCCCTTCTTATTGGAGCGAATTACAACACTTTGAAGAATTAAAAATTAAAACCGAAAAACTTTCGCCGGAGCAAGCGTTAGAAGTTTGGAACATTTATATTCAACAGGGTGCAAGTGATGAAGTATTGAGGGAAGTAAGAGAGATAAAGAAAAGGCTTTTGGAAACGTTTCCAACAGAAGAGAAAAAAGCCAAGCCGGAACCGAATAACGTAACCCGTTTATTACCGAAAGAATCCAAGTTTGATTCAGTAAGGGAATTTTTACAGTCATTAGCAGTGCATGAACCAACGGGAAAACTCATTTGGCCTTATAGACAATCAGACTTGAAGCATTTCACGGAAAGCATAATCATTCCCTACGTTAGCAATTCAGAGCCGAACAAATTCGCGGCTAATTATTTCGTATGGAAGGACGGAAAGGAGTTTACAAGTGAGGGGTTTGGTAAGGTCAAGAAAGAAGCGAAACTATCACCACAAACTGAGCAAATAATAAACCCCGTAAAAACCCCGTAAAAACCCCGTAAAAATTCCGTAAAAACTCCGATTGATTCCGGTGGTTTAATAGGGTTAATTTTGCATTCGTAGCGTAAGAAAACGAACGGGCAAAAATAACCTTATTAAGCATTATGAACGGAATTATCATTTCGATTGACAGAAGCGAATTACAAGAGTTAATTCAGCAAACCGTAGCGGAAACGGTGGCCGCTGAATTTGACAAACAAAAATCAGAAAAACCGAAGTTACAACAACGGGAATCCCCCCGATATTACACGCGAAAAGAAACGGCAACCAAGCTAAGAGTAACACTTCCCACGTTGTGGCGATGGGAAAATGAAGGGGTATTAGTACCGAAAAAAATCGGTCGCCGTGTACTATATGAACGTTCTATGGTTGAAAATCTTCAAAGCCAAAGCACACGGGGGCGGCGATGAATAAACATTATCCCGAAGGGGAAACTCACCACTATCTAACAGTAACGGGAAGGGAATTAGATGCAATCATTGAAGCAAAAGTTACTCCATTAAAAAAGCGATTAGAGAAGGTAGAAAAGCAATTAGCAGGATATGAACAGTTCCGAAAAGATTTTCCCCTGTCATCCTTTGTAGATACTGCAACAGAAGAAGAAACCGAAGATTTAGATTTATGGAGTGAAGATGAAGTATAATGTACGATACAATAAAAGTTTATTATCCAATCAATACAGAGGAACCGAACGAACGGAAACGATTGACTTCATTGTTAGATAATCCAAAAGAAACAATAGACTGCAACAGCGGGGAAGTTATACGGGAAAGTGGTAAAGTAGGAAATATGGTTGCGACAATCGGAAAAAATTTATGGCTTACGGGTTCTTTGGCAACGTTCAAGAGCGGTAACAACAACAAAACTCTAACACTTTCAGAAGTTAGGGAATCCATTGAAGAGTTATCGGACTTTTTCGGTTTGCCGTTAGGTGATGCTACGTTATCACGGTTAGATATTGGTAGCACGGTTGAACTCAATTCAGAAGTTAGGAATTATAATTCCAAACTGCTATCACTTCCCCGATACAGTAGAAGCACCGTGAACGATGAACAAACGGTTGAATTTGGGAACGGTAGAAGTAAGTTAGTCTTTTACGATAAAAAGGCAGAAAGCGGTTATCCTTATGCTGGCAATGCTTCAAGAATTGAAAAACGGTTTCTTCATCGTTTAAGCGAACAACTTCCATTTCAAAAATTGAAGTCTTTAGGATTAGAGGAAGAGTATTTATGGAGTGTCAACAAATGGGAAGAAAGTTATTTCGACGTAGAAAAAGCAAGAGGAACAATAAAAGCCATAATCCAACAGAAAGGCAAGGGTGTAGCTATGCTTAAAGAAGGAACAACGGCAGCAGAAAGAAAGGTAATTCTCGCAATGGAGCAATACCTTTCCAACAGAAGCAAATACAGAAGGGAGTTAGAGTTAGAAAGGCAAAGCAAAAAAATTACACCTAAAAACTACCAAAGAACTAAGGCAATGTTCGATGCTTGGGATTGTGCTTCCGAAGAGGAACCGTTGATAATGGAATTGGATTCAAAGGTAAGAGAGGAAGCGGAACGATTACGGCAACAAATATAATTCACGCCACCTTGTGAGGAATAAAACATATATGCTTGTGCGTATATGATAGTTAGCAACCGAAGATCGAAACTAAGTTGGCAACGTTTACAGTAGTTCCGTGCGTACACGTGTACACGTGCGCACACGCGCTATAACAAGCTACCTTTCGCGACCAATCTTGCCCTACTACTGCAACTGAGTTGGAAACGTTTACAAAAGTAGTTTACTAAAGCAAAAAAATAGTCCGTTCTGTCACTCCGGCAGAACGGACTATTGCATACGGCTCAAAGCATTCAAACCGAACCCCTTTAAACCACAATCGAAGGTAAGCATTTTGTAGGTAGGTGGCAATCGGTTATCTTGCTACTTCCTAAAAGCTATCGTTCATTGAATCTTTTCCGGTTGCGGGTAAGGAGTAATCCCCCGGCGGTTGCGATAGCACCGTAGGACAACCGGAATTTTCTTTTCCTAAAAGCTATCATGTTCAACACCACACACGGCCAAGAGCCGAACGCAATTCCCGTATGCTATCCAAGTGATGAACTTCCTACCAACCGAACGTATGTTCATGTTAGTGAGAGGAAGCGCCGTTACTTAGAAAATCCCGATTTACCACTATCACAACAGCAAATTGTCATTAGTCGTATAGTAACACCGTTGTTCAACGATGCTGAATTGTGGGTTGCATCGTTACGGGATTGGTTGAACTGTTGTTTTTCCGAAGAACAGTTAATTATACTGGCGACCGAAGCAATAAGGATAGCAGAAGCAAAGGGCAAGTTAGAGTATATGCAAAACGCGGAACATCACTTTCACGGTGCAAGGTCGAAAGCACAAGGATTCATTCCCGAACCAGTGCCGGAAACCTTCACAGAGATAGCGCAAGCATTACAAAAGAAGATTGGGAAGCCGTTACCATTAGGGGAATTGATTATCTACACAACGAACGGTATTCAGTGGCAAACGGGAAGTTCCCTTTCGCATTCCCATTACTACGCTATAACGTTATTCAGCATTCTTCCCGATAGGATAGAAACAGATTCAGAGCAACAGATAATCGGTTATTGGTGGGGTTCGGGAATAATAACGGCAAATGATAGTGTAGAAACATGGGAAGAGTTTGCGAGATCGTTCTTTCTGTGAATCCATTAAAAGTTATTGGAAACGTTTCCAAACCCCGTAATCAGCAAGATTGCGGGGTTTCTTATTAGGTGTTCCTCTGAATACCTTTTTAACATTTGGTTACTTAAAAATAGTTTTTGCAGTCAAATTTCAGAGGGTCAAGGTGATTCTATGGTTTACTCCATAAAAAGCTAATAGGGAGCAAGGAAAGTGGCAAAAATGGAAAACGGGGGGGGGCGGTGGTTATCTGGCAATACTGCCGATTAGGGAGCAAGAAACGGTAGTTCCTGTTTAGGACAAAACTTGTCTTGGTTCCGTGAAACGTGCAAAACGGACAGTTATTCAGACAGTAACGAATAAAAAACGGCTATTTCTTTGCAGAATAGCCGTTTTTTGTGGGCGATGCAGGACTTGAACCTGCGACCTCTTCGATGTGAACGAAGCGCGCTAACCAACTGTGCCAATCGCCCATTACTGGTTCCCCCAGCACGATTGCTGGGGGGGGGAGCGCAAACATACGGCATCCGGTGGGGCGTGTGCAAGGGAAGTTTGTGAAAAAGTTGTGTGTGCCGAACGCTGGCGCGCCGCTTGGTGGCCGCAACACTGATGCAACGGCTGAGTGCATGAACGCTGGCTTCCGATACTGTTGCCTATTTTCGGGCAACTCTATGTTCCGGCAACTCTATGTTCCCCAACCAACTGCTCCCCAGTTTCCAGATGAACCAACTCCGGTTTCTTTCATTGCTTCTTTCGCTTTTCTGGCTGGCATCAGTGCCGGAAAGGGTGTTCGCTGGGAACTCTATCCAGCATGGAGTTCGCGCCCCGGCGGTGGCTGGCTCCTTCTATCCCACAAACCCCGATACGTTGCGGCGGTGGGTTGGTGAATTTTTACGAACCACCACTGCCAAGCCAGTTGACCAGGAAATTGTTGGCGTTGTTGCCCCGCACGCGGGCTATCCGTACAGCGGCTGGGTTGCCGGGGAAACCTACCGCCAGCTGCAAGGAAAAAGCTACGATGCCATTATCATCATCTCCCCCAGCCACTACCGCTACTTTTACGGAGCCTCCGTTTTTAACGGGCTTGGGTACGCAACGCCGCTTGGGGTTGTGCGGGTTGATACCGCGCTGGCACGGCTGGTGGCAACTGGGCAGAAGAACGTTGGATTTTCCGAGATAGGGCACGCGTGGGATTCCGCATCGCCGGAGCACTCGATTGAGGTTCAGCTCCCGTTTCTGCAGACTGTGCAGCCTGGCGTTCCGATTGTGCCAGTGGTGATGGGAAGCCAGGATTTCCCGAGCGTGGATCGGCTGATGCGTGCTGTGGTGAGGGCCGTTCGTGCTTCCCGGAAGCGGGTGCTACTGGTTGCCAGCAGCGACCTTTCCCACTATCACCGCCACGACACCGCCACCGTGCTGGATAGCAGCCTTATTGGAGCGTTCTCCCGCTTCGACTACCACCTGATGGGGATGCGGCTGTTCGGGAAACAGTGGGAGGCCTGCGGTGGCGGGCCGGTGATGGCGGTGATGATGGCTGCCGAGCAACTTGGTGCCACCCAAGCCCGCCCGCTTCGCTACATGAACTCATCGAACGTTGCGGCTGGGGCATCGCGCCCCGACCGGGTTGTGGGGTATCTAAGCGGCCTTATCCTGAAAGGCAACACGCCGGGGTTTCTTCTCCCCACGTTTACCGATGCCGAGCGGGCCGCACTGCTGAAAGTAGCGCGCAGCATGGTGGAAACTTCCGTCAACGGAGTTGCGCCGCCAGCATACCGCCCGCTAACGGCGGGGCTTGCGGCGGAGTATCCGGCATTTGTCACCATCACCAAGCGGAAGGCGTTGCGTGGCTGTATCGGCTACGTGATCCCCGATGGGTCGCTTCTGGCAACGGTGCAGCGTGTTGCCCCAATGGCCGCGCTGAAGGACTCCCGGTTCCAACCAATCACCCCAGCAGAGTTGCCAGAGTTGGAGTATGAAGTCACCGTGCTGTCACGCTTCCGAAGGGTGATGGATACTGCTGAAATTCAGCCCGGGCGCGATGGGGTCTATCTTCGCGTGGGGACAACCACGGGGCTGTTCCTTCCGCAAGTTGCTACCGAGCAAGGCTGGGATCGGACTATACTGTTGCAACAACTTGGGCTGAAAGCCGGGCTGGATACCGAAGCCTATCGCCGCGAGGAAGCAGAACTCTACCGGTTTGAGGCAGTGAAAGTTGAATAGGCCGAAACGCCACAAGATTGGCTTGCCCCGCTGCTTCGCTCCTCTCCGCCGCCCCCCCCCTAAAGCATTGAAGTAGCGCAAAAAAATGCCGGATAAGAACTCTCGTATCCGGCACAGTGAAATCACAGTGAAATTGGTACTTGAAGAGCAACTCACACCAGCAACATGGAGTAGCGGATGCCCCCTTCTTTCACCCTACCTTCGCGAATTACTTTTTCCCGCCATTTCCAAAAATGGAGTCGAAGACTTCTTTTGCTTTCTTCCCCATCTCGCCAGCGGTTTCCCCCATGTTGGCGGCGGCATTGCGGAGCGTCTCGGCCAACGGATCCTGCGATGTATTGATGTCTTCCTTGTATTGGTCGGCTGCCTGGCGGATGTCGTCGCGCGCGCTGGCGTTCTTCTCCTGATCGCGGCGGACGTACTCACCTGCTAAAATTTTCCCGTAGGCTCCGCTATCCACCCACCCCTTTAACTCCGTGAGCCGGATGACTGGGAAGGGATGCGTTTGGCCTATCAGGTTCAGCAGCTTGAACACACCGTCAAGGATTGTCCCCCCTTTTTCGTATTCGGCAGCTTGCAGGAAAAACTCGTTGTAATCCATCTGCTCGATATGGCGGCCGCCAGCCATTTTCATCAACAGCCCGTAGCTAACGTTGGGATCCTGCACCACTAAAATTTCGGCGCGGTCGGCGCTTAACTCACTTTTTCGGTCCCACTCGCGCAGGGCGGCGATAATGGCAATGATGGAGGCGTTCCCCAGCGGAATGTTGCTGGCAAAGACCGAGAACCGAATCAGCAACGCCAGCAATGTTTTGTAGAGCACATGGCCGCTTAGGCAGTGGCCAAGTTCGTGGGCCATTACCGCCAGCAATTCTTCTTCGTTCAGGGAATCAAGCAAGGAGGAATTTAGGACGATAAAGGGGCGTTCGACACCGATTGCACCGGCATTCAGGAACGGGCTTTGGGAAACGAACAGCTCCGGTTTCTGCTTCACATCAAGGATGCCACAGGCTTCATCGAACAGCAGGCTGACTTTTCCGAACTGACGTTCGGTGACGCGAACAGCCGATGCAAGGGAGACCAAACGGATAGAGCGTTCGGTGGTGGCACCGATAAGTTTTTGCAGCAGTAGATCAAGCCCGGGAACTTTCCGCAACGTGGTAAGCGCGGCACGGTCGGCGGGGTGTTCCCACGAGCGCGAGCTGATCTCGGGAAATTTGATTTTGTGTTTGCGGATGCTTTGTGCGTTGTCCATTTCCATTGCCTGCTCCAAAAAAAAGGAAAGTGAGATTCGTTGGTTGTTCGTGGGATCGGTTTGTGCCGCGCCGCTACGTTGGATGCGCTTGCGCAGTGGGCACAATGGCGCGCCGCTACGGAAGCCTTCAGCCAGAAGTTGCGGCAAGATACAGGAGAGAAGCGAGGCGTGAAAACGGAGGATATTTGATACTTCCTTTCCTTTCCATCGGCTGGAAGTCAGTAGTTTTTCCGCATGACGAACAACGCCCACGCTATCAACCGCCAGTGGTCCGACCGGATTATCCAGCGTACCGACCCAACGTTCCGCCACCGCTGGGAAGTTTGGGGCAACGCGATTTGTGGGATACTTCAGAAGCAATCTGTCTGGATTGATGTTGGGTGCGGGGCCAACACCGTGGTGATGGAGTACGGCCACCTTGCGGCCAGCGCTATCGGAACCGACATCGTTCCGCCCGAACATCCAAACAGCGCTCAGTTTGTGTTGATGCAGCCGAATAAGCTCCCCTTTCCCGATTCCAGTGCTGATCTTATCACCCTCCGTTTTGTTGCCGAGCATCTGCCCGACATTGCCGGCAGCTTCGGCGAAATTGTACGGGTGCTGAAGCCCGGCGGCCATGTGATGGTGCTGACAACAAACACCCACAGCCCCTTTATCGCGCTTCCCCGATTGCTCCCGTTTCGCCTGAAGAATGCGCTGCTGCGCACGCTGTTTCGGGTGCGGGAGATTGATGTGATGCCAACGTTTCATCGGCTGAACACCCCCAGGGCAATGGAGGGTGTTCACCCTGCGTTGCGGCTTGTTCGGTTAGACTTTCTGCAGGATGCCAACTACACCCGCCGGCTGATCTTTCTGCTGTTTTATGCTTGGCATCTTGCCACCCGCCCAACACCCTTCCAACGGTTCCGAACAAACTTGCTGGCGGTATGGAGAAAGCGATAAGTGATGTTGGATAGATGTCATCGAACAGCATGGCCACGCCGCCAAGCATAATGGCCTTGATAGTGGTTCTTCAATGGCCGTTTCGCCCTATATTGCTGCCGGGCTATCACACGCCCAGGAGTGAAGTTTCTGAACATGGCATCAAACGATTATTTCCAGTACGGCGACAACGGGAACGGCCAGTCGCGGCTTCCATCGCGAACTGGGCAGTTTACCCCCGCGCGTCCGCAACCCTACAATGCCGACATGGTGCGGCTTCAGCGGACGCTTCGCGGCGTAGATGAGAAAAAGAACAAGCTGCAATGGCTGGATTATGTGGGGCTGCTGTGGCGTGGGAAATGGATCATTTTGGCTTGCCTGATTGTGATGGGTTCGCTGGCTGCATGGTACACCTACTCATTGCCCTTCATCTATGAATCGTCGCTGCAGGTGTTGGTGAATGAGAAGGATCAAAGCATCGGGCTTTTGAACAACCCCAATTACTGGGGCAACACCGATCGTGAGCTGAAGAAGGAGCTGCAAATCCTTACCTCACGCCCAATCTTCGAGAAAACCGCAACCCGGCTAATCGCGTTGCGGTTCACCGATACTGCCAAACGGGAAACAGTGCTTCCGTTGCTAACCATTGTGGAAGCACAATATGGCGGATTGAGTACAGCAGCAAACGCAAGCCCCGAGCGGCAGAACCGGGTGGTTGATGCCCTTGTGGAAAGCCTTCGCAGGATTATCGAAGTGAAGCCATCGAAAGATGCCGACGTTATTCAGGTAGTGACCCGCACCGGGGACCCGAACGAAGCAGCACTGATTGCCAACACTTTTGCCGAAGTGTACATCAAGGATAACAAGGATCAGAATAGCCGCAAAGCCACGCAAATCCGCCAGTTTGTGGCTGATAAAATGGAAAAGGTGCGCGACTCCTTAGCGATTATTGAGCTGCACTTGAAAGATTATCTGGAATCGAAAAACATCCTCGGTTTGGATATGCAGGCCAGCGACCTTGTGCAGGCCAAGTCGAAGCTGGATAACGATGCCTCACAAACGCAAATCCAAACCACCACGCTGGCGCGCAAGCTGCAAGAAGCCAAACAGCAATACCAAGCGGTAGATACGGCATTTGCCCAAGAATTTGCTTCTGGCGATTGGGTCTATGCCTCGCAACTGCAAACGGAGATTGCAAAGCTGAAGACGGAGCGCGACTTGATGTTATCGGTTCCGTTCGATGGTGCCAGCAAAATTGCCTACGACCAAAAAAAGAAGGTGATTAGCGACCAGATGACGTTGCTGGAATCGAAGCTGTCGCCAGTGGTTGCTCGGATGAAAAACTCCAATGTTGGAGCGTTGATGACCACCACAAAACAGGGGGAAATGCCAACTGCTCCGCTGGGAAATATGCGCCAGCAAATTTTTGAAGATGAGGTTGCGCTGCAAGCCTTGCGGGCGCAAAGCGCGGCAATCAACGCTGCGCGCGCCCAAGTTGTGGCCCAGATGTCGGCAGTGCCGCAGCAGCAGATGGATGTTGACCGGTTGATGCGGGAGAAATCAGCATCGGCAAAGATGTACGAGAATATGCTGGATGAGTACAACAAGAAAGTGCTGGAAGAGCAATCCGTCACCTCCACCGCACGCATCTTTGAAGATGCCCAACCAGTGCTGAAACCGGTTAGCCCCAACCGCACCGCGAACATCCTGACCGGCGCGTTTCTGGGGTTAGCAATCGGCGTGGGCATTGCATTGCTGCTGGCCTACAGCGACACCACCGTTCACTCCCCCGATGATCTGGAGAAGCACGGTTTCACGGTGCTGACGGCAATTCCGTTGATCCCTGAAACCATGCTGAATTACGACATCAGCAAGGACGACCCATTGGCCGTGCGGCTGAACGGACGCGCTTCCTCCCACCTTATCACCCATATCCAGCCAAAGGCTCCTATCTCGGAATCGTACCGCTCGCTACGCACTGCTGTGCAGTTTGCGGCAATCGAGGAACCAGTACGGAAAATTTTGGTGGCAAGCTCCGTCCCGCAGGAGGGGAAATCCACCACCAGCACCAACTTGGCAATCACCCTTGCCCAAAGCGGTGCGCGCACGTTGCTGATTGATTGCGACTTGCGCCGCCCCACCCAGAACTCGGTGTTCGGATTCCCGCGCGAGCCAGGCCTGGTAAACTGCCTAATCGGGATGGCGCGCTTGGATGAAGCAATTCGCCCCAGCGGTATCCCCAACCTTGATGTTTTAAGCTCTGGCTCGATTCCCCCCAACCCGTCGGAGCTGATTGGCTCGCGCCGGATGCGTGAGTTGTTGACGGATCTTGAGAAAGATTACGACATGATCCTGATTGACTCGCCACCGATTGGGGCCGTGACCGATGCCATGATCCTTTCCACCATGACCGATACCACAATCCTTGTGGTGCGGGCGCACAAAACCAAAATGGAGTTTTTGGAGAAATCGCGCGAGGGGCTAGAGCGGGTGAACACCCCACTGCTTGGGGTGGTGCTGAACGACTTCGACGTGTCGCAGACCTACGGCTCGGCTTCGTACAAGTACTACCGCTACTACCGCTACTACAATTATTATGGCGGAATGGAGGAGCAGGAGGAAGCAAGCCGCCGCAAGGATCGGCGCGCCAAAGCGATTGCCAACGGCCACCAAGCCGAAGAACAACCGAAGCTGAACGGATAGCCTTGCGCGCCAACCAGCCGCGCAGAGCATCTCACCAAATAATCAATCGCCGCACAAAACCGTAAGGCTTCATGCGGCGATTGCTTGTTGTTGAACGTTCGATGCTTATGATGACGATGGGCGCGTTACACCGGGATTTCTGGCGAGGACTGAAGTTGCTGGGCGGCATAGCCCTGAAGCTCCGTCAGCAACTTGCGTCGGTGGCGGTCGGTGGCGGTTTGAAGTTCGGTATCAATGTACCCAACCATCTGCTCCACCACGCGGACGTAATCGCCGCCACGCTCAATCTGGCAATCAATAAATCCCTTCACGCACAGCAGCTTGTTCCGTTCGATACAGAGGTCAAGCACGCTTTTCCCTTTAGTAACCAGCCGCTCCACCGATTGCGATGGAGGTTGGTCGTTGGAGTTCTGCTCAAAATCATTCATACCGCTTTGACTCCTTTGTTCGCTCATTCCTGTTGAGTGTGCGGAAAGACGGTTCTGGAAACCGCAGCGGGGGCTTCATCAGCGCGAACGCTTGCGGCGAAACAACAAACCATGCAGGGTAGCAATCTGGTTCCTGCTTCGCCGTTTGTAGCGTTCAATGGCTGTGGTGCTGTTACTCCATCTCGCGTGAGATGCGCAACTGGCGGCGGATTGCCTTCAGGCGGGCCATGCGATTGTTGATAGATGGCTTCGTAAAGGCCGTGCGGCGCTTGTACTCCTTAATCACTCCTGCGCGCTCATATTTTTTCTTGAAGCGGCGCAGTGCGCGGTCAATGGACTCACCTTCTTGGATGGTCACTCCGATCAAGCTATTTCACCTCCCTTTGGATCGAGAATAGAGTGTTCACGGAAACAATTCCTTGTGGCGTTGGGCAGCATTACTGCTGGCTGCCACATGGTGTAGATATGTGGTTTGGGGCTGCCCCTGTTGAAATGGCAACCCCAAACTAAGTTTTTCAGACTAAGTTTTCAATCAGGCGTTTTTCGCCAACCTTGTTGAAGGAGACCACAATGGCTTGCCCCCCCTTGGAGGTGAGTTCTTTGCTGATGACGGTTCCAACATCATCCCATGTCTTGTGGTAAATGGCATCGCCAACGGTGTAAATCTGGCGTGGGGAGTATGGAACGCAATCTTCCACGGCAACGGTTACTTCTTTCTTTGTGCTCCGCTTTTCCCCTTCCACCACCAACATGTCAATCATCATTGTGTGGTGGCATTTGGAACATTTGGCCCAGCGTTTCCCTTCCTCCTGTCCTGCGGCTTCTCCCAACAGTTCAAATTTTGTTGGATTGGCGCACAACTCGCACATATTGGCCAGTGTGATGTACTTTGTTTGCTTGACTCGACGTGCCATAAATCACTTTCTCAATTTCATGAGTTGTAGAACCCGGATCCAGCATCCTCCCCTTGCCGTAAACTACGGTAGTTTTGGACAGGCCTGGAAGACAGCAACCGAAAAATTACCATTTTGCCCCACGCAGACAATGTGAGAGTCTGAAAACCGCCCCAATTGCAGGAAGCAGTGCGGACGCAAGCGCGCCAAAAACGGCGATTACACGCGGCGTTTCCCGTTTCCGGTAGATGGGGGAACATCTGAAAAAACTTTTGTCAACCGCATGGCAATCTACACCATCGCTACGCTGCTGGCCCTGCTTTCGGTGCCAAGCACATGTTCGTCAAATGGCAATGCCGCTGTGCTTGCCCAACCGACTACAGTTGCGGCATCCCTTGCCGACACCGCTGCCAAACGGGCGTTCGGCGCGCCGATTACCCTTGATCCAGCCACAGCCGTGGCCGTCAGCACGGCAATGCAGGATACCGCGAAGTTTGGCCAAACCGTTCTTGTGCGCGGAACCATCACTGATGTCTGCATGAAAAAAGGGTGCTGGCTGGTGGTGACCGATAACGCCGGAACCATGCGGGTGACCTTCAAAGATTACGGATTCTTTGTGCCGAAGGACTCGCACGACCGCACTGCCTATCTGCAAGGGGTGGTGAGTCGCCAGGTGATTGAGGAAGACATGGCCAAACACTATGCCGAGGAATCAAAAAATGGCCCAAAACCGGAAGAGATTACCGGGCCGCAAACAGTGATCACTATGGTTGCCGATGGGGTGGTGATTGTGGAGTAACCAGAACACGACGAGGGGGGGGGAGGTAAGGAGAGAACCGATCTACCTTGCTCCTTGTCCCACCCCTATCTCCTGCAACCTTTCCCACACGCTGCCGAAGAAGCCCGCCCCATGAGCCAAACCAGGCAAACAATCCTGACCAGAACCATAGCACTGCCACGGTGGAGCCGTGCGGTTTCCATTGTGGTGATTGTTGCCGCGTGGGCTTGCGTGCTGCTGTACGATCTTGTCACGCTGAATTTTACCGACCCGTTAGATGCTGGGCATGGATTCTTCCGCACTCTCTTCCCGTTGCTTGGTTTGCTCCCCTTTGCTGCCCGATTATTTCAGCCGGAAGATATCGCCAGCGATAACGAAGCCTACGAAACCTACGTTCAGCTTACCCTGATTACCGCCGCCGCCGGTGTGTGTGGGCTGATTGCATACTTGGTGATTTTTACTTCCGATGATTACCGCACGCTGACCAATATCTGGTCGTTTATTGTGGGACGGTTGGTGGCGTTGGTGGCCTACATTGCTGTGCCGCTGGTTGCCGAAGGAGTGTTGCGGTTGTACCGCTACCGCTCAAAACTGGCTCCCTCTAAAATCGCGCTTGGCTACTCCTACGGTCTTGCTGTGCTGGTGGTGATCCCGATATTCGTGGCCTTCTTTGGCGACTTGCAAGATGTCCGAGAAGTCTCCTACGTGCTCAGTGGATTGTTGGGGGTCATGGCGTTTTTGCTTTCGGTACGGGGCGGCTGGATTGTGAATCTGCGGAAACGGCAAAAACAGAAGTTGTTAGGATGGGCACTTGTGGGGGGAATCGCCTGCATTCCATTGATGCCGGAAAGCACTGAAATGGCTTCATCACTCTATGCCTTCTTCCCGGGGTTGCTTTCGTTAACCTTCGGCATCATCGTCTCGATGGTGGTGACCCAGGCAACGGTGTTCTTTAATGCCATGCTTGCGCTTCCCACCGCCGAGGCGATTGATCGGCGGAATATCGAGGTTAGCTCGTTGGCAAATTTTGCGCGGCTTCTTACCGAATCATTCGACAGCAAGGACCTTACCGACACCGCAATCGCCATCACCTGCGATGTCACCCGAAGCCAAGCGGCGTGGATTGAGTTAGGGGAAGGGGGAACCCGCGAACTGCTGTACGGCACTTCGCCGAAACTTCCGGCAACCGTAGCCCAGGCACTGATGAGCGCACGTGCCACACGCCAGCAGACCATCGGCGAAGCGGTGCGAAATAACGAGCGGGTGGAGATGATTGGACAAACAGGAGAAGGGCGCTGGGCATTGAAGAACGGGACAACCCGCGCACTCCGCTCCGTTGCTGGCGCTCCGCTTCGTTCCGGCAATAAGCTGATTGGAACATTGTTTGTGGCAAAGGAGCAAGTGTTCGGGTTCGACCGCGAGCATCTGACAATCCTTGAAGTAATCGCACACCAGATTGCGTTAGCAATCGAGCAATCACGGCTGATTCAACGGTCGTTCGAGCGGGAGCGGTTTGAGCAGGAGATGCTGATTGCCCGCACGCTTCAGCTTCAGTTGCTTCCCAAAACCATGCCCAACAGTGTCTTCCATGAGGTCTATGCCGAGTCGGAACCGGCCAGCATTGTGGGGGGGGATTACTACGACACCCTTGCCTTCAGCGACCACACCATCGGCATCATCGTTGCCGATGTTTCCGGAAAAGGGGCAAGTGCCGCGCTCTACATGGGGATGGTGAAAGGGATTGTGCAAGCCTTTTCCGGAGCCTGCGCAACCCCAAAAGAGTTTTTGATAAAGGTGAATCACGCGCTGCACGGAACCATTGACAACCGTTGGTTTGTCACCATGACCTGCGTGCAAATTATTGATGAAGAACGGACGCTTCGGATAGCCCGCGCCGGCCATTGCCCCACCTTAGTGGTGCAGCAAGGAGAGGCCCGGTTCACACGCTCGCCCGGAATAGGGTTGGGAATTGCCAAGCCAGCATTGTTCCAACGTGTTTTGCAGGAGGAGGAGGTGAAATTTGAGAGGGGGGATTACGCCATATTCTTCAGCGACGGGTTGCCCGAAGCCAGAAACCCTGATGGCGAGGAGTTAGAGTACGAGCGGTTGCGGATGATTGTGGAGCAGGGCGCCACCGCCCAGCCATCCAGCCAAGAAATGCGTGATGCAATCTTCGAGGGAATCAATAAGTTTACGGCGGGCGAAAGCCTTGTGGACGACAGCACGCTGGTGGTGCTTCGGTGGCAGTAGTTCTTCAGAATGAACTTTTCTTTTTCAACAGCAACAACATGAGCCAGTTTACGGTAGCCATCCGCGATAACCACCCGGCCCAGGTCGTGGACCTGAACGGGTATCTGGATGCCCACACTGCGCCGCAGCTTGAGCAAACCTTGCAGCGGCTGGTAAGCGACCAGAATTACAACATCATTGTCAACTTTCGGGACCTTACCTATATCTCCAGCGCGGGCTTGGGGGTGTTTATGGCTTTTATCGAGGACGTTCGGGGCAATCAGGGGGATATCAAGTTGGCAGGGATGTCGCCAAAAGTGTACAACGTCTTCGATCTGTTAGGATTCCCGATGCTGTATGAGATTTATGATGACGAGCAGCAGGCACGGCAACGGTTTATCGAGCGTAACGAAGCGATCGGCTAACGGCAGTATGCAGAACAAGCCCAATCATACTATCTGCTTCCGGCAAGACGTTCCAACACGCACCGAAGAGCTGAACCACATCCGTGAGATTGTGGAGGCCGAGGCGTTACGCTTCGGCTTCGATGAACAAACCGCGTTCCAGCTTGCCCTGGCCGTTGATGAAGCCTGCACGAACATCATCAAACACTCCTACGGTGGCGACCCCTCGCAGTCGTTCGAGTTCGAGATCAGCACAGCCGATGATTCCTTCGTGATCTCCCTGACCGATCGCGGCAAAACGTTCAACCCCAAAGGGTTGCCACAGTTGGATATGTATCGCTACTTCGAACAAATGCGGCGTGGCGGCTTGGGGGTTCATATCATCCACTTGGTGATGGATGACGTTGACTACACCACCGCCACCAACCACAGCAACTTGCTGCGGATGATTAAGCACTTGCAGGAAGAGTAGGTTGTGAGTACCACCCAATCACCGCACTGCCATTGTTAATCATAGTTCCGTAATTCTGGGAATCGCCACGCGGTGAAGGCCACCAGAAGCACTGTTGCAATCCCGCCAATCACCACCGACATCGGCGCGCCGACCGCAGCCGCAAGCAGCCCAGCCTCCATGTTCCCAAGCTGCGGGCCCCCCATAAAAAAGATCATATTAACCGAGGTCATTCTTCCCCGAATATGATCGGGAGTGAACAGCTGGCGGATGGATACCCGAAGCACTGTACTGATCGAATCCCCCACCCCCACCAACCCAAGCATCAGCAACGACAGCCAGTAATCTGCCGAGAAGCCGTAAATGGCAGTGGCCGCGCCATACGCCGCCACCGACCACAATAGCACCCACCCTTTCCGCCGAATATCACCCAACGACGACATCACAATTCCCGCCAACAACGACCCAACAGCCTCGGCAGCGTACAGTATCCCTAACTTCTCCGGCCCAATATGCAGCACCTCGCGTGCGAACACCGGCAGCAGCGCGGTGGCCGATGAGAAGAACGTGGCGAAGAAATCGAGCAGCATGGTGGAGTAGATCACCCTTGCGCGCCGGACGAACTTCAGCCCTTCCAACATTGCTGCAATGCTGATCTGGGGGCGTTCCTCGCCATGTCGTTCCACAACGCGCATCATCAGCAACGCAGCAATCACCGCAAGGAACGTGGCAGCATTGAACCAATAGACCCCTTTCACCCCCACCTGCCCAATCAGCACACCGGCCATTGCCGGCCCGATAATCATTGCCGCTTGGAACATTGTGGTGTTTAAGCTCACTGCGTTCGGAAGGTGTTCGGGGGGAACAAGATTGGGGATCAACGCTTGGCGGGCGGGGTTATCGAACGCGCCAGCCGCAGCGGTAAGTCCGGTAAGCCCAAGTATGATCCAGGAGTGAGTCCACGGGTCAAGCTGTTCGCTGAACAACGTCACCACACCAAGCCCGATTGCCGAGGCCATCATCAGGCTTTGGGTGATGAACATGATCCCCCGGCGGTTGCGTGCATCGGCCACGACGCCGCCAATCAGCGCGAACACCACAATCGGCACAAACCGCACAAGCCCCACCAACGCCAGCATCGTTTTGGAGCGGGTGATTGCGTCAATCTGGTAGAAGATTGCCACGTTCTGCATCTGCGACCCGGCAATGGACACTATCTGCCCAAACCACAACAACCGGAAGTCGCGATGGGTTAGCGCGGGGAACCGGCGGGAAAGAAGCGAAGAAGAATCGTTCGGCATGGAGCTAGTGTGAGCGTCCGGCGTAGGTGCAATTTCCTTGGTGCGAGCATTGGCCGCAGTTGGTGTGTTCGCTTAGCGGAACCACGCCGAAGCAGCGGGGGCAACGGTCGTTCATCGGGTTGGTGATGGCGTAGCCGCACGTTGGGCAAGTGCGGGCCTCAAGCTCCAACTGCTCATCCAGCGTTAGCACTGCTTGCCCGTTCAGTATCGGGATGGAAACCTGCTCGGGCAGCGGCTGCGGGGCGGTTGCTGATTTTTTTTTGCCGAACATCATTGTGCCTCCCCCCTGTTGCGGGGTTTCAGTTTAGATCACCACCAGTGCCACCAGCCCGCCAACGCCAAACGCCAGAATCCAACTTCCAACCCAGATCACCAACCCTTCGCGTGTGCCACGTTCTTTCAGCATCACCATCAGCGAGGCAATGCAGGGAACGAACAGGGTGATAGTGGTTAAGGCCACCACGATCTGCATTGGGGTCAGGGTCATTTCGTACAGCCCTGCCGCGCCGAAATCGCGGCGAACCAGCCCCATCACAAACGCCTGCGATGCTTCGGCGGGGAGCTTCAGCCAGCCAGTGGTGATTGGGGCAAGAACATCAACCCACTGCTGCAGCAACCCCGTGACTTGCAGAATCGAGACGGCCAACGCCCCAATAAAGAACCAGGGGGTTGCTTCTTTCATAAATGCCAGCGTCTTCACCCATGTCTTTTGCAGCACGTTGCGCGGGCGCGGAAGCCGCATCGGAGGAAGGTCCAACAGCAGCGGCGAGGAAGTTCCCGGAAGTGCCTTATCCAGCACCGTGCCAATGGTGATAAACACTGTCAGAATAACCGCAACATACACCAGTGTGGCACCGGTACCAGCGGTTGCCAGCAATGCAGCAATCACCGCAAGCTGGGCCGAGCAGGGAATGGCGAACTGAAGGATTGTGGTGGCGATTCGCTTCTCACGGTCGGTTCCAAGAAGCCGCGTGGTGATGGTTGCCATCGTCACGCAACCGAACCCCAAAATCAGCGGAATGATTGCCCGTCCGTTCAAACCAAGCATCGTTAATGCCCGATCCACAAACGTGGCAAGCCGAGGCAAGTAGCCGGAATCCTCCAGCAACGACAGCGATAAATAGAACCCCAACACCAACGGCAACAGCAGAAACAGCAAGTAGGTGACGGTCATGGAGAAGGCACCGAACTCACCAAAGAAAATCACCGCCCACGGGCTGCTGAAGTTGTAGCGGATGTTGTTGGTGCCCCCTTCGCGGAAGCTCTCCATCTGCTGCAACAATGCCGGATTAGCATCGGTCCCTTCCGCAAAATTGAAGGTGCGCGTGGCCAGCGTCGTCTCCTCACCGGCGGCATCTTCGCCAACTTTCTCCACCACAATTTCTGTTGCTGTCCATGCCGCAACGTGATCTTTCACCCAGGGTTCAAACATCCGGTTGCCGATTGTCCCTTCCGTCAGGTCAACAACATCGCCAGCAATGAAGACTCCAACAAACAGATAGAGAGCGTACAGGATAACAGCAAGGAACGGGAACCCCAACCATGGACTGGTGGCATACCGGCCCAACGTTGCAGCAATGGAGCGATTCTGCGCGGTAGCCGTCACCACCCGATCCAACAGGCGGTTCACACGGTTGCGCCGTTCCACATAAATCTGCTCGCGTTCATCGCCGGGGGGAACGCCGTGGCGTTCGGCAATGATAGCGTCGCCTTCCAGCACCATCAACGCTTCCGCTTGCGAACCAACACGGTTCAGCAGTTCGTGCAGCCGGCGATGCAGCGATGGCTCGGAGTTGCCAACACACGATTGGGCAAGGTATTCCTCCATCCGGTCGAACCCAGTTTTGTGGATTGCAGTGGTGGGAAGCACCGGAACCCCTAACCGTGCCGAAAGCTCCTGGACGTTGATAGATAGCCCGCGACTTTTGGCTTCATCCATCATGTTCAGGCAGACGATCATTTTCTTCCCCATGTCAATCAGCTGCAACGTCAGGAACAGGTCACGTTCCAAATGAACAGCATCCACCACGTTCAGGATCAAGTCGCCTTCAAGAACGATGTCACGTGCGACGCACTCTTCGTCGTTGAATGAACTAACGCCGTAAATCCCGGGGGTATCGTACACGGCATAGTTGGGATGATCCCCGTGCGAAACCTCGACCGTTGTTCCCGGAAAATTGGAAACATCAACGTACAGCCCAGTTAGGTAGTTAAAAAACATGGACTTGCCGACGTTCGGGTTTCCAACCAACACCAGCCGTGTCTTCCCTTGCTCCAGAAATGTTGCTGCGCCAGTATTATGGTGGCGATGCCCACGGTGGGGAAGGATTTCGGTGATTTCGTCCGGCGTTAGGTTGCTCATGGCGGGAATTAGTGTTTGGGAATCAGTGCTCAGGAATCAGTAAAGGAAGAAGAAGCATCGCTAAGTTTTAATCAAGAGTTGATTGTTCTGAGGGGGAAAATGAGCGGTTCGCTTACCCCATATTCACCTCAATCGCCGCAGCCAGCGCTTTGCCGATTGCAATTTCTTGCCGCCCGATCTCGATGATGATTGTCCCCCCGGGAAGCCGTTGGCTACAGCGGACTTGGGCACCGACGCAAATGCCCAGCCGGATGCACTGTGACCTCAGTTCGGCTTGTTCCGGTAGTGTCAGAAGCACCCCGTGGTCGCCTTTGCGGAGTTTGACTAGCGATACCGGTTCGGAAGAGGGCATGGACTTTAAAAGCGGAAAAAAAAGGGCAGCAGCTACACCGCTGCTTATTCAGACTTGATCTAACATACGCCGTTGGTAGCAGTTCGGCAAGGAATCGCAGGGCCAGGAAACGCCCTGTAATGGATTGCCGCAAGGGTGTATCTTGCTGAAGCAATGTTGCCATCCAGCCCAATCATGCAGAACGCTCCTGCGGCCATTCCCGACGATCAGTTACCCAACATTGAGGTTGGGATTCTCAGTTTCAATCGCGTTGCCGAGACGTTGCAGACGATTGAAATTTTGCTATCCAGTGATTATCCCCCAGAGCGGCTACAGATCACCGTGATTGATAATGCCAGCAGCGACGGAACGCCACATGTAGTGAGTAAGCGATATGGGGCAAGGGTGCGGGTGATAGAGCTTCCCACAAACCAGGGCCCCGTTGCCCGCAACCGCGTGATGCTGACAAGCACCGCTCCGTTCATTTTTATGTTCGATGATGACAGCGCGCCAGAAAGCCCTGCAACGCTGCGTGGTGTGGTGGAGTTCCTAACAGCCAATCCACGGTTTGGTGGGCTTTGTTTTTACTGCTTCAACGCCTTTTCCGGGCTGCTGGAGTTTGGCGACCCAGCCCAGGTTGCGCGCCATCGTTTGGGGAATGGTGGCTTCGAGGCAGCGTTAGTGGTGGGGGCTGGGATGTGTTTCCGGCGCGAAGCAATCCAACAAACTACTGGCTATGATGAACGGTTGTTTTGGGGTGGAGAGGAGCATGGGCTGGCATTGCTGCTGATGTATCATAACATCCCAACGGTTCTGCACCCAGCATATGCCGTGGTGCACCGAAGCGCGCCCCGTGCGTTTGCCCCGCAACGGGTGTATCGCATCGTTGCCCGCAACGACCTGTGGAACTCCTTCCGTCACCTTCCGCTTCCGGTGGCAGTGTTGATGTACGAACTGCACGTTGCCCGCTGGGTTATTATGCCACTGCTGAAAGGAAGGCCAAAGGCTGCGGCTGAAGTGCTCCGGGGAATGGTTGATGGGCTGAAAGGCATTGGCCCAGTGCTGGCCAACCGCAAAGTGATACCGCTGCGCCGCTTGCTTCAGCACTGGCGCTGGCTGCTGGTCACCATGAACTTGCGCAGGGTGAAGCCGGTAAAAAAAGAACGGGATATTCACTAATCGTGTGTGCTGCCGCATGGTGCTGGCCAACTGTGCTGGCCAACTGTGCTGGCCAACTGTGCTGGCTTCCCTGTCACAGCACTCCGGCTTGCTGCGCCCGTGCAATCGCCTCAATCCGATTGCTGGCTTCCAGCTTATCCAACAGATTGGCAATGTGTGTTTTGATAGTGTTCGTCGAAACATACAGCCGCTTCCCAATCTCACGGTTGGAAAACCCTTGCGCCATTAACCCAAGAATCTCCAACTCACGGTTTGTCAACGGTATAATCTCTCCATCGCCCCGTTCTTCCGGGGTGGCGGTGATTGGGGCATCCACGCCGCAAGCGTTGCAGACTGCGTTCAGGTATGATTCCCGCACGCCACCCCGCCGCCGTGGTGCGCGCCGATGCTGGGTAAGCAGCTTGCCAATGTGATCGCGCAGCTCGGCAAACGGCGCGATGAACCCTTCGGCTGCACCCCGCCGCAATGCTTCGCCAAGCTGGTCGAATGCGCGTTCCTGGTGGCCGTTTGCTTGGTGAAGGATTGCCCGCATGGCCAACAGCCGAAGCACATACGGAAGCAGACCACGCTCCTCAAACTCGGCAAGCAATGATTCTATCAGGGCTTCGGCTTGGTCAAACTCACCCAGCACAATCAGGGCGCGGATGTGGAACAGTTGCTCCAACGCCCGCATGAAATAATTGCGTTGCGGAATCTGGCCGCTCTGCTCGCCAAAAAATCGTTCAATCCAATCCCGCACCGCAGCGTGATGCTGGTGGTGCAGATCCCGCTCGGCACGCATCAGCTCAATGATGGAAACAAACCGGGCTGAGTATGCGGGCAGCGAGATAGATTCGTTCTCGGCAATCAGCCGTTCGGCATCCCCCCAGTTCCCCTGCATCACACTGATGTAAAACAGTCGCTTGTTCCCCTGAATCGTGATGAGCGGGCGGCGGTTGTCGTTCATTACCCGCGCGGCCTCGGTTGCTTGCTTGGATTGCTGGAACTCCCCGCGCTCAAAACAAATCTCCGCCTGGACATCATGCTGAAGGGTTGCCCGCGAAAGCATTTTTGGAACAATGTTAATGGTCTGCTCCGCTTCATCAATCGAAGCCATTGCTGCGGTCAGCTCCCCCAACCGAAGTTGCTCGCGGGCGCGGTCGCACAGGGCAATGTACATGGAGTGATAATCCTTTGTTCGGTTGGCGTAGGCCACCCCACGGTGGAAGCACTCCATTGCTTGGCGGACGTTCCCTTCGGCATGGTGAGCATCCCCTTGAAGCACGTAAAACAGGCCGTGCGTTGTTAGCCACATGTAGCCCTGTGTTCCCGGCGCGCGCTCCGGTATCAATCGGATTGCCTGCTTGGCATGGTGGATTGTTTCGGCAGCCTTGTTCGACTCGCGCGCGATGACTGCCAGCAGGGCGTGCATCTGCCCTTGCAGTTCCTGCAGATCTTCGGCGGCTATTTCTTCGCTTGTTTTGCTCAGCAGCGTTGCAAGCACCGCCATGGCTTCGGCTGCGTTTTCAATCTGGTATCCAAACGCATGGGCCCACCCTTGCAACATCAGCAGCTTGGGGTGGGTTCGGATCAGTTCAGGGGGAATTGCTTGCAGCATTTCCTCCAGTAACCCTGTGGTTTCGGAGGGGAGCCGTGTCCAGAACTGTTGGGCGATGCTGGCCACCGTCTGGTTATCGCCGCTGCTGATGGCGTGGCTGGCTGCTTCACGCAGAAGGTGTTGCTCGGCAAACCAGTGTGCGGCGCGCATGTGCACGCCAGCTACTTCCTCGGCTTGGCCGCTCATTCGGTGTTGCAGCAGATCGGCAAACAGGTGGTGGTAGCGGTACCACTGGCGGCGGTTATCCAAGGAGATCAGAAAGAGGTTTGCACGCTCAAGCTGTTCCAGCAACTCCACACCGTTGTCGCTTCCGGTGACGGCTTCGCAAAGGGGGGCGCAGAACCGTTCTATCAGGGAGAGTTGCACAATCATTCGCTGCGTCTGTTGCGGCAGTTGGCGTATCACCTCTTCCAGCAAGTAATCAAGGATGTAGCGGTCGGCACCGCTAAACTCCTCAATAAAATGATCGGTATCCTGGCGGCCATGCAGGCTAAGCGCGGCCATTTGAAGCCCAGCAACCCAGCCTTCGGTTTTTTGCTGAAGCAATGCAAGATTTTCTTGCGATAACCCCAACTGCATGGTGTCGTTAAAAAAACGCCCAACCTCATCGTTGCTGAACCGAAGGTCTGCCGCACGAATCTCCAACAACTGCCCGCGCACCCGGAACCGCGCCAACGGTATCGGCAGATCCACCCGCGTGGTGATGGCAACGTGAAGAACCGCAGGAGAGTGTTCCAGCAGAAACAACAAGGCTTCGTGGACGGCAGGTTGCTCAATCACGTGGTAATCATCGAACGCCAAAAGGAAGGGGGTCGGGATGGTGGCGATATCGTTGAGCAAGGAGGTAAGGATTGCCTCTGGCTGGGGCGTACGGCTTAGTTGCAACGCCTGGCGTGCAGCCTCGCCAACGTGCGGATGCAGCATTGATAGGGCTTCGGTCAGGTAGGAAAAAAAACGGTGTGGGTCGTTATCGCCGTTGTCTAGAGATACCCATGCTGTTGGGAAACTGGTGCGTTCAATCCACGCGCCAAGCAAGGTGGTTTTGCCGAACCCTGGCGGGGCCGAGATCAGCGTCAGGCGATGCTGTGGCAGTTGGTCAATGCGTCTTCCGGCCTGCTGCCGCCGAACAATTCGTGGTTGCGGGCGGACAACAAACAGTTTGGTTTTTAGCAGCGATTGCAAGAGAGGAATCCGAAGTTGTGGATGGAAAAAAGCTGACGGCACAATGGATGTGCCCTTCAAACAGTTCAAGGCAGAGCAAGGGTTCCCCCTGCTTCCCCGTGGCGGAATATACTGTTGGCCTTCTGATTACCACGCTTCTTCCTACGCGATTCAGCCGTGGCCCAATCGTTGTCCTTCCCGCCGTATCACAATTATCGTCCGCTGGATGGTGGCAGCTTGGGTCGTTTCCAACCGCATCTGCCCCAACTGCCGCTCGGTTTCTGCTGTTGATGAAGCCATGGAAGCATCTCCCCGGCAAGCGGATGCTTCTATGGTTGGTTGATGTGCTGTGGCTTCCTTGTTCATTGTTTTTTTGTGTTGTAGTTCCCCACCGCAGGGGCTGGTCGGCTGGTCTGCATAAGCCTACGTTGCCCCTGCGGTTCGGTACGGATGGGGTTGGGGGTGCGCTGCGTGCGGGGTGGCGCATCGCACGCCGTGAGCGGTGCTGTGATGGTGGTGATATGGCTTGGGATAGTGCTCTCTCGTTCTCTCTCTCATTCTCTCTCTCTCTTTCCCAAGCGTCTTTTTTGCTGAGGTGTTCCTTCCGTTGCTTATCCTAATCGGGCGGCCCAGTCGCGTGGCCCAATGCTGTGATGAATGGGGGCGGGGGGCTATGGCGATGCAGGGGTTATTGCTCGGCCCATTTCACATTCACAAACCGTCCGTTGTTGACGGTGATGCTATCGCCGGCGGCGGTGCGGGCTGTGAAGGTGAAGGTTCCGGTTAGCAGTTTTGTGGCTTCATCGTAAGCGGTAATGGTGATGGTTCCGCTGGCGCCAGTGTGGTTTGTGGTGAACTCTTTGCCGTTGTATCTGCAGAGCGCCACATGCGTTGCTCCCCCTAATTGATACGTGCCAGTGGCGGCGGCGCCGATATTCAGCGTCAGTTGCGTATCCCCGCCAGACCCCACAACCGTCGTGGCGGCTGGCGGAATAACTCTGGTGGCCGATGGTGATGTTGCGCTCCAGTCGGTTCCGTTAATGTTGGCTGCCAACAGCCGTGTGGCGGTGGGGCTGTGGGGATTCTCGTCATCAAGGCAACCGGTTAGTATGGTGGTTGCAACAAGCAGCAGCAATGCTGCAAGAATAGTGTGGTGGCGTTTCATTGGTGATGATCTCTCCAGTATCATAGTTGTTGATGGTGGTTGTCGGTGGTTATTGTTTTGGCGAATCGGTAGCATCCTGCGGAACAACGGCAACCAACTGCAAACCCAAGCGGTGAATGGTTGCAATAATGCCATGCAACGCCGATTGATCTGGCAAAACCCCCGTCAGCAGGGTTCCTTCCGAATCGGTGGTGATCACCATTCCATTGAACCACTCCTCCCATCGCCGATCCAGTTTTTCGCGAACACGAATCGTGTAGTTTTTGCCAGTGCGGGTTGCGTCGTTCATCGCTATCGGGTTGGTTGCTTGTTCTTGTTGTGTTGCCGTGCCAGCCGCAGCGTGTGCCGTGCTGCATTGCTTGGCTGACAGGTACAAACGTAGCCCCCAACAAGGGTGAGCCGCATCACCCGATGGGGTGAATCCATGGGGTGATTTTTGCAGCTACAAGGTCATGCATGGTGATCTCCAAGTTCTGCTACATCTCCGCAGGGAATGCCTTCCTGTTGCTTACTCCAGACCGTTTAGCGTAGTTTACCGATACAGCTCAACAAATAATTAACAACCGCGATGGATCCCACAGTTCTTCCATTCACGATTGCGTTCGACACCATGAACGGCAACGAAGTGATTAGCACGCAAGTCAAGGGGATACTACGTCTGGAAGTAGAAGGGGTAGTGATGGAGTTCCGGCAGAACCATTCGGTGATGAGTTCGCGCGGGGTGGAAGAACGGACCAGCGAGGTGCAGACCGTTCGGCTGCCGATGGAATCGCTGGATGGTGTTGAACTGAAAGAATCGCTGATCCGCCCGGCGCGGTTTATCCTTCATGCTCGCAGCCTTGCCGCGTTTGCTGGGATTCCAGGAAGCGGCGATGTTCAGCGGACGCTAACCATTGCCCGCGCCGACCGCGACCGTGCACGGCTGATAGAAATCGCCATCAAATCCCGCATCCTTCACGACCGGTTGGAGCGGGGGCTGGATGATTTATCTGGGGTTGTGTAGCGCGTTGTTTGGGGCTTCTGTTGATTCGGGGGGGAGAAGAGAGCGATTAAGACAGGATGGGTTCCCTCATAGATAAACTCCTACTTCACCAACACATCCGCATCCAAAAAACGAATCTGTGCTTGCCGGCCTTCCGGGGCAATGGAGGCGTTTAGCGTGCGCACGATGCAGCGGATGGTGCGGGTCCCAAGTGTCCGCTCCATCACCACCACAGGGTTCTGTGATTGCTGGCTATCGAACTCCAGCGTCGCATCCTCCACCTGCACCGTTACTCTCCCCTGTGGTGGGTTCTCCCCCTCTTCACGTTGGCGATCGGCTGCGGGGGAACCCCTCTTGCTCACACTGTCGGCAAGCTGCAATGCCCGCTCGGCAAGGTTAATCTCCAGTGCCGCCCCCCCCGCCGTTGTGGTGCTGAAGAGCACAACCCCGCGTTCGCTATCGAAGGAAACCGTGCCCAACGGTGTTTGCTTTTCCCAGTCTATGCCCCTGGACCCGGACATCCGCACGTATAGGCTAAACCCTGCAACATCAACGGCGCGGCTATCGCTGGTGGAGCTCTGCTGCAACGTGAACGATTTCCAAATAGGGCGTGGTGGGCGTGCATCCCCATACTCACCTGGATAGACAACGCCCAGCTTCCACTCAATCTGTTCAGCCGTCAGAGGAATGGCCCCGGCTTCGCTGCCGAACCACTGCCTCACCTCACCCAACCCGTCACGCTCCCTCAGGAACTGGAACAAGCTCCGGATCGTATCCGCTTGGGCCGGGTCCGGGGCTGGTGTTGTGGGAAGAATCTTGCCATCTTTCAAGAGATTGGATTGAACCAGCAACTGCTCCAGCCGTGCGGTCTGGCTGGCAATGCTGACGCTGGTGGCACTCCAAGGGCCATACGTGACCACTGCCGCAACAATACACAGGCTGATCGGGATAATGCGGATGCTCCGTTGCCGCGTTAGAATCATAAAGAGTGCCAACCCAGCAAGCCACACCGCCAACACCAGCCCCAAATAGCGCTGCTCGGTAAAGCCATAATCGCCGATGCGCTGCCACATTGCCAGCACCGGAAGCGAGGTAAGGGGCAGCAACAGATAGAAGAACCAACGGGCGTAGGTGGCAATCCAGCGGTGTTCCTCGCGCTCGCGAATTGGATAGAGGAGAAGGAAGGCCAAAATCCCCGCCACCGAAAAAATGAACACCGGCATGGAGGTCCAGCCGATTGGCCAGCTCCAGCTGAGAAGAATTTTTGCGGAGTAGAGATAGAGGATCAGAGCATAGATGCCTACCAACGGAATCAGCACGTACTGGCTGAAGATTTTCAGCCCTTTGGGGTAATCGCTGGAATCGGACAACGCACCGATAGGCTTGGGAACGCCGGCAAGGAAGAACCACGTGTTGAACACTCCAGCAATCACACAGAAAAGATCAAGGTAGATATTCTTGTACGGTTCGATTTCTAACAGCTTATCGGCGGCCAACACCGCAAGCCCAAGCCCAGCATACAGGGTTACGCTGAACAGCGCGGCGGTAAGTGTGCGGAGAAACAGCGTTTGGTTGTACTTCCAGAACCCATTCCCGTATCCCCGCCCAACAAACGGACCGAAGGCACAAAGCAGATGCGTGGCCAACGACAGCAAGGCTAATCGAATAGCATCCGGCAGCTCAAGGTCACGGGTGGGAAGCGAGAAGAAATAGAACAGAAGGAAACCCACTCCCAGGGCGTTCGCCCCGATTGTTGTTGCCGGTTTCCAGCCGCGCCGCTCGGCAATGATGGCAATGGCAAACAGCAGGGAAATCCCCAAACCCAACACTGCTGGGATACGGTGTTGGCGTGTCTCGGCCATAACCGCAACAGCCGCGCTGGCCGATGTAAACAACACCAGCGGGAACCGTCGCAAGGTTACGGTGGCGGAATCAAGCAGATGACGAAGTGAAGGGAGTGCCATGCGTTCAAACGTATCGGTGAAGATGTGGCCAACAGAGAACGGGAGCCGCGGTTGATATGCCCGCCCCGCAAACATAGAGATAGCGTAGCAATATCCATTTCTATCACGCCACGCAAAAGCCACTGACCGCCGATGCAGAAGCGGCACACAGCTACCATGCTGTGTGCCGCTGGGTAGTGGTTTTCGCAAAGGCTTAGTAGCCGAACAACTCCTCCATCGGGACCTGCACCACACGCCCTACTTTCCGCAAGGCTTCCATATCCATTTTGCTGGTGTCGCCAAGCACGCAGTAGGCGTAGTGCTGGCCGCTGAACTGCTTGCGGTGGAAGGCTTCGATGCTGGAAAAACTGAGGTTGTCCAATGCCTGATAAAGGTCACGGCGGCTGTCGGTGGTGTAGCCCATTCGTTGGGCATCAAGGTAGCTGTACAGGATTCCCATTTTGGTCACCCGCTGGGTTTGCAGCTTGCTTCGCATGGATTCGCGGGCAACTTGGAACGCACCATCCGATGCGGGAAGCGTGGTCAGTAGCTCGTTCATCCCTGCGATTGCCTCCGGCATCTTGTCGGCTTGGGTGCCGATGTAGGCCATGATGTAGTTGGGATCCTCCTTCCGATCCGGGGTCTGGAAACCTGCGCTGGCACTGTAGGCCAACGCCTTCGATTCCCGAATCGTCTGGAACACCACCGACGACATATCGCCACCGAAATACTGGTTGAACATCTCGGCAGTTGGCACAAGGCTTTTATCGAACGATCCAGCTTTCCGCACCCAGATCAATTCCGATTGCACCATGCCAGGATAGTTGGCAACATACACCACGTTCTCCTTCATCTCCTGGCGGGTGTACTCGAACGGCTTCGGCGGCTCTTTCAATGTTTTGCTCATCGGCATATGCTGGGCCACTGCCTTTGCTACTTCTTCCTTTTTTGCAGGGCCGTAATACAGGAGCGTATGCCGATACCCGGGAAGCGATTGAATTTGCCGCACAAGGTCTTCGGCCTTCAGCCCCCGCAACTCGGTTTCGGAAAGGCGGTCGTTGAAAGGATTTTTGCCGTCGTACATGGCATGGCTGTACAGCCCGCCCCACAGGATAGTCCCTTTGTCCAGCTTGGCATCGGCACGGCTTTTTAGTTCGCGCTTTACCATGTTGTCCAGCGCGGCTTGGTCTGGTTTTGCTTTTTCGATAAGCGTGTGGAGCAGATCCAATGCCGGGTTCATATTCTCCTGCAATCCGCTGACGCTGATGCTGATGCGGTCGTCGCCAACGCCGATGTTGAAGCTGCAACCAAGCGCGAAGAATTTCCGGGCAATGGTTGCCGCGCTCATCGTGTCGGCACCGATCAGTTTCATGTAGCTGGCAGCGGTGGGGAAGGTGCGGCTGTTGCGGCGGCCAAGCTCGAACATCCACGTAAGGGTGAACAAACTGTTGTCGGTGTTGGCCACCGATAGCATCTGGGCTCCGTTTGCCAGCTTGGTGCGGGCGATGTCGTGCTGGTAATCCACAAACACTGGCTTGATTGCGGCTGGCTGTGCGCCCATCACTTTCTCGGCAAATGGGCTAACGGCATCGCGGTTCAGCTCCACCGGGGTGATTGCTGGCTTTTCCACTTTCTCCACTTGGTTGTTCTCCCCTTGCCGCTTGTACACAATCACGTAGTTGTTCTCATAATTCTGCCGCGCAAAGTCCATAATCTGCTGGCGTGTCACCTTCTTCATCCGCTCCGTTTTGGCGATTCTATCCTCCCACCGCTCCCCCAAGATGAACGCATCCAGCATCCACCCAGCACGACCGGGATTGCTTTCGCGTTGGCGCATCTGGTCCGCCTGGACGTTCCGCAGAATGGCGGTTAGGTCTTCCTGTGTGAACTTCCCAACCTTCACCATATCAATCTGCTGCAACAGCAAGTCGCGAACTTCTTCAAGGCTTTGCCCCGCTTTTGGTGTCCCGCTTAGTTCGTGCGTGCTGTAATCTTTCATCAAATACGCCCCGCTACCAGCATCCAGCACTTTTTGCGATTTCTTCAGGTTCAGGTCAATCAGCCCTGCCCCTTTGTAGGCCAGCAGTAAGTCCACCATCTCCATCAGCATGGCATCGCGGGTCAGCGCGCCGGGGAACCGGAATCCGATGGTGAGATTTTCCGCATCCTTCCCCATCACTGTTCTGACCACTGGCGAGGTAATCGGTGATTCCTGCGCCACGGTGAATGCCGGGGTGGGCTTTTGCTGCATCCAACTGAAGCTCTTATCAATCAGTTGGATAGCTTCGTCGGGATCGAAGTCACCGGCAAGGATCACCACCATGTTGTTCGGCACGTACCAGTTCTGGTAGAACTTCCGAATCTCCTTCAATGAAGGGTTCTTCAGATGCTCAATCGTCCCGATGGTGGTCTGCGTTCCATACTGATGATGGGGGAACAATGCCCGCATAAACTCCTCGTTGGCGCGGTTGCCGTCGTCATCAAGCGAAATGTTCTTCTCCTCATACACCGCCTCAAGCTCGGTGTGGAACAGCCGCAGAATTGGATTGCGGAATCGTTCCCCTTCAATCGTTAGCCAGTTGGCAAGTTGGTTGCTGGGGATTTCGCTCTCGTAGGCCGTCACCTCGAACGACGTAAACGCATTGGACCCCACCCCACCGATTGCACCAATCATCCGGTCGTACTCGTTCGGAATTGCGTACTTGGCGGCCAGCCCACTTACCGAGTCAATGGCGTGATAGATTGCCCCCCGTGCGGCGGGATCGGTAGTGGTGTTGTAGCGTTCGTACAGCGCGTCAATCTGCTCAAGCAGTGGTTTCTCCTTTGCGTAATCTTGCGTGCCGTAGCGGTCGGTCCCTTTGAACAATAGGTGTTCAAGGTAGTGTGCCAATCCGGTGTTGGTTGCCGGGTCGTTTTTGCTTCCGGCACGGGTGGCAATGTAGGTGTAGATGCGTGGCTGGTCGCGGTTGACCGACAGCATCACCGTTAGCCCGTTGTTCAGCGTGTAGATGCGCGCTTTTAGTGGGTCGCCGGGGACGCTGGTAAAGGGGTAGCTGGGCGCAGGTTCCTTTGCCGGAAGCGTGTTCCCCCCTTTGGCCTGCAGAACAGAGGTAGCGGCAACAAACCACAGCAGCAGTCGCGATGTGCGAGAAAAGATCATCATAGTTGATTGAGAAAAAAGCTGTTGAATCGGGACATCAGTGGGAGCGAGAGCAAAGCGAAAGTACGGAAGGAATGTGGGGGAGCAAATGCCAAAATCCTTAGCAATGGAACCAGACCACTGCGGCAAAGAACAAGACGGCAATTGCGGGGAATCAGAATCGCAGAAATAGCACCGCCAGCGAAGAAGCAGAAAAAAAATGCGCTGGCAGCAAAATAATTGTTGCAACGACTATTGTCATTGCTTATATTTGCCTTTGTCATGGGAGAGAAACTGAAACAACGGCTGAAGCAAGCGCGATTCCAGAGCCTTCATCAGGAGGCGATGCTGAACCTTCTGGTTGCCGCCAGCTTCCTTGAAGGAACGATGGACAGGCTGTGCGCGGGGTTCGGAATCACGCACCAGCAGTACAACATTCTTCGCATCCTGAAAGGTGCCGGGGACGCGGGGCATCCTTGCGGTGAAATCGCCGAGCGGATGATCCACCCTTCCCCCGATGTCACCCGCCGGCTGGACGCACTGGAGCGGGAAGGCCTTGTGGAGCGAGCCCGCTCAACCGAAGATCGCCGCGTGGTAATCACAAGGATCACACCGAAAGGGTTGGGGGTGATAGACTCCATGAGCAGCACGTTGCAGCAGCAGGAGGCTCACTTCAGCAATCAGGTGAGCGAGGCCGATTGCGCAACACTTTCCCGCATCTGCGAGCAGATTTACAGCGAGGCAGGCTAAAAAATTTTACTCAAATAGTTGTTGCAACAACAATCTGAACAACAACTACTTCGTCATCACGATTGCAACTCTCAAGAACACCTTAAAAACTTATCCAAAACCTGAAGCAAATGAACATCGCACGCATCGCAACCGCCGCACTTCTTGTTGGCATGATGGCACTGGCCAGCGCAACCCTTAGCGCGCAGCCGCTTTCCAAAAAAGCCCGTGGCACAAAGACCGTAAAACTGAGCGACAAAGTTGGGAAGAACCAATTCACATGGAACAGCGACGCTCCGTTAGAGAAGATACAAGGGACTGCCGAAGGGGTAGCCGGCACACTAACGTTAGATCCATCGAACCTTGCAACGATTCGCGGGACGCTGAGTGCGCAAGTGGCCACCTTCAAGTCAGGGAACGATATGCGTGATGAGCATATCCGCAGCGCAACATGGCTGGATGCCGCCCAATTCCCAACGCTCACGTTTGCAATCACATCAGTCAGCAATGTGAAAGTTTCAGGGAACAAAGCAACCGGCAAAGCCACCGGTAATTTCACCATGCACGGCGTGACCAAGCAGCTGACCGTCCCATTTACCCTTACCTACATTGACGAAAGCGCGGTAAGCCGCAAGCGTGCGCCAGGCGATTTGGTCTCCATCACTGCCGATTTCACCGTCTCGCTGAAGGACTACAACGTAGCCGGTTCGCGCGGGACAATCGGCAGCAAAGTTGGCGAGACGATTTCGGTGAAAGCGCAGCTATTCGGATCAACAGGGCTGTAATCGGCTGTTGCTATCGCCAGCATTCGTGTGGCACAAAGCGGCAGGGGAAAGAAATA
This sequence comes from Armatimonadota bacterium, assembly GCA_020850315.1. Classification (GTDB taxonomy): domain Bacteria; phylum Bacteroidota; class Ignavibacteria; order OLB7; family OLB7; genus OLB7. The sequence goes on along the minus strand of JADZEY010000045.1, from coordinate 33,641 downwards.
GAACGCAGAACAATCAGCATCATACACAGATAATCGGGTAAGCAACCATGCAACAGAACATTGTATCCGCACCAGCAACCACATCATGGAATCTTGACCTTTCGCACAGTGAACTCCAATTCAAAGTGCGCCACATGATGATCTCGACCGTTACGGGTGAGTTCAAGCAATTCAGCATCAACGCCACAACCGAAGGGGATGACTTCACAACCGCCAGTGTGAACCTTACTGCCGACGTTGCAACCATCAACACCCGCAGCGAGCAGCGCGACGCTCACCTCCGTTCGGATGACTTCTTTGCTGCCGACCAGTTTCCGCAACTGAGCTTCGCCAGCACGTCAATGGAGAAGCTGGACGACGAAAACTACAAGCTGCATGGGGACCTGACCATCCGCGACACTACCAAACCAGTGACGTTGGATGTAGAGTTCGGTGGATTGGTCGTTGACCACTACGGCAATCTTCGCGCCGGCTTCACCCTGCAAGGGAAGATCAACCGGAAGGAGTTTGGCCTGATGTGGAGTGCCATCACCGAAGCTGGCGGCGTTGTTGTGGCCGATGATGTTAAGCTTGTCGCTTCCGTCTCGCTGGTGAAAGCCTAAAGGCATCGAACAGCGTTGTTGAAAGAAGAAGAGGGGCGCACGGCTCCTCTTCTTTCCACCCACCTTCTTCACTCAATGTTGGTCATCTATTATTCACACTAAGCAAGCCAGATAGGTTATGAACACGAACCGCACAGTATTGACCGTTGCTCCGGCACGCACATTCGATATGGGGGGAATTCCCATTCGCCAACCGTTGCCTTCGCAGGAGCTTGACTACCTTGATCCGTTTATCCTGCTGCACCACGGCGTGATGAATGTTGCCCCCGATATGGATATTCGCCATGCAGGCGTGGGGCCGCACCCGCACCGTGGTTTTGCACCAGTAACGTTTTTGTTTGAAGGGGGGATCCGCCACCGCGACAGCCGTGGGAACGACAGCACCGTCTATGCTGGCGGAACGCAATGGACGAACGCTGGCATGGGGCTAATCCACAGCGAACGCCCAGTGAAGCATCACAACGAACTCATCCAACTTTGGGTGAACACCCCAGCCGCGCACAAGCTGGATCAGCCCAGCTACTACCCGCTGACCAAGGAAGACACTCCATCCGGCACCAACGCCGATGGAACTGTGAGCTTCAGCGTTATCGCTGGGCAGATGCTTGGATTGAACGGGCCGATTCCCACACTCAGCCCTGTAAACTCCGTCACAATCCAGGCGCAGGCTGGGGGAAGCATTGTTTTTCCGATCCCCCAATCGCACAACGCCTTCCTCTATCTGCTTAGCGGAAGCATCCAGATTGAGGGATTTGGAGAAGTGATTGAAAAAAATCTGGTGGCGTTCAACAACAACGGCGATGGCATTGCCTTCACAGCACTTGAGCCAACCCGCGCACTACTGATGACCGGCGAGCCGATCAACGAAGAAATCGTCACCCACGGCCCCTTTGTGATGAACGACACCACCCAGATTCTGGAGGCGTTCAGAGATTACAAACTGGGGAAGATGGGAGTGTTGGTGGAGTGACGAATGTCGAGTGTCGAATGAAGAGTGAAGAGTGAAAAGTGAAAAGAGCCAAAGAAGTCCCTTTACCACTGACCAACACTTTCCCTTGCCACTGACTACTGACCACTGACCACTGACCACTGACCACAAACAATTATTATGATTACTCTTCGATTGCACAACCAGCGTGGCCATGCCGATCACGGGTGGCTGAACACGTATCACACGTTTTCCTTTGCCAACTACTACGACCCCGACCACATGGGCTTCCGGGTGCTGCGGGTTATCAACGAAGACCGCGTGCAGCCGGGCGAAGGGTTCGGGACACATGGGCATCGGGATATGGAGATTATCACCTACGTGCTGGATGGCGGGCTGGAACACCGCGACAGCATGGGGAACAACTCTGTGATTCGCCCAGGGGAAATTCAGCGGATGAGCGCGGGACGCGGCGTTACTCACAGTGAGTACAATGCTTCCAGCACCGATCCTGTTCACTTCCTGCAAATCTGGCTGCTGCCGGAGCGCGCCGGCGGCGACCCCGGCTATGCGCAGAAAATGTTCAGCGTTGAAGAGCGCGCAAACCAGCTTACCCCAATCGCTACCGGCAGCGGGCGCGATGGCTCGGTGACGATTCAGCAGAATGTTGAACTCTACTCAGCAATCTTGGAAGAAGGGGCTGAGGTTGCCCACAACCTACCAGCCAACCGGCACGCTTACGCCCAAGTAGTGCGCGGCGATATCGAGCTAAACGGCATCCCGATGACCGCTGGCGATGGCGCAGCAATCAGCGATGAAGCTGCCCTGAAGCTACGCGCAATCACCCCCGCCGAAATCCTCCTGTTCGACCTCCCGTAAGTACTCTGGCTCCCCCAGACTCAAAACAACAGGGGTGGAAAATCTTCCACTCCTGTTACTTCCTTTTCACTGTTGAACACTGACTACTGAACCAGCATGAATATCCTTGCATTTGCTGCATCGTTGCGGCGCGAATCGCACAACAAAAAGCTGCTGAACCTTGCCGTGGAAATCGCCCGCGATGAAGGGGCAACGGTGGATCTGGCCGACTTCCACGAGTTCGATATGCCGCTGTACAATGGTGACTTGGAAACGGAGCATGGGCTTCCGCCGGGTGCACAGGAACTGGTGCACCGCATCACCGCTGCCGACGGAATTATGATTGCCGCACCGGAGTACAACTACTCTATTTCGGGCGCGCTGAAGAACGCGATTGACTGGGCATCGCGCGCAAGGCCAACCCCCTTCCGTGGGCGGCACGGCTTGATAATGGCCGCATCAACCTCAGTGGTGGGGGGCATTCGCGGGCTGTGGCAACTGCGGATCCCGCTGGAAGGGAACGGGATGATGCTCTATCCAGATATGTATGCGCTGGCATCGGCCCAAAAAGCCTTTGATGAAGATGGAAGGCTGACCGATCCACCACATATCACACGGCTGGAAGGGACGGTGAGGGGATATGTGAGAATGGCCAAAGCATTAAGTGCCACACCGTAGGTGTTCACGGTAGGCGTTCATCGCAGAACTGTGATAGAATGAGCTTGCCGAAGCATCTGGCGCATGGCAGTGTGGTTCGGGATCATCTGAGAACCGTGCAAGATCGCTTCCCCATCTCCATCCCCTCTCCGCTTGGCCCTGCCTTCCGCGTCTATTTTTTTTCCGCCCCCCCCGCTGACAATTCCTCCGTTCCCCCCTATTTTTCGCGCCAACAACACGCGGGCGCACACACACCAAGCCCGGCGTTCCCTTGTTCTCCGTCACACTCTATCTGTACTTGCCCATGTTTTCGCAGCTTCGCTCGGCCAGCAATGTTGGCATCAACGCTTTTCTTGTGGAGATTGAGACGCACGTTGAAAACCAAATGTATTCCTTCACCATTGTGGGCCTGCCCGACAACGCCGTGCGGGAAAGCCGCGAGCGGGTGACGGCGGCAATCAAAAACAGCGGGCTGGGCGTTCCGGCAAAAAAATTCACCGTCAATCTTGCTCCTGCCGATATCCGCAAGGAAGGTTCGGCCTTCGATCTGCCAATCGCGTTGGGAATCCTAACCGCCACCGGGCAAATTCCTGCCGAGCCACTGCGCGACACACTTGTGTTGGGTGAGTTGGCGCTGGACGGCGCGTTGCGTCCGGTTCACGGTGTGCTTCCGGTGGCACTTGCTGCCCGGCAAAACGGTATCCGCCGCATCATCCTTCCGCACGAAAACGCCGACGAATCGGCGTTGGTGGAGGAGCTTGAGACGATCCCCGCCACCTCACTCCGCCAGGTGGCCGACTATCTGAACGATCTATCAACCATCGCCCCACACAGCGTCAACCGTGCGGAGTTGTTTGCTTCCGGCAATGAGTTCGGCGTGGATTTATCCGATGTGAAAGGCCAGGAAAATGTGAAGCGTGCGTTCGAGGTTGCGGCGGCCGGTGGGCACAACCTTATCATGGTTGGCCCCCCGGGCGCGGGGAAAACAATGATTGCAAAACGGATGCCCACGCTGCTTCCGCCGATGGCGTTCGATGAGGCGTTGGAGACGACGAAGATCCATTCCGTGGCTGGCATTCTTCCGCACGGCGCGGCATTGGTGACGGCGCGCCCATTCCGCAGCCCGCACCACACCATCAGCGATGCCGCGCTGGTTGGCGGGGGAATGGGGATTGCACGCCCGGGGGAGATTTCGCTGGCGCACCATGGCGTGCTGTTTCTGGATGAGCTGCCGGAGTTTGCCCGCAACGTGTTGGAGGTGATGCGCCAACCGCTGGAGGACAACAAGATCACCATCTCGCGCACCAAACTCAGCCTGACCTTCCCCTGCAATTTCATGTTGGTGGCAAGCATGAACCCTTGCCCTTGCGGAAATTTTGGCAATCCGAACGCGGAGTGCACTTGCACGCCGCAGCAGATACAACGGTATATGTCCAAAATCAGCGGGCCGTTGTTGGATCGGATTGATATCCACGTTGAGGTTGCTGCCGTGAAGTATCAGGAGTTGGCATCCAAACGGAGCGGTGAAAGCTCGGGGGATGTTCGCCAGCGGGTGGTGGCCGCACGCCAGCAGCAAGCCGCCCGGTTCAGCGGAAGGACCGATGCCTTCAAGAATGCCGACATGACCTCACGCGATATCCGCGAGCATTGCGCGCTGGACACCGCCGGGCAGGAGCTTCTGAAATTGGCGATGGCACGATTGGGGTTATCGGCACGCGCCTACGATAAAGTCCTGAAAGTTGCCCGCACCATTGCCGACCTTGCTGGCCAGGCAACGATCCTGCCTGAGCATCTTTCCGAAGCAATCCAATATCGCAGCCTTGACCGCCAGTTTTGGAATGTGTGATCTTCCCGAAGTGGCGGGGCGGAAGGGGGCACCATGCGTTCCCGTTCGTGGCTCTCCTTCTGCGCGCTCCCTTCTTGCTTTCCGTTCTTCCCACAACGCAACTCACAACCGTCCGTTTTGCAATGCTGCAACGATTTCTGAAAGCATCCTTTTTCCTGATTCTAACGCTGGCAACCGCAGCGGCCCAGCCGCCGGAACCGAAGCGGGAAATTGTGATTGGGCTGAACCCATCCGAGCGGGCGGAGGACGTGCAGAAGAATGCGGACATTCTGGCGCGGATGATTGGCCAGCGCGTGGGGATTCCCGTGAAGATGTTCGTGGCGCACGACTACAGTGGGTTGGTGGAAGCCTTGCGCGGGCGAACGATTGACTTTGCCTTCTTTGCCCCGCTCACCTACGTCTTCGCCGAAAAAATTGCCGATGCCCGGGTGCTGCTAAAAGCCGAACGGCGTGGCCGCCCCTACTACTACGGCTGCATCATTGTGAACGCTGACAGCAGCTACCGGACGTTAGCCGACTTGAAGGGGAAGGAGATGGCGTGGGTGGATCCCACTTCCACCAGCGGGCATATCTATCCAAAGGCTGCGCTGAAATCGGTTGGGATTGACCCCGACACATACTTCGGGAAGCAGACGTTTGCGGGGGGGCATGATAAGGTGGTGCTTTCGGTGATCAACGGGACGATTGCGGCGGGGGCCACCTACTGCAACGACACGCTGGGGGAAAGTGGATCCTGGACTCAGCTTGGCGACGGAGCCTACAACGGCAAGGTGCGGCCTATCTTCTTCTCACCTCCGATTCCGGGGGATAACATGGCTACCTCACAGTTCATGCTGGATGCCTACCCGCAGATTGTCCAGAAGGTCACGGCGGCGGTGCAAAACCTGACATCCGACTCGGCGGGGAAAGCCCTGATGCAGCAGATGTACCACGTTGATGCCATGATCCCCGCCACCAGTGCCGACTACGACCCCGTGCGCCGCGCTGCCGAGTTGATGAACCTTGACATCACCGGAAAAGTGAAATCGGGGGGGAACCCAACCGATAGCGCTTCGGTTGCCAAAGCCAACCAACGCCAGCGGGAACGTGCGCAGAACCAGACCATTTCCTCCATCGTGCTGGCGATTGGCGTGGTGGTTGGGGGGCTGGCTCTGGCATGGCTAACCATCCGCGAACGCCGCAACCGCCGTGCGTTGGTGCGGGAATCTTCCGCTGGCACTACCCCACCACTAAACAGCGATGCCCAGTATCTGCTCCAGAATCTTTCGGTGGTCTATCGCGACGGTCAGGGGGGGGAGTTCACGGCGATGCAAGGGGTGAGTCTAGAGATCAATCGGGGGGAATTTATTGCGGTGATTGGGTTGTCGGGGGCCGGGAAATCTACCTTCCTCCGTTGCTTAAATCGGATGAACGAGCCCTCGGCAGGAAGGCTGCTGTTTAACGGGAACGATATCACTCATGCGGTTGGTCCACAGATTGTCGAGGTTCGGCGGCGGGTGGGGTTCATTTTCCAGCAATTCAACTTGGTGAAAACCATCACCGTGCTGCAAAACGTGCTGACAGGGCGGCTTAGCCAGACCAACTGGTTTAGCTCGATGATTGGCCGCTACTCCCGGGCCGACCGCGAGATGGCCGTGCGATACCTGACCGAGGTAGGCCTGGCCGATAAACTGAACAGCCGTGCCGACCGATTAAGCGGCGGGCAGCAGCAGCGCGTAGCCATTGCCCGCGCATTGGCCCAGCAGCCGAATGTGATCCTTGCCGACGAACCAATGGCTTCCTTGGATCCAAAACTGAGCGAGGTGGTGCTGCAGATATTGCAGCGGTTCAACCGCCAGGAACGCATCACGGTGATTGTGAATCTTCACGTGCTTGAGCTTGCCCGCCGCTATGCCGACCGGATCATCGCCTTCCGCAAAGGTGAGGTGGTGTTCGACGGCAAGCCGGATGAGCTAACACCGGAAATCATTGAGGATATCTACAGGATGGAAAGCGAAGAATTGCACTGCCTGTAAAATGAAAAGCGCAGGCTGAAGACCTGCGCTTTTCCGGAGTGGAACATCTGTGTTTTTCACTCTCCATCTCACCCCCCCCCTCTGCTCATGCTGAACATTGTCGGAAGTGGAGTTACCGAGCATCCAGCCTCAGCGACACTTTCTATCCTTGCTTTGCTTCCGGTTCCTCCACGGCTTTCGCTTCTTCGGCGGCGGGGTCTTTCCTCGGCTTCTTTTCATCACTGCTTCCCTTCGGTTTTTTTAGCAAGCGTTTTACGTCGAAGGTTTGCGCCAGCGTGCGGTGGCGCGGTGGGGTGATCCCCATGTCCTCGTTTTGTGGTGTGGGATTCAGCAGCGGAAGCCGCACCACGAAGGTGCTTCCCTGGCCCGGTTCGCTCTCCACACGGATCTCGCCATCGTGGGCCTGCACAGTCCATTGCACGATTGATAAGCCCAATCCCACCCCCCCCATCTCGCGGCTGCGCGCCTTATCCACGCGGTAGAAACGGTCGAAAATTTTCTTCTGGTGTTCGCTGCTGATACCGATTCCGGTATCGCGCACGCGGACTTCCGCAACGTTTTTATCACGATGAATGGTGAGGGAGATCATCCCCCCTTCGGGGGTGTATTTCACCGCGTTATCCACCAAGTTCAGGAACACTTGATAGAGCTTGGGGCGGTCGGCATCAATGGTTAAATCTTCGTTGGCGCGGAAGGTGATGTAGATGCTTTTTGCCCCCCCTAAAATGCTGGCTGCGTCGGCAAGGTCGGCAAGCATATCGGTAAGGTTGGTTGGTTCGCGGTGCAGCGATAGCTTCCCCCCGTCGGTTCGCGAAAGCATCAGGAGCGATTCCACCACACGCGACAACCGCAGCACTTCCTGCAACGCGCTCGAGATCACATCCTGATATTCCGTTGGGGTTTTCCGCGAGCGGAGTGCCAACTCCATCTCACCCGTTAAAATCGTGAGCGGGGTGCGCAGCTCGTGCGAGGCATCGGCGCTGAATTGCTTGGTGCGTTCGAAGGAGCTTTCCAGGCGGGAGATCATGTCGTTCAGTGTGTCGCTTAGCCGGGAAATTTCGTCGCTGGTGTTGGGCACCGGAAGCCGCCGTGAAAGGTTGGAGGCGGTGATCTCCTTGGCGGTTCGTGTGATGGCATCCACTTGGCGGAGCGAGGTCTTGGCAAGGAAGAACCCGCCAGCAACCGAGAACAGCAGCACCACCGGTGCCAGCAGCAGCAGCGTGCTGAACAGCTGTTCCAGAATGGATTGTACTTCGTTGCGTGGGTAGGCAACAATGATGATTGCCGAGCGGGTTCGGGCCGCAGCAATGCGGATTGGCTGCGGGCCACTGGTGGTGTCTATCACCGCTTGGTAAATCGTGGTGTATCGGGGGATGGTGTCCACCGCAAGCCGCAGAAACTCTTGTTCGATATGGAGCGAATCGGCCCCAAGATTTTTAGACCGAAAGACGATTGCCCCTGCGGTATCCATCACCTGAATCAGGGAGTTGCGCGGGTTCAGAACGATATGCTCGTAAATCTCCGTCCAGACGATTTTCTCTGCTTCGGCGGGCTGTTGCTTCGGCGGCGGCTGGATGCTGGCCTGGCGCAGCGAGTCTTGCCGAAGCGAATCGCCGTCGCGAAGGAATTGTAGAACATCCTTTGCGGTGTCGGTTTGCGGGCGTGTTTTTGTGTTGGCGGCGGTGTTCTGTTTGCCTTCTCCCCCTTTCTCCCCTTGCGTGCGAATCATCAACACAATCGAACTGATCATCCGCTCTAGCGAAAGGTCAAGGCTGGTGCGAAGTTCGTTGGAAACGGAGGTGTAGGTCAGCGTGCTGAAAATACCGATGGAGAGGGCCATTACCAGCCCAAACCACAACGTAAGGCGGCCACGCAGCGAAAGGCTCACCGTTCATCCTCCTGAAAGTCAGTATTGCCTGGCACGGCTTCGCGCATGATGTAGCCCACGCCGCGAATGGAGCGAATAAGCCGCGGAAGTTCCGGTGGATCCACCTTGTTCCGCAAACGGTTGATATACACATCCACCAGATTGGAATCGGTGGCGAAGTTGTAGTTCCAGACGTGTTGTGTGATGACCGAACGGCTAAGAATCCGGTTGGAGTTCCGCATCAGATACTCCAGCAAGTCGTACTCGCGCGAGGTGAGGTCAATATCTATGTTCCCCCGCTTGGCTTTGTGGGTGATGGTGTCCAGCACCAAATCGCCAACCTTCAGCTGCGTAGTTTTTTCCACGCTGACGCTTCGGCGCAGAAGCGAGCGGATGCGGGCGGTAAGCTCTTCAAAGTGAAATGGTTTTGCCAGATAATCATCGGCCCCGGCATCCAGCCCAACGATCTTATCCTGCGTTGTCCCTTTTGCTGTCAGGATCAGCACAGGGGTGTTAATCCCCCGCCCGCGAAGCTCGCGAAGCAAGGAGATGCCGTCCCGTTTCGGCAGCATCAAGTCTAGGATCATGCCGTCGAACTCCCCTGCCAACGCTTTCTCCAATCCTTGTTCGCCATCGTAGGCCACCTCCACCTCGTAGTTCTCCTCGCGCAAGCCTTGCATGACGAAGTTTGCAACCTTCTTCTCATCTTCGATAACCAAAATTCTCATAGTGGTTCTTACAACTGTGGTACATCAACGGGCCGCGCAGCCGAACGTGCCGATTGCGGTTGCTGCCGGGTTTGCTTCAGTGCGTGCACCCGTGGTTTCCGCTGCGTGATTGCGTTCCAGCGATATTGGCCGCCAAAATACGCAACCCCTTCGGCATGGCTGCATCGGTGTGTGATGACGATGCGAAGCGGCCCAGCGTGTGTTGCCGGTGCCGCGCTCTTCTTCCTATCTTATCGCCCCTTTCAACTGTTCAGCTACACAAACAACACGATTACGCCATGAGGCAATGGAACCACTGGTATGGGCTTCTGTTCTGGGGACTGCTTTGCTGCGTTGCCAGCACCCCACCACACGCACAAGCGCAGGTGCGAACAATAGAGTTACGGGAGATGATCCGATCTGCCGAAACGATTTTTGCTGGGCGCGTCACCGAAGTGCGCAGCGGGTTGGATGAACGGGGCGATATCGTCACCCGCACCACGTTCAGCGTGGAGAATAACGTGAAGGGGGCAAACTCCATGACCATCACGATCAAGCAGTTTGGCGGGCGCTGGAACGGGCGGACGCTGCTGATACCACACCTGCGCTACTTCCAAAAAGGGGAGCGGGTGATGGTGATGCTCTATCCCGTCAGTGATCTTGGCTTTACCAGCCCGGTTGGGTTATCACAAGCGGCTTGGGTGGTGAAGGATGGAATGGTGACAGGTATCACCGCCGCCAGCCTGAAGCAGATCCCAGCATTGCTGAAAAAACATGGCATTGCCGCAACAACAACAACCGTTTCAATCCCCGTGGCCACATTCAGTGCGTTGGTGCGGGATATTCAAAAGGGAGGGGAGTGAGATGAAAGAGAGCGTTATTCGTGGGAGCGGGCGGGTGGTTGTCGGTGGTCAGTGGCCAGTGGTCAGTGGCCAGTGGTCAGTGGTTAGTGGTCAGTGGTCGGTGAATAAGGGGGGCTTCCCTCCCATTCGGCATTCGACATTTCTGGGCCCAATCTTGCTGTGGCTGCTGTTCCTTGTTTCGGCGGGGGTGGCCACGGCCGGCGGACCGTTGGGGGCCACGGGAACCACGCCATACACCTATCCGGCATCGGCACTGCCAATTGTGTACAAAACTGATTTGGGGGCGTTGGGACGGTTCAGCAACGCGGTTGGGAAATCCATTGCCGACTATGCGTTCCAGCAGTGGGATAACGTGGCCACCGCTTCGCTAACGATGATCAACGGCGGAACGCTGGCCAACAACGTCACCTCGGCAACCGACCCCTACATCTCCGGCGTTGGGCAGTTCAACGATGGGATCAACCCAGTGGTGTTCGACCACGACGGCTCAATTACCGATTCGCGAATCGGCGTTGGCGCAAGAAACACGGTGTACGGCTTTGCGGCTTCGGTTGGGATCGGAACCGATCTGTACGAAGGGTTTGTGATTATCAACGGCAACCTGAGCGGGACCGGATCGGCAGAGGATGAGGATCGCCTTAAAGCGGTCATCACCCACGAAGCGGGGCATTTCCTTGGGCTTGCCCATGCCCAAAATGCCATGCACGCCGGCTATGCCACCATGTACCCATCCATCGAATCTTTGGAGCAAAAAACATTGGAAGCAGAAGATGTGGCAACCGTCTCACTTCTGTATCCAACACCTGCATATCTGGCCAGCGTTGGTTTCATCTCTGGGACAGTGCGAACCGGTGGGAACGCCAAAGTGAGCGGCGTTTGTGTGATTGCTGTTGACACCGCAACCGGCAACGCCTACAGCACCATTGTTGACTACTACTCCGGCGGGCATCCAGCGTTCGAGAATCCCCCGGCGGCCAACGGAACATTCACGATTTCGGGGCTGCCGCCGGGATACTACGCGGTGCGGATCGAACCAGTGATTGAGGCGTTTAAGCAGGGATCCTCCATTGCCAGTTACTCCACGCCAATCAACACCAACACCGCGATGGAGTGGTACAACAACCCTGGGGAATCTGCCGATCTGCTGTTGGATAATTGGAATGATTTCACTGTGGTCAGGGTGCAGGCGGGCGACACAACGAAGAACATCGCCATTCTTACCAACCAATCCACACTGGTGACAGATGTTGCCCACTACCAAGGGGGGCTGGGAAGCTATCTGGAGTTGCCGGTTGCCGGAACTGATGTCACCGGCTACGCCAGCCGATTTACCGCCCCTTCCAACGGCTCGCTGGTTGGGATAAAACTCCTTTTCCTTGCCCCTTCGGTGATGCCGGTGGGCGGATCGTTCACCGTGTCGGTCTATTCCAACAAAGCGGGAAGCCTGGCAGGAATCCCAAACGCCCTGCTCGGTTCGGTGACGATCCCCTACAAGTATCTGATGACCAATCAAGAAAATGAGATTTGGTTGCGGGGGATTGGCGCGCTGGTCAACTTCAGTGCTGGTGAGGAGTTCCACGTTGCCATCACCAACAGCTTGGGGGCGTTGGTGATCCCGACCGATGGCGGAACCCCCACGCAGAACCGCAGCAGCTACAAAACCGCAAGCGGCTGGAAAAATTTCCCCGATGGCGTTCCCGGCGGCGCGGGCGTTACCATCTGGATGACCGCAGTTTATACCACCGTCACCGCTGGATCGCCACAAGCGGCATTAAGCGTTTCGCCAAACCCCATTAGTTTCGGGACTACCCGACCCGGCAAGCCAGTGGAACAAACCGTGACCATCACCAACCCGGGCACTGCCGCGCTAAACGTCAGTTCATCGGCAATCAGCGGAGCTAATCAGGCGGAGTTCAGCGTGGTAAGCGGGGGCGGGCCGTTCACCGTCAGCAAAGGGGGAACGCACCAGATGACGTTGCGGTTCAATCCCACCGTCACCACAGGGAACCGGAACGCGCTGTTGGTGTTGGCAAGCAACGCCCCGGGTTCGCCGCTGGGGATCCAGCTGAACGGAATCGCGGGGCAATCAATAGCGCGGGAATTGTTGACGGAAATTGATGTGAAAGAACGGAGGATTGGCGCAACCACACTGGTGGATACCCTGGTGCTGCAAAACAATGGCAGCGACACCTTGCGGATCACTGATATTCTCACCACCGGGGCCGACTCGGCGCGGCTGCGTTACTCCGGTGCAAAAAGCATCACCGTTGCGCCCGGCGCCAGCTTGAAGCTGCGTGTGCGGTTCGATCCGCAGGAGCGGCGGCGGTATTCTTCCACCATTCGGTTGCTGCATGACGACACGGCAGGCTTCAGTCAGTTTGCGGTGTACGGAACTGGCGTTGCCGGAATTGCCGATGCCCCCAGCGACACACTGATCTTCCCACGGACAGCAGTGCAAGCCGCGAACGACTCAACATTCAGCATCAGCAACAGCGGGGATTATCCTTTAACGGTCACAGCCTTAAGCATTGTTGGCAGCGATGCCGCCGCGTTTGCAATCACCACCCCGTCAATAACCCCGCTGGCGTTGCCGCCGGGCCAGACGCTTGCCGTGCCGCTCCGCTACACCCCCGATGCCGACCGTCGGCATATCGCCCAGCTTCGGGTGGCGCACAACGGGCTTGAATCCCCAACCAACTTCACACTAATCGGCTACGGCCCCACGGTAAGCGGTGTTCAGGAAGGGGAGATCACGGCTGGCGGAGTTGCGGTAACGTTGCTTCCTGTTGCCGGCAACCCGGTGCGGGATGCGGTGGAGGTTGCCATTGGCGTTCGGGGCATCGGCAGCCTGAGCGGGCAGCTTCTGCTGGTGGATATGAGCGGGAAGCAGATGCTCCATCCAATTCCCATCACCCTTGCTGGAACCGCTGCCGAACGGACTGAGCGGATCCGAATAGAGCTTGATGGAACCCCTTCGGGGGCCTATCAGCTACTGCTACAAACACCACGCGGCACGCGAACACAGCGGGTGGTGGTGGTGCGGTAGTCAGGGGGGCGGTCTGCATGAGAGGGCATGGTGGGGCATTATCTGGCTTTTACATCTTCTTCACGTTCTGTGGCGGGGGCGGTGTGGGGGAATTGCGATGTCGGCAATAACTTTGTGGCCAATGCAACAGCTTACGTATTCAACAACCAACACCGCATTATCAGATACTGATGGGCAGAGCATTTGAATTTCGCCGCGCACGCAAGGAAAAGCGCTGGGACAAGATGTCGAAGATGTTCACCAGAATTGGCCGCGAGATCGCCATTTCTGTGAAGCAATCAGGGCCGGACCCGACAACCAACGCGCGCCTTCGTGTTGCCATCCAAAACGCCAAAGGGGCAAATATGCCCAAGGACAAAGTGGAGTCGGCAATTAAGCGTGCTTCCTCGCGCGAGGCCAGTGATTTCCACGAGCTTACCTACGAAGGCTACGGTCCGCACGGCGTTGCCATTGTGGTGGAGTGCGCCACCGACAACCCAACCCGTACCGTTGCCAACGTCCGTTCGTTCCTGACGCGCGCTGGTGGATCGCTTGGAACCAGTGGCTCGCTTGATTTCATGTTCGACCGCAAAGGGGTGTTCAAAATCGCGCCCGATGGAGTAAGCCTTGAGGATTTGGAGCTGGAACTGATTGATTACGGAGCCGAGGATATCCAAACCGAAGAGGATGCCATTTATATCTACACCCAGTTCAGCGATTTTGGCGCGATGAACAAGGCGTTGGAGGAACGGGGGATAAACATTATCAGCGCCGAATTCCAGCGCATACCAACCACCACTGTGCAATTGAACGAAGAGCAGGAAGAAGCCGTAATGGCACTGATTGACAAGTTGGAGGAAGATGACGACGTGCAGGCAGTCTATCACACAGTGGCGTAGCCGCCAAGCAAGAACAGCAGCGAAAAAATAATTGGGGTGACGCACCAGATTGTGCGCCACCCCATTGTTTTTTGGCCACGTGGATTTGCTGAGAAGCAAGCCCCCGTTACGGCGAACCGTCGGCGCGGCCGCGGGCCACGGCAAACTCGGCAACCTTGTTACCATAGGCTACGCCAGTATCGTTATCGAAACGGTAGTGAATACAGCCGTACAGCCGCGACATTGCTGCTTCGATAGCCATGTTCTCAACCACGGTTTTTTCGTTGGGGAAGATGTAGCTAAGCACGGTAGCCGCTGCTCCCGAGAAGGTAGAGTGTCCCGAAGTATATGCGGGGAAGTTGGGAATCCCAGTTGCTGTTTTGATGTTGGGATCCATCTGCGACGGGCGTGGGAGCATATAAAAGTATTTGGCATCCCAGCACTGAATACCGCCATCCATGATCGCCGTGTTCATCAGTGCCATTGTCCGTGCCGCGCGGATTTCGCTCTGTGCATACTTGCGGATTATATCCTCAGCAATGATGTTCCAGTGCCCTGGCGGTGTTTCCGTTCCTGCGCCATCGGCCCAGAAGTCGGTAATACGCCATTGTTCACGGGTGCGGTTGTCGCTCATGTTGCTTAGCTCTTTCAAAGAAGCGTCGAATTCTACAGTAGCAAAGTCTGGTGGCGGCCCTGGGCGAAGTGTTGCAATTGGTGGGGTATTCCATGGTTTGACGTTCCCCCATTCTGGAGTCATCCCGCCACGGAAGGGTAGCTCAAGGCTTGTCCATTTTTTGGGGTCGGTAAAGTTTGTGGCGTTCGTCCAGTAGCTAGCGGTGCCGCCAGCTTTATTGGCGTTATCAGTTTTTGCGTAGGCAATGATTTGCGCTGCAACAATTTTCCCCAAGCTGTCGGCAGCAAGAATCTCGCTACGGACGTTTGCGCCAGCCCAGACACGGGAGTCAAGGTGCTTCATAGCTTGCTGTTCAAGTTGCGCTGAATCGCCAGGGAATAGGTATTTCAGCACTTCGGCAGAAGCACGTGCAACCACGGCGTGCTCAGATGGATACGATGGTAAGTCCTTGACGATCGGCACAATCTGCTTGATTCCAGCATCAGCTTGGAACGGAGCGCGGCGGCCATATTTGAATTTGGCTTGCCATGCACAAACCAGCGCGTCGTACTGGGCCACGCTAAGCAGCGCGTATGCACGCGAGGCAAACGGAGGGTGGGCAAAAGGAACCTTGGGGTTTGGTGGTGTTCCAACAATCGGGGCCACGTTGTACTTCACCACCAGCTTGCGTGAAATTTCATTCCAGCGAAGCACTGCGCCCGCGCTCCAGTACTGAATATCTGCCGTCTGTTCCGGGGTCAGTGCCGATTGCAGCTGCTTGATATCGTTCAGTTCTGCCTTGTAGGTGTCGCTGGTGGAATCCAGCGGGGCCATCATTCCTACAATGGAGTCGGCATTCACTATGTAGGTTTTCCAAGCTCCGCCGCTAACGTCGTTGCTGGTGGGGGTCAGCGTTGGAATTGGTGGTTCGGTAATGATCTTGTCGCATGATGCCAAAAGCCCCATGCCAAACACCGCTACCAGCCCAAGCCCGGCGGCAGCTGCACGTTGTCGTAATGTTGTTCTCATGTTGGGAATTGGTTAAAGATGTTTTGATGTCAAGCCGCAAAGGTCGTTAGCGATTGGTCAGTAGGAACGAAGGAGTTGGATGACTTCTTCGTTTACATCCCTCCCCATTCTGGCAGGCCGTAGGAAACGCCGCCGGAAATACGTGTAGCTTTGCCGACGTTAATCCCATCCAAAATCGTCCCAAACCCGACCGATATGCCAAGATTTTCCACCCACGGAAGGCCGTAGTAGGCACTTGCGCCAAGTTTCGTGTACGATTGCTTATTGGAAGGGAACGAAGCCAGAGGGCCAAGATTGGTCCCACTTTGCGCGTTTTGGCGTTGCATCCAAGCGTCCACATAGAATGGGCCGGTGTAGTAGCCAACTTTGCCGATAACGTCCACAGCATCAGGGACGGCAACGGTGTAGCCACGATCCAGATCAACGTTCGAGCGGTGGATATAGCCCCCTTGCAGCGTTGCAAATCCGCCAAAATCGGCGGTGTACTGAAGCACCAAACGGCTGTCGAAGTTGGTGGAGTAATGGCCAATGGCAACCGGGGCATCGGGGACGTACTTGGTAATCGGTGTGGTGATGCTGCCAGCTGCAATCACCGAAAGATTTCCCTCGGGAACCTCAAGCTCAAGCGGGCGGACTTTCACCGCAGCACCCAAATCTTGCAGCCCCGATTGCTGCGGCCAATACCCTGCGCTTGGTTTGGTTGTGATGTAAGGGAGGCTAAGAACCACATCCACGTAATCCGTGACTCCGCCAGCTACATAAAGCCCAACGCTCTGTGTGGAAATTGTCCCCAGGTTGGGATTGGAACGGAGGGTTGTGCCTTGCCAGTACTCATCGTAGCTCTCGGTACTGAACGACACCGAAGCACTGGTTTTACCAGCACCACGCATGAAGCCATCCACAGCAACTTGGGCTGTTGTGGTGGCTACTCCCGCCATCAGCACTGTGGCGGCAAGAAGAAGGCGGACTGTCGGTCGGGCAGGTAACTGCCAGCGATACCGTAGTAGTTGATGCATAAGGTTAGGAAGGTTGAATGGTTAAGCTGCTTGCTGCAGCAATATCTGGATAGTAACGTAGGCAGCCTGAAAATAGCGGTCAATTCTAAAATACAGCCTTTGGCAATTAGGCTCTCGCATTTTTTTTGCCGATCATAGTTTCCTGTAATTTTTCCTCCTGTTGGCTGTGATTCTTCCTCGCAGGTTGTATTTTTTGCGACCATTACACCAACCTTGCATGAATCAACAACTTTCCATTGCGGTGTTTGCTTCGGGGCGTGGGTCAAATTTCCAAGCGTTGCACCAAGCGTTGATTGCGGCCAATTCCGCCGCAACCATTGCCCTGTGCATTAGCAATAACCCCAACCCCGGCGCGTTTGATTTTGCCCGCCAGCAAGGCATTGCCACGGCACGCCTCTCCCCCAAAATGTTTGCCGAAGAGAAGGAGTATGAAGCTGCACTGATAGAGCTTCTGGCCAGCCACGGCGTTGAGCTGATTGTGCTGGCCGGCTACATGCGGCGGCTTCCGCACGGTGTGGTTCAGCGGTGGCGGGGGAAGATTTTGAACATCCATCCAGCGCTCCTTCCCGATTTTGGCGGGCAAGGGATGTACGGCCTGAACGTCCACCAAGCCGTGATTGCTGCTGGCCGTACCGAAAGCGGAGCCACCGTCCACCTTGTTGATGAGGAGTACGACACCGGAGCAATCATCGCCCAAGAACGAGTCCCCGTGCTTCCGGACGACACCCCCGAAACATTGGCCGCCCGCGTTCTGGAGGCTGAACACCGGCTGCTGCCGCGCGTGGTGATGGAGATGGTGGCGGGGAAACGGTAGCCACGGAACGGGCAATGGTTCACCATACTAACTTCTGCGTAAGGTCAGTTGATGTTCCACCAACAGACTCTCCGCTCATGCTGGGCCCCGTCGAAGCCTGTCCTGAGCCTGTCGAAGGGTATGAGCGGAGCCACGGAACAGGCAATCTTTCACCATCCAAATTTTGCATAAGGTCAGCCACGAACATTCTATTCCGTGCTGCCGGCGCAATTCTGTAATCACTTCCGCTCCCTTCCGTTATCACCCACCTGTAGATTACCACCACTGTCATGCTGAGTTCTTGTGGCAATGGGGAGGGAACTAAACATTCCGGCAACCAGTTATCCCTTTGGATAGGTGCGTAAAAGCATGGCCAAGCGGCGAAACAAGGGGGAAGAAGCCGAAAAAAAACATGCCGAAACCCCTAACCGACAATCAAAATTTGGCCAACCGAAAGGCACTGCCTGTACTTTTTAGGAAGGATCAGCAGACAGATCACGATTGAAACCACCAACCAGAGAAGGAACAGCACGATGAACACACTACGCCGTACTCTTTCCGTCGCACTTGCCACGCTGGCACTGGGCGCGACGGCGCTTGCGCAAGCCCCACGAACCATGAGCTATCAGGGGTTGCTGACCGATGCCAATGGCAACCTTATCAGCGATGGAAACCACACGCTCCGGCTCAGTTTGTACGAATCGGCCAGCGGTGGCTCGGCAATGTTCAGCGAAACCCAAACGGTTCCCGTTGTTCGGGGGCTGTTCAACATCATTATTGGCTCGGCTACTCCAATCTCATCAACGCTTCTGTTTAACCGTGCCTATTTTCTGGGCGTGTCGGTTGATGGCGAGGCCGAGCTTGCGCCACGTACCCCGCTGACAACATCTCCCTACGCCTTCTATGCCGATGTAGCTGGCGGTTTGGCACCCGGTGCCACTGGTGTTGTCACCAGCCTGAACGGCAGCGATGGCGCGCTGACGCTGGTTGGCGGCGGTGCGACCACTATCACCAAAGAAGGGCAAACCATTACCATCAGTTCTGCCGGTGGTTCCGGCGGAAGCGGAATACAAGGGGTGCAGAACACCGATGGAGCAATCAGCGTGCAAAACCCAACTGGCCCGGTTGCAACGCTTGGCATTCCGAACGGCGCGATTACTGCTGCCAAGTTGGCGGATGGTTCGGTGACAACCGCAAAACTGGGAGATGGATCGGTGACGCTGCCGAAACTGGCTCCAAATGTGATCCCCTCCACGCTTCCGCCAAGCGGCCCTGCGGGTGGGGATTTGGATGGAACGTATCCAAACCCAACAATCGGAAAAGGGGCGGTGGGAAGCGATGAGATTGCTGATGGCTCGATCGGCCCCGATGACCTTGCAAAAGGAGCAATCCCCGCGAACCTTCCACCAAGCGGGGCGGCCGGGGGCGATTTAACGGGGAACTATCCTGACCCAACAATTAAAACTGGTGCGGTGGGAAGCGATGAAGTTGCCGACGGATCTATCACTGCCGATGACCTTGCCAAAGGGGTAATCCCCGGAAGCCTTCCTCCAAACGGCGCGGCTGGCGGCGATTTGACGGGGACCTATCCAAACCCAACAATCGTGGCAAACGCCGTCAACAGCGCAAAAATTGCTGACGGCGCGGTGGCCACTGCCGACCTTGCCAACGGTGCGGTGACGCTGGCAAAAATCAGCAACAGCGGAGCTACCAGCGGCCAGGTCCCAACGTGGAACGGAACCGCCATTGCCTGGGCAACGCCGCCCGGGTTGACCCTTCCATATTCCGCTACTCAATCCAGCGTCACGGATCTCTTCTCCATCACCAATAATGGCGGAGGGCGTGCAGCCACGTTCTCCTTTGGCGGAACCAGCGCCAGCCAAGCAGTTGCCGGACTGAACAACAGCACAACCGGCAACAGTGCTGGCGTTGCTGGGTTTGCCTACAGTGGCGGGTATGGTATTTATGGTTACTCAAGCAGTACCGGAACAGCCATCTATGGACTTGCTTCCAACTCAGCAACCAGCAAAGCTGGGCATTTCGTCATCAACAACGGGCAAAGCACTGGTAATGCGTTGGTTGGCGAAACCAACGGCACTGGCGCGGCAGTCTATGGGCTCAATACTGGAAGCGGCAATGCCGGATATTTCTACAACAACAGCCAAAACAACCGAGACGACGCGCTTGTGGCGATCACCAACGGCGGTGGCCGTGCGGGGTACTTCAGCGGTCCGGTTCACGTTACTGGCCGTGTAACTCGCGACTACAGCGGCAACACCCGGCAAGCCACCCCGCTGGCCTACGGGAACATCACCTACACCCCTGGCGCAGCTGGCCCCGGAACCGTGACCATCAACAGCGGAACTGGCAATTTCACCTGCGCCTACAACGGAACCAACAGCCAGTTCGAGATAACCATCACCGGTGAAACCTTCAACACTACCGGCTACGCCACCAACGTAACAATGGCTGGCAGTGCCGCAACGCCATACGCAATCCCGAAGGTGGATGCCGCAAACGGGAAATTATTGGTCACGTTCTACACCTCCAGCACGGGGGGGAAAACTACCAGCTCCTTCCAGTTTGTGGTCTTCAAGCCGTAGTTCGTGTTTCTGATCTGAGTGAGTGATACTACTTCTGCCGCGTGCGCGGGTGGGGATAGCACAGGCCCGCTATCCCTGCCTGCGGACGCAATCAAACCAGCCATAAGCCATGTGTGCATTACTGATAGATCGCCGATGGATTGCTGTGGGGGTGGCCATATTCCTGTTCCCGTTGTTGCTTCAGGCACAAGGGCAAATTGGCATTGTGCTGACGCAGCCACCACCAAACCAACTGAAGGTTGCCGACCTGTGGCGGGTACGCCTAACCAACACCACTGGGCAAACCATCAAGGTCTATCTGTACGGCACTGCCGACGAAGCAAAAGATGGCCCTATCGTCTCGGCCACCACTGCCGTGTTCGATCTTCCGCCGGGAATAAAAACCGTCACCGGAAACGACATCCAGCCGATTGATGCCGACTACTACAACGACCGCTACAAGCAATTCTTCCTCCGTACTGGCCAGGCTCCAACCGGCGATTACCGCATCTGCGTGCGGGTGATTGATGCCGCCACCCGCGCCGAATTGGGGACTGATTGCTTCGATCAACCGATCCAAGTGGTCACCCCGCCGGTGCTGGTTAACCCCGACGATGAATCTACCGTGAACGACCGCCTTCCGGTCTTTAGCTGGATTGCCCCAACACCACTAAAGCCGGGCCAACGGCCAACATACCAGATGAAAATCGTGGAGGTTCTGGGGCGGCAAACACCCTACGATGCCATGATGTCCAATCCGGCATTCTTCACTCGCGACCGCATCCCCTCCCAGCTGTTTGCCTTCCCGATTGCCGCCCGTGGCTTCCGCAGCGACCAACGCTACGCTTGGCGTATCACCGCCACCGACGGCGATTTCCCGCTGGGCCAAAGTGAGATTTGGTCTTTCACCTGGAAGCCGATCACCACCGACCGCATCGGCGAGGACAGCACCACAACCATTGCCTACAAAGGGAAAACCGACAAAGGCCCGGTGATCGGTAAGCCGCCAATCAAGATTGTGAACTTGGAGCGTGGGGTGCAGGCCGGCTCAACTTTCTACATGCCAAACCAAGACCTACTGGCAGAAGTCGGGGTGCTGCAAGTCTCCGATAACTTCATCCCCGCCGGGCTCCTGAACGACTTGGTGAAATCATGCTTCGGGCCGTGAGGGAAATGGTGAATGGTGAATGGTGAATGGTGAATGGTGAAATAAAGAACAGCTACTGACCACTGACTACTGACTACTGACTACTGCCGAATGCCAAGATGAACAACGAAGAGCCTCTTCACTAATGACCAATGACCAATGACCAAGGACCAAGGACTACTGACTACAGTGAAAAGCCTCTTCACTACTGACCACTGACTACTGACCACTGCCCAATGTCCAACTACACCATAAATATCACTGCACTCCAGCACCGGGTAAAGGGAACCCCACCGGAGCAGGCCACGCTTGGCGAACTCATTCACGGCAATGGTCGTGGGCCGGCGGTGTCGCGGCGGCGTGTGCTGGCACTTGGTGCGGCGGGGGCCGCTGCTGCAACGTGGTTTATTCCGTCGTGGCGGGCGGTGGGGGGGACGCTTGTTGGCGATTTCCAAATCGTTGGCGATGAACGCCGCGTTGCGTTCTTGCTTGGCGGCGAAGAACGGTTTGTGATTGAAGCACGCCGATTTGCTGGGAAAGCATGGATTGATCTGAAACGGGAACCCGGCATTGTTCGCGTTGGGTTGCGGGATGCCCGCTGGCCCGGAACCACAATCCCCGCAACCATGACCATCACCGTCCGGCCGGGGCTGCTTCGGCGGATGCTGAGTATCCAGATGGAGTTCGGCGGATTCAACGCCGAGGTCCCCGCCGAGGCATGGCTGATGGGCGCAACCCCAGCCCGCAGCGGGCTTCGCAGCGACGACGGCGGATGCCAGCTTGGCCGTTCGGCAACGCTTTCCTTCCACGGGCGCGCGCTGGCCAGCTTCACCCCCGATTGGCGGTTGGCGATTGATGGCGACAGCATCGCCGAAGTTAGCGGGCTTGGCTCAACGCTCCGTTCCGACCACGCCATGCTTCGCCTTCCCGATGAAACCGAGCCGAATTTTATCACCCCTCCGTTCCTGCGCCGATGCCACCTTTCGCTTGAGCGTGGCGGGCGGAATTGGCCGATTGAGCCGAACCCCAGCAACGACCCAATGTGGCAAACCGTCGCCATTGGAAGCCCCTTCGACCGGCTGATGATCGAATCCGCCGAAAGTGGGCGTGGCGGAATGCGCCACCTGCTGATTGCCGAATCCCCCGGCACCGAAGAACGATTGCAGGTTCGTCCGGCAGCATCTATTCGTGGCCAGGATATGCTTCCGGCTGCGCTCCCGTTGCGTGGCGCGCGCTACGCTGTGGCATTTGGCGAACGCGAGGAAGCCACCGCGCTGGTGGCCCAGTTCGGCCAGCCACGCTGGATCCATACCGATGGCGGAAGCGCGCTGGTTGGCGACAGCCCCCGCGCACGCTTTGCGCTGCAGACACGCGGCGGGCGGATTGAGCAAGTGGAGTGCGTCCCCGCATTGCTGGCCGCAATGACCCAGCCCGCCAGCACCGGGCGCAGCATTGTTGAGCCGGCCCCGCTTCCGCCAACGGCGTTGTTCCGCATCGCCTCGCATCTTGGCACGCAAGCAAATGATGATGGAGTGATGGGGGCGTTCCGGTTGAACCCAGAGTTCCCCGACGATTCCCCCGAAGTTACCCTTGCCGCGCCAACGTGGTTCATCCGCCCCGATGATCTTCTGGTGGTGGGCGTGCAGTTGCACAACCTGAGCGTGCAAGGGGGGAAATTGGTTCGCAGCGGTGGCGTGGCACATATCGTGCTGGTGTTCCCGCCGCAGAACATCGGCGAGCAAGCCTTTTTTGAGACCGACCCCAATCTGCCCAACTCCGAATCGGCAGAAAACCCGCCGCCGCCGCCAGTGTTTGCGCGGATTGCCGACCCCAGCCGTATCTCCTTCACGGTTCCGGCAAGCATGAACAACATTGAGTTCACGCTGGAAAAAATTCTTGATCTGGCACGCAAGCTGAACATGAACCTTCCGCCGGCAGGCCGCCCGCTTGGCGATCCCGACACGATTCGCTTCATCGGGACTGGTTTGCTTCAGCTTCCCGCCGACGCAATAAAGGGGATGAAGATGGGGGTTGGCGCAAAGTCTGCGGCGGCGGTGAACGTCAGCAAGGCAATCAAGAAAGGGGTGACCAACCGGATTGGTGGCGGGGGAGGCGGGATAGCAATGGAGAGCGATTCCGACGATGCGGCTGGCAGTGCGTTCCAGCGGTACGAATCAGCACGGTTCCGGCGGACCTCCGTTTGGCACGAGGCAATTATGAACTCCTCAGTTGGCGTGGGAGTGGCCTCGGCCGAGGGGGCAGGAGTTGGTGACGCAAGTATCACCGATTCAGCTTACTCCGGCATTGAGATAACGCCCGAGTTACGCCAGCCCACCAACATCGAAACAGCAATCGAATGCCCCTTCCGGTTGATTATCAGTCCCAACAAAAACGCTGCGTGGGCTCACTCCACAACGCCGGTTGCGGGCGAGCGAACAGGGCGGTTCGAGCTGTGGCACAGCCGGCTTGCTGTGCGTGGCAGCGATGGAGTCCGCGACGACGGCAACGCCCCAACCGATGTGGATGAAGAAGCCACAAGCGCGCTGAAAGGATTGAAAAAAGTGGGCACGGCCTACACCGCCTCCATGGTGGATTTTGTGCATGAAGGGAATTCCTGGATGCGAACCATCCGCGCCGTCTGGTCCCGCGACGAACACTTCCTGCAATACCAGACCCCAGGCTCCGGCGGGATGGATCCATTCTGGATTGAAGAAACCGACTTCAGCACCAACACCTTCCGCAGCCGCCCGAAGCACGCCAACGACCCCTTCCGAATGTCGCTGGATGCTGTGGATCGTTTTGATGTTGTGCAGCTTTCGGCCAACTTCAAGATGCACAACTACAAGCCCCGCCCGGTGAACGTGGATCGCATCATGCTGAGCGCGTTGGGCGCGTGGATGAACGTCCGTGGCAACTGGGAACCGCCGGGCCTTCCCTGCGACCTGACCGATGAACAGAAAAAACAGTTCGAAGGTGAGCAAGCCGACAAAGCCGACGACATTCCCCCCGCGCCGCAGCTTCTGGCGGTGGAAGAATGGCGACACCGCGCCGTGATGGGCCGCGACAACTACGTCCGTGTGGTCTATAAAGGCTACCTGTTCCCCTTTGGCCACCGCGCCAGCTTGATTAAAGTCACCGAACGAAAGTTCCACAACAACAAGCCCGGGAACCCCGCATACTTGCGCCAGCACATGTACATCATCGTGCGCGAGCCGGAGAAGAGCTACCTGGGAACAACCATCACCATCCCCGCCAACGGCAACACCCCGCTGAAGCAGCTGGATCTAGAAATGCCGCTCATGCGGCTGAAACTCACCACGCTGGTCACGCCGAACATCGAGGACCCAAAGGATAGCGACATTGACGGCGAAGGGGAAAAACTCTTCTGGGTACGGGTCAACGGCAGCGACCTTCTGTGGCAGTTCGAGGCCGAAGACTTCGAGGGGCACATCTTCAACTTCACCGCGCCGCTGATCTTTGTGGAAAACGGGCTGAAGATTGTCCCGGCCAAACTGAAGAAAGCCGTCACGAACTACGACTTGGGAAAACAGGATGGTGGCTTCACTGATGCCGCCCGCCCTTCCCCAAAAATTGAGGGTTCGCAAGTCACATTTGCGCCAACCGGATCGAAGGCCGGCGACACCACCTTCCAGACAGCAGAAATCACCTTCAGTGCCGAAGTGCTAACGCTGGACGACCGCGCAAAACTTGGGAACTGCGACGCGCCACTGTTCTACCCGATTGTCAAGAAGGTACGCATCGTGATCCCCTCGATCCGCACCATCGCAGGGAACAAGGACCCCGGCCAGTTCGAGTATCATCCGGTCTTTCTGCAGTACGGAATGCCGGCACTGAACGACAAAGGATTGCCCGCCAACGGCTCGCACAAAAACAAAGGGGAAGTGCTGTTCCGCACCGCCGAGCCGGCCAACAAGATGAAGGTCAGTTTCCAGACGCAGGGGGACAAGGCGGGATCACTGGTGAAACCAAACATGGCGATTGCCGGGCTTGCCCGGAAGCTGGGGCCGGTCAGCGGCGATGTCTCCATTCTTGATGACATTGCCAACGCCAATTTCAAGCCGGAAAGTTTCTTCGGCGGCGGAAGCGTTCCCGTGCCGGACCTTGACGACATTCTGCCGCTGATTTTCGGCTGCATTCCGCTGAGTGCAATCCTGCAAGCCGTTGGTGATTTTGCCGACGAGCTTGGCCTTGATGCCGTCCCGAAGTTCATCAACGAGGCGATGAACACGCTGGAATCCATGCTGGCCAAGTTCCAGAGCATGGCCAACGAGGCGCAGAAGTTTACCGACCAAGCAATGGGCTTTGCCAACAACGCAAAATCCAAAGCCGAGCAGACGGTGGGGGGGATGGTGAACCAGGTGAACAGCGTGCTGAACGCCGCCAGCGTTGCCGCCGGGCAACTGGCCGACATCATCAACGCAATCAACACCGCGCTTGATTATCTGGCCAACAACATCTACAGTGTGTTGGAGGACATTGCCGAGTTGGATACGGCATCGGTGGCCACCACCATCACCACATTCAAGGGGCACGTCAACAGCGTCCAAACTGCGTTCAACGCCGTCAGCAACTTGCCTTCGCAGGCGGTTGGGGTGCGCAACCAAGTGGTGGGATTTTTAACCGACATCACCGTCGCGCTGGATTGCGTTCTGGAGCTGAACGCGATTGTTGCCGCCGCAAAAAAAGTGGTGAACGACGTAATCGGCAGCGACGACCCCGCCGACGCAAGTGACCCGAACAAAGATGGCATTGTGGCATTCTTCGAATCGCTTGCGGATCTTGACGAAAGCGCGATCACCAACAAACTCACCGATTTCAAGACCGACCTTGACGCGCTGCGGAACGCCTTCAGCGCGGCAACCCATCTGCCGGAAGAATTGGCAGGGGTGAAGTCCGCAGTGGTGGGCTTCCTGCAAGATGTCTCGAACGTCTTGGCCGAGGTGTTGGATAAAATTGATGAGTTCTTCGCGGCGTTGGATATGCTTCGCGAGCAGAAAGTCCGGTTCGGGTGGCATCCGCCGTTGCAGGATTGGGGGTTCGAGTCGGGCCATCCGATCTTCATCGCGAAGGATGGAAACAAGAAGGCCGATCTGTTCATCGGCGTGGAAGCGGGGATGCACGGCGGCGAAGGGGACAGCCCGTACTTTCAGGTGGAATGCACGCTGCAAGATTTTACCGTTGACCTGATTGCCCCGCTCAGCTTCATCGCGCTTCATTTCGAGAAGATCCAATTCCTTGCCGGAAGCAGTATCGGTGCCGATGTGAACGTGAAATTGCGCGAGCTGGAGTTCATCGGGCCGCTCAGTTTTATCGAGACGCTGAAGGATGCGATTCCGCTGGATGGATTCAGCGACCCACCGGCCATTGACGTAAGCGAAAAAGGGATCATCGCCAGCTTCTCCATCCCAATCCCCAGCATCGTTTGCGGTGTGCTGAATCTTAGCAACATCAGCATCGGCGCGGGGTTCACCATCCCCTTTATTGGCGATCCTCTTTCGGTCAGTTTCTTCTTCTGCACCCGCGATAACCCGTTCATGCTGACGGTGTACATCTTCGGCGGCGGCGGGTTCTTCGGCATCACGCTGAACCCAAAAGGGATTCACCTGTTCGAGGTTGCTTTCGAGTTCGGTGCCGGCTTCTCGATTGATTTTGGCATTGCCGGTGGCGAGGTGAAAGTGGTGGCCGGCATCTACTTCAAGATGACCACCAGCACCGATCCCGAATCGTGCGTTATCACCGGATACCTCCATTTAACTGGGCGGGTGTATGTGGCGTTCGTTGGCGCATCAATCGAACTGAAGTTGGAGCTAACCTACGAGAGCGTCAGCGGGAAATGCACAGGGCGAGCATCCATCATTGTAGAAATTGATGTGCCACTGGTCCCCAGCATTGAGATTGAGTACGAGGAGAAGTTTGCCGGAAGCAACGGCGACCCCAGCTTCCTGCAGATGTTCGAGCCGTTCACGCTCCCGACCGGAAAAACCGTGGATCCCTGGGCCGAATACTGCGCAGCGTTCGCAGCGGATTAGTACGAATCCCCTTTCCCTTCTCATTGCCCCGACCATTCGGGGCGATGGCATCGGTCTGGCAACCGACAACTGGCAACTGACAACTGGCAACTGACAACTGATTCCCGATATGGCTATCTCACAACGCATCGTATGGACTGTGCTACCGAACGGGTTTGGGGATTCGGGGAACCCGCGCGTTTCCATCTTCGTGCAACCGCAACTGATGTCCGATGCCCCGAAGCCAGTTCTTGGCGATTTTGGCGATTTCCTGAATTGGCCCAAAACCTTAGCTGGGCTGACCTTCAAGCTGAAGGTTGGCGCAACCACGATCCCGCTGAAACTGGTTGGTTCAACTTCCGCCGATCCCAATCTCTGGAGCAAGCTCTTCCCAAGCAGCACATTCGTCCGCCCGTTTGCGTTCCCGAACTATCACACACGGTTTATCCACAGCTACCCGATCAAAAAAGTGGTGGATTTTGTGCGGGACACCTACGGCCAGATTGCTGCCGATGCCCAAACCGAACGCCCCAACGCGCGGGGCGACAATCAAAACCCTGTGCTGAAAGCGTTCATTGATATTGTCGGCCCGGTTTCCGATTACGACAGGAAGAAGCAGCTGGGATTTATGGCAAACGCAAAGGATAAAACCGTGAACGGAAAAAAACTCCGTGCGGTCAACCCGAACGCCCCGGGCGATTATAGCCTTCCGAACAACAGCAAAGGGGTGACGCAGCTTGCGTTCTTGCAGGCGCACCGATTTTTCAACCGCCCGGAAAATCACCCGATGGAAGCGGGAAATAAGCCGGTGTATCACCGTTCCCCCGCCAAAGCCAGGGCCGCCGGGCTGCTTCCGCCGCCCCGCCCAAAACTTCCCGATGTTGATTTCCACCAGATGATTGCTGGGCTTGGCGATTACGCGCTGATGCTTCGGCGGCTTGGCATCGTGCTGGATTTTGAGCTTACTGCCCCGCTCCCTTCCCCCACCGGCGACCTTCAACTGCTTGCCCCCTGGGGTGGCGGCGGCCACCCGGCGGCCTTCAACAAGGATACGTTCCCGATCACGAAGTATGAGAGCAACGGGAAGCTGTTCCTGCCCCGTCCGAACAATGCCGACAGCGAAATGGCCGATGGGATGCTCCATCTGGAGAACCCAAAAATGTTCGACGTTATCCAGATTGACCCCGACAGCGCAAGCCACAAAACCCTTCAGTTTGCCAACAACATGGAGCGGCTGCGGAAGCCGGAATACCGCTCCTACGCTATCCCCGACGAAGAGGGATTGGCCACGCTTCGGACCGCTGGGTTTGCGCTAATCCGGCACCAGCGCGCGCTCCGGACCGTTGGCCGGTTGGACGCTGTGGCCCTTATCAACAAGCAGGTGGAGCTTGGAACAACCCCAACTCTCTGGGCCGATGACCTTCTGCGCGGCTACCGAATCGAGATTTGGGATGATGTCTCCAAAGTCTGGCACTCAGTTAGCCAACGTGTTGAGCGGCTGACGCTTCCCGCCGCAGGATTGGCGTTCGAGGACAACGCCGAAGCCACCGTGAAAGCCACCAGCGGAACCACCGCCCACGACGGAAGCTCGGACGACCTCTATCTTGACGAAACCCTTGCAACGTGGGAAGGCTGGAGCTTGGGGGCCTCGCGCCCGGGGCGGGTGATTGACCAGAAGAAGTACGACGACGACGGCCAGCCGCTGGAATATCCCATCGTCACGCCGATGGTGAACCCGCCGAAAAAAGTTCCCGGGTTCGATCTGGAGGAACAGGTGCGCGTTGCGCCGGGGACGCTTCCCAGGCTTCGGTTCGGACGCAGCTACCAGATGCGCGCGCGGATTGTTGACCCCGCCGGCAACAGCATTCCGTTCGATCTGATCCCCCCAAACCACGTTTCCGCGCCCGACAAATTTTTGCGCCACGAGCCGCTTGCCAGCCCAACAGTGCTGCCGAACGATGTCTTCCGCGAAGGTGAGTCGCTGGAGCATCTGGCGATCCGCAGCAACTTCAACAAAACGGCGGTGGAGTATTCCACGCTTCCCTACATCATCGAGCTTCTTGCCGGTTTGGATGCCCGATTCAAGGGGCTGAATGGGGGGATCGGTTTCAGCTACAAAGGCTTCAACGAGCGCCACATCCTTCCCCCAAAAGTGAGCGTGCAAATGGCGGAGCTTCACGGTGAGTTCGACAAAGCAATGGGCCCCGGCGGAAACCCCGCTAAGTACTACCACATTGCTGCAAAGGAGGAAGGGCGGATTGACGACATGGAGGTCCACGACCTGAACGGCGGGATGATTGATGTTTCGGCAAACGTCCGCATGATCTCGGCCCCGGAAGCGATTGATCCAAAAACGCGGCCCGGGCAGGAAGCATCAGCAAAATTCCGGAAGCTCCCGGCGGTTCCGCTGAAAGGTGCGGCATTATCGCATGGACAGTACGTTATCAACATTGGGACTACGGTTCTGCTCCCCTATCTTCCCGACCCGTTGGCGCGTGGCGTGGCCTTCCGCGGGCTGCCGGGGGCAACCGCAGAAGGGGACATTGGCAGCGGTGCCAAAATCAAAAAACTTCCTGGGGCAAATGGCTACGTGACACTGGTCAGCTTCGGGATGATGTGGCCGCAGACCAAGCCCTTTATGATTCGCATGGTGGAAGCCACCAGCGACGCGCCGCCAAAGTGGGATGGAGCCGTCCTGACGGTGTTTGTCCACAAAGCCACAATGGCACGCGTGCAGTACAGCTGCTGGATGGAGCCAGACGACACCGAGCTGATGGCTATCCCAGCCATGATTAGCGATGGAGCAAAGCGTGACCGCGCCAAAAAACTTGGTGTGTTGGGAAGCCACTGGATGCTAACCCCGTGGCGAACCATGATCCTGACCCACGCCGTGCAGCAGCCGTTGCTGGAGCCAACGTTCATCAAGATTGATGCCACCAAGCCGGGGATTGGCAGCACTCACGCGATCTTCCGTGGGAACATGACACTAAGCGCCCGCAGCAGCGGGAAAGTGACGTTGCTGGCGCAGTGGGAGGAGTGGGTGGACGACCTAACGATGAACGGCCCGCGCCGGATCAAGCGGCAAGCGCACGTGCTGGATCAGACGGTGGAGTCGTGGATTGACCCGCGAACCAACACACCGGAAGCAAAAGATTTGACCATCCCATTCCCGCGCCAAAAACCGGAGGACCCACCCACCGAGTGGCGGCACGACTTCGGCGACACCCACTACCGTGCGGTTGACTACCGGATGAAGGCCACAACACGGTTCCGCGAGTTCATGCCGATCAAGCTCTGGAACGACCCCATCAACCAGCAGCAGTTCGATTTCTGGGAGCCAAGCACCGAAGCCGAACAAGCCGAGCTTCAGAAAAGCATCCACCGGCTTGGCCCGAAATGGCCGTTGGATATCAACAACAGCGCGCGCCCTGATTCGCCGAAAGTTCTGTACATCATCCCAACGTTTGGATGGGAGCGAAGCGAGGAACCGAACCTGAAGATGAGTCGCCGTTGCGGTGGCGGGTTGCGGGTCTATCTGGATCGCCCCTGGTACAGCAGCGGCGATGGCGAACTCCTTGGCGTGGTGATCCGCAACAGCGGGGCCGGAAGCGGCGGAAGTGGTGGCGGAGGGAGCAGTTCGGGAGGAGGAATGGGGATGGTTGAGGAACTCAAGGATAAAATTGTGAAGCTGCCGGGGGGGATAGGAGGGGTAACATTCCTGGGAAGCGAAGGGAACCTGAAAGGGTTGGTGACGGAGTGGGGGATGGATCCAATTTGGAAATCGGCGTATCCAAAACCGACCCCTTCGTTGGCCGATTTCCCGTTGGCCACCGAGACGATGACCGGGTTATCGCTGGATGAACTTGGCAGCGAATCCACCACGCGGGTTGCGGTGGCGGGGCATCCGGTGGAGTACGATTGGCAGCGGCAGTTGTGGTACTGCGACATCGAGGTGAACACCGGGGAGAGCTACTATCCGTTCATCAGGCTTGCGCTCTGCCGGTTCCAGCCGAAATCGCTGATGAACGCCCATCTGTCGCGTGTGATCCAGTGCGATTTCGCGCAGATTGCCCCCGACCGTGTGGCCGCCGTGCAGCTTCCCGAGGACAAAAAAGTGAAGGTGATGGTCAGCGGCGTTGCTGGCGAAAACACCTTCACGGTGGCGGGCGTTGACATCTACGGCCACAACGACAGCAGCGACAAAAACCCGGTTGCCAAACACATGAACCAAAGCCGCAGGATTGTGGTGACGGTGGAGCAAGGAATCAGCGGCGACACCTGGACTCCGGTGATTGTGAAAGACAACCAAAACCAAAACGTGGAGCTTGCTGCCGAACTGATCCCCACCAAAAAAGTTGGCGACCGAATTGTTTGGTTGAACACCTTGATGCTGCCAGAAAAGCCGTTCAGCAAAGGGGGATCGAAGCGGTATCGGTTGAATATCCGTGAGTATGAGTTGTTCGAGGCCGACCCGCTTCCGCCGGATGTCATTGATATTCCAGAGGAGCAAGACCCCTGGGTATCGCCCGAGGAGATGCGCGGCTACCCCAGCGATGTTGTCATGCCCGGCGGCGACGTAACGACCCCCGGCGGCGACGTGACAACCCCGGGAGGTGGTGCAATCAAAGGGGGAATGAAACTCAACGAGGGGATAAAGCTGGATGCCACAACCTCCGGCGGCGTAGCGGGGGGGATTGCTGGTGGCGGAGCCGGCGGCACCTTCCCCGGCGGCGGCGAGGGGGGAATGCAGACCATGAGCTACAGCACCACAATCAACCACTACCGCGTCATCGAGCGAATAGTGTACGCGGAGACGGTGGAGATTTAGCGGAAGTGAAAGAACAAAGAATAGCCGTGCAGATCGGTTCTGCGCGGCTATTCTTTTATTGATGAGTTTGTTTCGCAGGGCTATTGTTTTACTCCCCCACCACCGTCACCTTCGCCGAAGCCTTTTGGTTTCCTTGCTCTATCACCAGCAGGTAGTTGCCCGGTGCAATTCCGTTCAGGTTCAGTTCGTGGGTAGTTACGCCTGCACCAGTAACCTCAACGCTTGGCAACGTCGCAATCTGCTGGCCAAGCATCGTGTACAAGCCCAACCCTACCGTTCCGCCCTCATTCACTCGCAAACGTATTTCCACCTTCCCGGCAGTGGTTGGGTTGGGGATCACTTCTGCGGCAATCTCCTCTGCTCCAATTTCCGATTCCGCATCTTCTTCACGATACCACTTCCGCTTTGGCATCGCCGATGCCGTGTCAAACGATTGCCCAAAATGGAACCCCGATTCCACTTCGTACTGCAACCCCGCGCTGGCTTCGGTGCGCAACCGAAGCAACACTCCCGTTCCCGGGGTTGCTACCAGCTGCACAGGGACTTCCACCATCTCTTCCTGCAATACTGTGTCCAGGCTTGTAGCGGTTACGGTGTCGCCACGCCACAGCACCGCGCTGTCGCTTTCAGCGGTGCACGCGACCAGCTGACGACATAGCCGCTATCGCTAAGGCCCACGATGCTGGGCATCAGTCGCATCCACGGGGCGGTTAGCGTGACGGGCGGGGCAAGCGTGCGGCGGGTGGTGCCGGGAAGGGGTGTGGTGATCGGGAGCGTGTCAATCCGGCAGGCTTCTACGGTGGAGGTTCCGGTGCTGTTGTTCTTCCGTTCCCAGACCACCATTAGCGCGTTGGCATCGAACGATTTTCCGATAGCGGGATACATGTTGTTGGCTGCCCGCTGGTAGCCCGATTCGGCGATGTTGGTGGTGTCGGCAGCCGCAGAAATCCGCCATTCGCTGGGTATCCATGCCCCCTTCGGGTCAATGGTTCGGAGGTAGATTGCCGAATCGCGCTCGAAGACGATGAACTGCCGATCATGGACCTTCAGGCTGCGGACGGCGTTGCTAAAACTGGTTCCGTAATCGCTCACGCCGGAGGAAAGCGGTGTGACGCGGTACATGGCTCCCCAGCCTGGCTCCAGCCATTGCAGCTGCAGGTCGTGGCCGAAGGCCCCGGTATCGCGCCAGGCGTAGGGTTCGCCAACGCGCTCGATGATGAAGCTATCGGCAACAACGCCCGTGCTGTTTTTTAAGCGAAGCACCGGAAGGCGAACATCAATCGCGCCAAGCCCGTAGTTGCCATCCCAGTACTTTGTGCTGTCGGTGCTGTGATCCCAATCAATCGGCCATGTGCGCT
>JADZEY010000044.1 GCA_020850315.1 Armatimonadota bacterium | reverse complement strand
GTGGAGGAGTTAGCGAAGCTGGTGCGCAGGGAGTTTGCACGGTTACGATATCGTGTGGATCTTCTACGAAGTTTCTTCGATCACGCAAAAATCCCCATAATTAATCTCAGCGGTTAAGGGCCAATAGCAAGTTATTTAGGCATCAAGCCACAATCGTTAAGCAGACTACGAGCTAGGATCCTAAAAAAAAAGAGCTGACACGTATTTCTTCACTTAAGTGAACGAATTGCGGCATCTCGCCATTTTACTTTTGCGCTATCATCTAACAACAACGATAGCGATGCAAAAACAAAAAATCATGCTCGTAGTAGCACTTCTATGTGCTTTTTCTATTAACCTTCAAGCACAATATGATAAAGCAGATAGCACTTACAAACGGTGGTTTGTTGCCACTTCTTTGTTTGTGCTATTGGGTAACCTTGATACAGAAAACCCACCCAACTTCGCTCAACTTAATATAGGTTATCGTCTTACAGGCGAAGATGTCATTCAATTAGCTCCAAAAACTTGGAGATATGCCTGGCCAAATGGTATTCATCCATTTTTAAACGAAGCCTACAAAAAGCCGGAAGAAAAATTCCCCGGGTATGTTCGTGAGTATGGCATAACGGCTTCTTACACAAGATTTGTCTGGGAAGGTTTGTATGCCCAACTTGACGTAATGCCTGCTTGGCAAATTTTCGTGAATGATAACGGTGCGAAAATTGACGATGGTTTTCAAATTTTCAATTCATACCGTGTGGGTTATCACATCAAACTCTTTAATGACAATTTTTTCTTTCAACCATCAATATGTATAACCCACCGTGCTTATCACACCACATTACCTGATGGATTCAAACAGCTGGATGACAAATGGTCTAAATTCATCTTCCCGGAACCAGGACTCAATATTGGATTCAACTTTTAATCGGGGTAAACAAGGTGACAATTTCGCAGACTGAAGGCACGCGAGTATATATCAATTAGCAGATGCCATGAGTCTATTGATGTTTGACGTTGGATATGTAGCCTCACGTTAATACTCAGATGGCTTGCGATGACAGCAGCAAAATCCTTACGAGCTTGGCAACACCGATACACTCTGATCCTGCTCGCCGTTCCCCCGCGTCAGCCGATGCACCGCAAGCAACAGCAGAACGCAGATTGCCGCACTAATCAGCACCACCTCGATGGAGAAATGTTCCGATTCCGCAGCAATCGCAGGGTTGGCCTGGGCAAGGTACAGCAGCAACACCACCATGAAGTTATTGGTGAAATGGGCAACCATGCTGGGAAGCAGGCTTTGGGTGCGGTGGTACAGATACCCCAACAGAATCCCCATCAGCGCAAGGGTTGGCAGGCTAACCGGCTGGAAATGGAACAACCCAAACAGCACCCCAGTGACCCAGATGCTTCGCGAGCCAATGCCCCGCTCGAACGTCCGCTGCACGTAGCCACGGAAGAAGAGTTCCTCGCAAATCGCTGGGGTAATGGCTATCACAAAACCCAGCAGTACTAGCTCGGGGAACGAATGTGCGGTGAACAGTGCCTCCAATTCCTTGGCCGAGTCAGGCCGCAGCCCAAGCCATTCCATGAAGAGTTCGGAGAGGTAGTTAGCGGGGGGAATAAAGGCAATGGTCAGCAGCGGAGTAAGCAACATCACGCGCCAATCGGCAGCGCGAAGCCGGACGTACCGCGCCACGCTTCCCAGCTTGCCAACATGCCACCGACGCGCCAGCAACCACGCCGGAAGAGCCATGAACAGATATTGTGAAATCGTCAGAGCCACAAGCAATGGCGTGCGGATCAGTGCAAGAATTTCAGCTGTCTCTAACTCCGCCGTGGAGTCGGGAGCGCTCAGCACCTGCGCAATTATTGCCGGAACCAACAGCACCACTTGGCCCGTGAAATAGACCAAGCCAACCAGCAACATTCCCACCACCGCTGCGGTGATGGGGCTGCGCTGTTTCCGCTCCCATGTCCCGTCCAATTCCGGCGGGGATGGAGGTTCTTCGTTTGTAGCAACGGCGGGGTCGGCAGCCAGCGTTACGGAAGCGGCTGGCAGAGCGGGGAACAGCGCAAGCTGGTTATCGGGTGGGTCAGTATTCATGCAAGGGGGAGGAGTTTATGATAACAGAGGAGCATCATCTTCGGCTTCCACCAACTCACCACGGCGGGCGCAGGCATCGTAGTACATCACCACTTGGTAGGAAGACTGCACCATCAGCGTAAGAATCGTCTGGAGGCCGATACTGACGCCAATCCCCGGGCCCATTCCGGAGAGCATCGAGGCTATAGCCCTGAGCCGCTCGGCTTCGTTGCCCTGAGTTCCCATATTGGTGACAATATCCATGTACCCGCTCCAGAATCCCGACATGGCCACCATCTGAATCGGGGTGGTGACGATAGAGATGGCGATACTGGTGATAATTGCCAGCAATATCCCAATGCCCAACACGCGCCCGAACTGCCCTTTCACCAAATCAGCACTTCGGCCAAAGGAATCCACCACTCCGTTTTCTTCGTTGACGATTGCCTGTGGCGCGAAGAACCACCGAGTCCAGAGCCAAACGCACGCTGCAATCAACCCAGGGATTGAAAGGATGAGGAGATAGGGTGAAATAACCCCAGTAAGTACTGTTGCCACATAGGCCCCAAACAGTGCCAGCACAAACAGAATCCGTTGGCCAATCAGCCGCCACATCGCGCCACCAAACGCGGTGTTCAGTGCTTCGCGCCAAGTGATATCGCCGCCATCCACCTCGCTGCAGTTAATGCGGATAATTGCCGACTCGGCAGCAGTGGTTCCGATCATAAACAGCGCACCAACACCAAAAAACATTGGTAGGAGGTTAAGGAAAGCCATTCCGATAGTGCGTGCTTCCGATTCGGAAAGGGTGCGGCCAGCTTCCGTCATTTGCGCAGAAACAAGCATCGTTGCCGCAAAATCTTGCATGATGCTGCTGCCAATAAGCGCCACCACAATGGTTAGCGGCAGGACGATGATGGCTGCAACCACTACGTTCCGTTTTGCGGTTTTGCCGATCAGTTTTACTGTCTTGTCGAAAATATCGCCAAGATCAAGCGGGGCAGTAATCAGTGCCATAATCAGGACTGGATTGATATGTGTGAAGAACCCATTGGTACGATGAAGCGATTGCCACCAGCATTGCGATCATCACCAGAGTGGAGCGTACTTCCGCAATGCCGGGAGCAACATCGAAAAGATTGCCCAGACTACCAAGAAGCAACGCAAGAATAACGTTGCCATAACAACAATAACTGGCATTCTCCGGAACTTCCATCTACGGGTCATTGCTCCGGTTGTATATTCGCGCCATGACCAAACTGAGCGTCAACCTGAACAAGGTTGCAACACTGCGGAACACCCGAACGCTTGGCATTCCAAGCATCATCCATGCTGCCAAGTTGTGCCTGCGGGCCGGTGCCGATGGCATCACCGTTCACCCCCGCCCCGACCAACGCCACATCCGCACAAGCGATGTTACCGAGCTTGCCACCTTCCTGAAAAATTGGCCAACAGTGGAGTTCAACATCGAGGGTAACCCGTTTCACGGGTACATGGAGCTTGTGGAGCAAGTGCGCCCAGCACAATGCACGCTTGTCCCCGACAGCCCCGATGCCTTCACCAGCGACCACGGCTGGGATGTGATTGCCGAAGAAGAGCGATTGCACCACATCATTGCAACGCTGAAAGGGTACGGCTGCCGCGTTAGCCTGTTCATGGATCCAATCCCCAAACAGATTGAACGCGCTGTCGAGATTGGAGCCGACCGGATTGAACTCTACACCGAACCCTACGCTGCCGCCTTTGCCGAAGGAAACGG
Organism: Armatimonadota bacterium; assembly: GCA_020850315.1. Taxonomy (GTDB): domain Bacteria; phylum Bacteroidota; class Ignavibacteria; order OLB7; family OLB7; genus OLB7. The sequence continues at coordinate 9,087 of JADZEY010000044.1, read as the reverse complement.
TGAGATTGCAGTAAGCCCCTACGCCGCCGCCGCACAGCTTGCTGCCACGCTTGGATTAGGCGTAAACGCCGGACACGACCTGAACCGTGAGAACTTACCGTTGTTCCTTTCGGCGGTTCCCAACGTGCTGGAGGTCTCCATTGGCCACGCACTGATTGCCGACGCGCTGGAGCTTGGATTGCCGGAGACCGTGCGGCAATATCTGGAACTAACCAAGGGACACTGAGAACCTTCCTCACCATTCAATTCTCAATTATCAACCATGCCCTCCACCGTTATCACCATTGATTTTTGGCAAACCTTGTTCGACGACAGCGGGGGACCGCAACGGAATCTGGAACGCCAGTCCGCACTTGGCCAAGCGATTGCCGATGCGGGGTATTTTCGGGACATCGAGGAAGTTGACACAGCGTTCCGCAGCATCTGGGAGTACTTCGACCACCATTGGCTGAACAATCAACGCACGCCAACCTCGCGGGAGATGGTGGAGGAGATCTGCCGCCGGTTGGACTTGGCACTTCCCGATGATGCTGTTGCACAGGTAACTCACACTTTTGCCAACGGTGTCCTCAGCAATCCCCCCGCACTGCTTCCCGGCGTGCGCGATGCGTTAGCATTTTTGGCCAACCGCGCACCGCTGGCATTGATCTCCGACACAGCATTCTCGCCCGGTCAGGTATTGCGTTCGCTGATGGAGCAGCAAGGGATTGCCAGTTACTTCAGCAATTTTATTTTCAGCGACGAAAGCGGCGTTGCAAAGCCGCACCCCGATGCCTTCCGGCGCGCAGTGGAGCCGTTGGGTGGGGATTTGGGACACTCGGTGCATATCGGCGACATCGAACGCACCGACATTCGCGGCGCGAAAGGGGTTGGGATGAAGGCGATTCTCTATCGTGGCAACCACATCCCCCACAAGTACGCCGACGACGGAACCGAATCCGCTGCCGACGCAGTTATCAGGCACTGGGAAGAGATGCTGGAGGTGTGGGAACGGATGAAGTGATGAATGCCGAGTGCGGGGCTGCTTTGAGATAGCCCTCACCCCCCCCCCGGCCCCCTCTCCCGATTCGCCACACAGAGACAAGCATCTGCTGGGTGGGCGAGGAAGAGAAAAAGAAAAAAAGGAACCTCTTTGCTACTATCCACTGACTACTGACTACTGACTACTGACTACTGACAAATCACCAACAACCCTTGTCCACTTCAACCAACACGATCCCTGATACCGAACTGCTTGCGTTGCAGCTACGCCAGCGCGACCGGCGTGCGTTTGGGGTGATTTACGATCGCTACTCGGGGGCATTGTATGGGGTGATTGTGCGGATTGTGCAGGTGGAGGAAATGGCCGAAGATGTGCTGCAAGAGACCTTCATCAAAATCTGGAAGAACGCCGAATCGTACGACAATTCGCGCGGAACCCTCTTCACCTGGATGCTGAACATCGCCCGCAACTCGGCCCTGGACAAACTCCGCTCCAGCGACCATCGCCAGCACCGAACAAACCGTTCGATTGAGAATCTCGTAGGTGAGATTGACCGCCAGCAGAGCAGCAGCTACAACCCGGAAGTAATCGGCCTGCGGGAATTTGTGCTGAAGCTAAAGCCCGACCAGCAACAACTGATTGATTTGATCTACTATCAAGGCTTCACCCAAAGTGAGGCCGCCGATCAGTTGGGAATACCGCTTGGCACGGTCAAAACCCGCGTCCGCAGCGCGCTGATACGACTACGAGAGCTAATGAACGCCAACTGAGAACCATGAGAACAGCCCTTATCACACGAGATTGAGACTACGTTGAATATCGAGGAATACATAGCGTCCGGCGTGCTGGAATTGTATGCAATGGGAGGGCTATCGGCCGAAGAAGCACAGGAAGTGGAAGCAATGGCACAACAGCATCCGCAAGTCCAGCAAGAAATTGCCAACATCTACGAAACGTTGGAGGCATTGGCCACCAGCGGGGGGATTGCGCCACGCCCCGAACTGAAGATCAGCATCCTGCAAACCATTGCCGCCGAAGAAGGAATTAGTTGGGAGGATGCCCCGCTACCAGAACTCTCCGCTATTCCTACTGGCATTCCCATCACTGCCGAAGCAGCTGCCGAACCACCGATTTCCCCTTCGGCGGTAACGCCCCCGCAACCGGTACCCCCCCCCGAAAAACCTGAGACCGCAAAACCAGCAAAGGTCGTGGAGCTGTACCCGCCTGCCGCAGCCGTACCAGCAATTGTGCCTGCGTCGCGCAGATACTTGTTGGCGGCCTCCATTGTTTTTGCGCTGTTGGGAATCGGAGCCGCCGCCTACATGGGCTACCAGTGGCAAAACGCCAAGGAGGATTTGGCCCACACTATCAACCGGAACCAGCAGCTTGTGCAGGAATACAACACGCTGAAAAACCGAATGAACCGTGTGGTGGCCGACGTTGTGCAACTGAAAAATCCCAACAACCAGGTTGTCACCCTTGCCGGGCTTGAGGCCGCACCAAGCGCGCTTGCGATGGTGTACTGGAATCCAACAACCGGCGACATATCCCTAAGTGTGGAAGGGCTTCCGGCTCCACCGGAAGACAAGCAGTACCAGCTATGGGCACTGGCCGACGGCAAGCCGATCGATGCCGGCGTGTTTGATCTTAACGATCAACCAGAAGCAGTGCATCACATGAAGAAAATTGACCGCGCCGAAGCCTTTGCCATCACCCTTGAGCCACGCGGCGGAATGCCAGCACCAACCGGAGCAATGTATGTGCTGGGGAAAATGAAAGCGTGACGGCAGCAGCAGTTATACTCGGGTGCATTGAGATTGCGAGATGCTCGATTGAGTAGCACCTGATGGATGCGCTTGGCCCCGACAGAATCGAAGCAACGACGGCGACGGCAACACCATCACTCTCCACGCCCCAACGGGGCACACTACCATAGCCCAGGGCAACGCCCTGGGTTGCCGAGCAAACCAACTCCAAGCCCTGAAAGGGCGGCACAAAAATACCACCACCTCCATGTGCTGAACATGGGATACAACGGCGTGTTGAATTGCCCCTTCAGGGCGTTGAGGTCGTTGGGGATTGTGTTCCCAGGGCGTTGCCCTGGGCTGACGTATGCTGCCCCTTCAGGGCGGAAGATGGATGTTCGCAATCTCATTTCACTCGAGTAGAGCTTTTTTTCTGGAAAGGGATGATCCACAACGATCATCCCTTTCTTCTTTCCCACCCAACGCAGCTATGGCGTAACAACTCCCCTTTTGCTACTATTGTGGAACCACGTTGTGGCCGGCGAACGAACAGATCAACAGTGAGTGACCAGCATGAGCATGATGATACCGATGACCCAATTCCCCTGCCGACCGCTATTGGCTGCGCTGCTGGCCATACTCTGCTGCGGCAGCGCAACCGCGCAACAATCCCCACCGGCAGAACCAAGCCAACAAAATCGGGAAGTTGCGGCAGCACGGCTAAGCGATCTTCCGTTGGGATTCTGGCAGAACAGTGGGCAGTGGGATTCGGCAACGCTGTACCAGGCCACAACCAGCACCGCACAAGCAGCCTTCGGGCGGAATGGAGTCGGGTTCCTGTTCACACGCGCATCCCAACAACCATCCCCCCAGCCAGCACGCCGCATCCAACACACACCGCCAGCGATTGAGACCTTGCAATGGGGGATCCATTTTCAAGGGGCATTGCCCGCGCCGAACATTGCTGCCGAAAACCCTTTGCCCGGTCGCGCCAATTATTTCCGCGCAGGGCACGCAGTGGCCAACGTGCGCCAGCATGAACGCCTGTGGTATCGCGACCTGTATCCCAACATTGACCTTTGCTACTACGGAACCGGCCGCGCACTGAAATACGACTGCATCGTCCGCCCCGGCGGGCGATTAGATGACGTAAGAATGGCGTGCAAGGGGATCAACAAACTCACGATCAACAACGCCGGTCAGCTTGAAGTTGCTACCGATTGGGGAACGCTGATTGAGCAACGCCCCTACGCCTACCAACTGGTTAATGGCGCGCAGATAGAGGTTCCCACCCGATTTATTCTCTGGAACGATACCACCTACGGGTTCGCCACCGAAGGCCACTACCGCCAGGACCTCCCGCTGATTATTGATCCCACAATGCTGGCTTGGTCAACGTTTATCGGCGGCCCCAGCACCACCCAGGGGGTTTTAATCGAAGGCTACATGCGGGATATTGATATTGACGCGCTTGGCTACATCTACGGAACCGGATGGTACAGCCAACGATTCCCAACCGTCCCGGGTTCCTACGATGAAACGTTCAACGGTGGGCAAGGCGGAACAACCGAGCCAGCAATGGATGCCTATGTTTTTAAGATGACCCCCGATGGCCGCACACTTATTTATGCCAGCTATCTGGGTGGACAGGGGCAAGATGAAGCAACATCTATCAACGTTGATCCATCGGGTCAAGCGTACATTGTGGGGGTAACGGCAAGCAACGATTTTCCCGTCACGCTGGATCCAACGCCGATCCAAGATTACAGGGCTGGCAGTTGGGATGGCTTTGCAGTAAAGCTCAGTCGGGATGGTGATTCGCTGATATACTCGACATATTTCGGCGGCGATAGCTCCGATTTTTTCGACCGCGCAGCACTGAGTAGCCGGGGGGAATTATTTATTACTGGGCAAACAATTTCCCATAATTATCCCACCACCCCCGGCGCCTACGACCGCACCCTGGACACCACCGACGTGATCGTGACGGTGCTTGATGCCGACGCACAAACTGTCCTTTATTCCACGTTTGTTGGGGGAAGCGATATTGATTACGCGCTGGATATTGTGCTGAATACTTCCGACGAAGCATTTGTGCTGGGAAGCACATTTTCGCCTGATTTTCCACTTACTGCCGGGGCTGCACAAGATATTCAAGCTGGCAACCTTGATATTTTTCTGTTCCGGTTAAGCCGCGATGGTTCGCAGCTTCTTGCATCCACCTATTTCGGCGGCGCGGGCGACGATTTTGGGCAGGGCATGACGCTAAATTCCGCCGGCGAGCCAATTATCACCGGCACAACGTCATCCCCCGATTTTCTTACCCTACCCGGGGCGTTCGACCGCAGTTTTAACACCCGCCCCGGCGACCCGCTCCGCTCCGATGCCTACGTCAGTTGTTTCCGTGTAGACCTTACTGGCGTTCGATTTTCTTCGTTTGTGGGCGGGCTAAATACTGACAGGGGAAATACCGTTGCTTTGGATAAATCCGAAAATATCTTTGTTGTTGGAAGCACCTTTTCCAACGGAAATTCCGAAACCACGTTTTTCCCGATTTCCGAGTGTGCCTACGACCAACTGAACCGCGGTGGTTTTGATCTGTTCCTTACCAAGCTCAACCCAACCGCCAGCCGATTGATGTACTCCACCATGATCGGCGGGCAAAACAACGATTACGGCAGCCTTGCCGATTATGGCCGCGCACGCATCCGGCTGGTTGGGGACAGCTGCAACGTGGAGGCAATTATCGGGATGACCAGTCACTCCCCCGATTTCCCCACAACCCCCGGCTCGTTCCAGCCCCGCAAAGGGAATGAAATAGATAACGGGCTTGAGGATCAACCGGTGCTGCTGAAGTTCCAGCCCTATCAACTGCTGCAATTCCGCCACGACACCACAACCTGCGGCGTGGTGCAGTTCTACGATGCCTCCCAAATTTGCATTTGGGACGATGGCGCGCCGATCACCAAAGAACGGTTCTGGGATTTTGGCGATGGCGGAACATCAGCCGAGCCGAACCCTCGGCATCGCTACGCCGCGCCGGGCAACTACACCGTTCGGCTGTACGCCGGCTGCCCGCGCGATTCGTTGGTGACGCAGATCACCGTCCCTCCATTTCGCCCCATTCCGGTTGAAGCGGGGGAGGATCAGTACATCTGCAACGGAGCTTCGGCGAACTTGCAGGCTACCGGGGGGACAATTTTTGCGTGGTCGCCAGCGGCGGGATTGAACTGCACAACCTGCCCCAATCCGATTGCCCGGCCAACAGTCACAACCACCTACCGCGTCACCATCGCCGACGGCTACGGCTGCACCGGAACCGACTCGGTGACGGTCTTCGTCACGGCGCGACCAACGATTGTTGCCAGCAGCGATACCTCCATTTGCGTTGGCGGCGCGGCGCAACTGCGCGCATCCGGCGGGGTGGCCTACACGTGGCAGCCAGCCGCCGGACTAAGCTGCGCCGATTGCCCCAACCCGATTGCCCGGCCAACATCCACCACCACCTACATCGTCACCGGGCAAGGCGACCCCGCTTGCCGCGAAACAGCCCAGGACACCGTTGTGGTGATGGTAATTCCCCCCCCGACAATCCGGCTAACCGGCGACACCTCCATCTGCCCAGGCGAGCGCCTTCAGCTTACCGCCATTGCCGATTCGGCTGGGCTTCCCCGCCCGATGCGGTTCCGGTGGAGCCCTTCGGCAGGGTTGGATTGCGACACGTGCGCAACGGTGTGGGCAACGCCAACCGCAACAACAACATGGAAGGTGATTGCCACCAACGCCGCCGGTTGCAGCGATAGCGCCAGCGTCACCGTCAGCCTTACTTCGCCGAACAGCATTGACGCGCCGCAGGTGGGGCCAATCTGCGTGGGCGACAGCGTCCAGCTAAGCGTTAGCGGAAGCGGGCCGGTGGAGTGGAGCCCGGCAACGGGGCTGAGTTGTAGCGATTGCCCGAATCCCTGGGCATCGCCACGGCGCACGCAACGCTACACCGTCCGCTCCCTTCTCCCCTGTGGCGGAAGCGACACCGTTACCGTGACGGTGCTTTCCCCGCCAACGGTGACGGTTGCTCCCGACACCTTGCTTTGCTCTGGCCAACTTGCGGCAACGGCCTCGGCGGCAACCTCGGTAGCATATCGGTGGGAGCCATCGGCGGGGTTATCATGTAGCGACTGCCCCGCCCCTTTTGCAACCCCCGACACAACCACGCTCTACCGCCTAACCATCACCGATGCCAACGGCTGCACCGCGCACGATTCAGCATTGGTGATTGTGGAACCGCGAATTGTTCGGCTCCATATCGGCAAAGACTACAAGGTGGGGATTGGGAACACCGTAGTGGTGGAAGTAATGGCCGATTCGGCAATGGATCCGCTGAACCTAACAAGCATTGCAATTCGGCTGAGCTACGACCCCACATTTATCCGCGCAAACGCCGCGCTGCTGCAAGGGCGGCTGCTGGATGGGTGGCAGATTGACAGCGTGCGCCGGGATCTGAAAAATGGCGAAGTGATCTACTTCCTTTCCTCCCCCACGGGAAGCCCAGCCGTTGGGAGCGGCGCGCTACTGGGGATTCAGTTGGTGGGATATTTGGGGGCCAGCAGCAGCTCGCCACTGCCGTTCGAAATCCTTTCGGCGATTGCTGATTGCCGCAGCGTAGTCACCGACCCTGGGGCCGTTCGGATAGACTCCATTTGCGGGCTGAACCTGCGGTTAATTGAGCTAACCACTGCCAACTACGCGCTCGATCAAAACCATCCGAACCCGTTCAATCCCCTCACCGACATCACCTTCTCGCTTGGGCTGGACGGGGAAACCCGGTTGGAGGTATTGGATGGCGTTGGGCGGCGCGTGGCACTGCTACTGAACGAACGGCTTGCCGCCGGACGCTACACCGTAACATGGGATGCAGCCCAGCACCCCTCCGGCCTCTACTACTACCGCCTACTCAGCGGCGACTGGACAATGACACGGGGGATGATGGTGGTGAAATGAGGCGGAAGCATACAGCAAAAACCTGGGACCGCCGAGCGTTGCTCGGCTACCGAATAGAGCCACTTCCCCCCCTGGGACTGCCGAGCGTTGCTCGGCTACCGAATGAAGCTACTTCACCGCCGCAAAAACATCTTCCCCGCCATCTGCCTAGCCAACCCTTTGAACTCCAATCCCAGCAATGCAACAAGAGCCTCGCTACTGGTAAGCCCTGTGGATTCGCACAGGGTATCAACGTGGCGGGGTTCGCCGTCAAGGGCATCGAAGATGGTGCGCTCGAACAGGGTAAGATCGGCAGGGGGTTCGCCGCTGGGGGCGATTCCGGCGGCGGCGGGGAGGTGATAGCCAAGCGCGTCAAGAACATCAACTGGCGATTGGGTCAGCCGTGCGCGATCGGTGCGGATAAGGCCGTTGGTCCCGCGGCTTTTCGGCGAAGAAATCGGACCGGGAACCGCGAACACCTCACGGCTTTGATCCAACGCAAAACTGGCGGTAATCATTGCGCCCCCTTTTTGGTCGCTCTCCACCACCACTGTTCCGGCAGTCATTCCGCTGATAATCCGGTTGCGCTGCGGGAAGTACGCGGGGATGGCCTTCACCCCAAACGGGTACTCGCTGATAACGGCCCCTTGTCCGGCAATTTTCCGGGCCATTTGCGCCGATAGGCTTGGCGAGATTTCATCCAGCCCGCTTGCAATCACCGCAATGGTGCGGCCGTTGGCCCGGAGCGCGGCGGCGTGGGCGTACTGGTCAATCCCGCGCGCAAGCCCACTGACCACCGTTACGCCAGCTGCGCAAAACTCCTCGGCATATTTTTCCGCAGTCAGCCGCCCGTACATTGTGGCGGCGCGTGTCCCAACAATCGCGATGGAACGATCATCTTCCGGCAGCAGCGTTCCATGCACGTACAGAATGACCGGCGGGGCGTACATCTGCCGCAGCCGTGCTGGGTAATCGTCGCTCCAAAAATGGAGAATCGTCCCGCCGAACTCAGCGGCCCGTTGGGTCTGCGCTTCGGCTTGTTGCAGCAACCGCTCCATGTTCACCATCCCCTCAATCGCCGCGCGGCGCAGCCCTTCGGCGGCTAACTCCTCCGGCGTGGCATTCACCATCGTCTGGAAATCTTCCCCCGTCTCCACCAACCCCCGCACCGCCGACGAGGTGATTCCTGGAAGTGAGGTTAGGGCAATCAGTTGTGGTGTTGTGAGCATGGATGTATCGGGATTGTTGAGTGTCGAATTGATATTCCCCCGAAAAAGTGGATAGGGAGTTAGGAGGGTGAGGCGTGGCGGCGTTCGAACTCGGCTGGTGTTTCGTAGCCAAGCGTTGAATGCCGCCGCCGTTGGTTGTAAAAGACCTCAATGT
>JADZEY010000043.1 GCA_020850315.1 Armatimonadota bacterium | reverse complement strand
TGGCTAACTTATCATTGGAAGTTGGTAGATTGAACGTGATGGTCGAGTAATTATAGGCCGTCATGGCCCATACAGATAGTGGTTGGCAATTGCGTTGTATTTGGCGTACGAACGTGAAGGGTCAACAGAAACTATGGTGGTGGATCCATGGCGGCCTCCTTTGTTGGAATAGGAATGGAACGGTAGAGTAGCGTAACCACAGTGATGCTCGTATTAGTTGAATGAGTCATTTACAACTCAACACGAAGCTAATGAAAATAGCTGATAATAGCAAGTGAAAAATTTACTGTTGTGAAAAAAGCAAGAATGAATAACTCACTTGAGCATTGAGAACTTGCCCGTTCGGTGACTTGCTTCGACAGGCTCAGCATGAGCGGAGAGCGATATTCGGTGGAGAACCGAGACGTTTCCCCTTGGAATTGCCGAGCGTCTGCTTGGCCAACGGCAAGCGCAGCTTAACGGAGTTGGCGGCGAAGCGAATTACTCACTCACCTTCCGCAGGATTTGGGCAGCGAAACCTTGCCCGTTCGGTGGCTCCGCTCAGACTTCGACGTTGCTCAGCATGAGCGGATGGCCATGTTCGGTGGGAAACCGAATACTCAGCATGAGCGGAGGGCGATGTTCGGTGGAGAACCGAATACTCAGCATGCGCGGAGGGCGATGTCCAGTGGGAAATCGAGATGTTCCCCCGCCTGGGATCGTCGAGCGTCTGCTCGGCCAACGACAAGCGCAGCTTGAGGGAGTTGGGATCGAGGTGAGGTACTCACTCACGCTACTTGGGCATTGAGAACTTTGCCTGTTCGGTGGCTTGCTTCGACGTTGCTCAGCATGAACGGAGGGTGATATTCGGTTGCCAAGCAGACGCTCGGCGCGCCCACGGGGAGAACCACCAACTTCCGCGCCCCCCGATTCCTGTTCATCGTTTTACAACTCGCACACGACTTGCTATTGTCTGCTACAAGTAAGCACGGTTATATTTGGAGCCTTTCTTACAAGAACCCAAATCAACAATCCGGTTCAACACGAAGTACGGAAGCATGATGGCCTAAAAAGAATGTAGGCCAAATCAAAACCTTTGCGGAGCTGCGTCAGTGAAATCCACAACAACTCGTCTGATTCTTATTGCCCTGTCCATCATTGCGGCGGGCTTCTTCCTGTGGCCAACCTACAAGTTCTACTCGCTGGATAGCGAGCGGAATGCTGTGGATTCCGTTGCCCGGATCAAATGGGACTCCATCCACAAGGAAGATTGGGAGGATGCCCGTGCAAAGCGGATCAAGCTGGGTCTTGATTTGCAAGGGGGTATCTATATAACTATGGAGGTGGATGCCCCGGCATTGCTGCTGGAAACCGCCAACCGCGATGCCATTGATGACCCCTTCCGCAAAGCGATTGAAACCACCGAAAACGAAGCAAAACTTTCGGATGAGCCAGTTATTGACATCTTCGCCCGCAACTTCAAACAGCACGTGGGCCCCACCGGGCGCACGCTGTTAGATTACTACACCGACCTGAACCTGGGCCAGGACATCAGCGATGAAGCTGTGCTTGCTAAGCTGGGCCAGAACATCAACGAGGCAGTGAACCAAGCCGAAGAGGTGATCCGCCGCCGTATTGACCGATATGGCGTTAGCGAGCCTTCCATCACAAAAACGGGCCGCCGCATTATTGTGGAGCTTCCCGGCGCGAAGAACGAAGAAGAGGTGCGCGGGCTGCTGCAAACCACTGCACGCCTAGAGTTCAAGCTGGTGAAAGATGGCTCGGATGTGGTCGAGGTCTTCAAGAAGATTGACCAGGTGCTGGCCGGCAAAGTCAACCTGAACGATACCACCAAAAAAGCCGATACCACGTTGGCCAAGAAGGACACCGCCGCTGCCAAGATTGACAGCACAGCGGTGGCCAAGAAAGGAGACTCCACAAAGAAGGGTGACTCCTCGGCCAAGAAACCCGCCGCCGACACCAACACCCAACTTGCCAGCAACGACAGCAGCAAGAAACCAGGGACCGACACCGGGAAGAATGCCGCAAACGACAGCTCGGCCAAAACAACCGACACCGCTGGCGACCCGAACGACCCCTACAAAGGATTGAGCGATGAGGAGAAAGGGAAGCGGTACTTGGCCGACCATCCATTTACCACACTCTTCCAAACCATCTACCGTCAGAACTCCGATAGCAAAGGGGAGGATGTCACGACGATTTATGCTGGCCAGCCGAGCAGCTTCCCGAAAGGGCAGTATGATTTCTACCTCACCAAAGCTGGGATTGAGAAGATCCGCGAGTTGTTGGCCCGCCCCGATGTCCGCGCGGTAATCCCCGAAGACATGGTGGTTGCCTTCTCGGCCCACGGCCAAAGCGACACCAAGAAGAAAGACGACCCGAACGCAGTGTTCAACATGTTCGTTGTCACGCGGGATGCCGAACTGACGGGTGAGGTCATCACCGATGCCACCAAGAACTTCGACAACATGACCGGCCAGCCAGTGGTCCACATGGATATGAACAGCGAAGGAGCTGACCGTTGGGCCGACATCACCGGAAAGAACATCAAGAAGCGGGTTGCTATCGTGCTGGATTCGGCGGTCTATTCCGCGCCAACGGTGCAAAACCGCATTGCCGGGGGAAGCTCGCAAATCACCGGCTCGCGCGATCTTCAAGAAGCCGAGCTTCTGGCAATCGTCCTGAAGGCTGGCGCGTTGAAAGCCCCAATCAAGATCATCGAAGAACGTATCGTTGGCCCATCGCTTGGCGAAGACTCCATCAGCAAAGGGGTCACGTCAATGTTTTTGGCGGCAGGGTTGGTGATACTCTTCATGGCCGTGTATTACGCCTTCGGCGGGGTGGTGGCCGATGCGGCGGTGATCATCAACGTCTATCTGACAATGGCGGTGTTGGCCGCGCTGCAAGCCACGCTAACGCTTCCGGGCATCGGCGGTTTGGTTGTCACCATCGGTATGGCGGTGGACGGCAACATCCTGATTTACGAACGGATCCGCGAGGAACTTGCCCGTGGGCGCAGCCTGCGCCAAGCCGTCAGCGACGGCTACAACAAAGCCTTTGCCGCAATCATTGATACCCACTTGACCACAATCATCACCGGTATCATCCTCTACGTTTTCGGTACCGGTCCGATTCAAGGTTTTGCCGTGACGCTTATCATCGGTATTCTGGCCACACTGTTCACAGCGGTCTTTATGACCAAAACAGTCTTTATAATGATGCTGGATCGGGGAACCACATCACTGAATTTCGGCCAACCGAAATCGCACAAAGTAGCCACAGAAACCCAACAAGCCCGCGCCTAACCGGAACCACCGACGCGATGATGCGTTGCGCAGGTCAACAGTCCACTGAACATTGAACGGAAACATAGGTTATGCAATTTTTCAGCCACACACATATTGACTTCATCGGCAAACGCCGATTCTTCTACTGGGTCTCGGCAGTTGTTACTGTTGCGGGGCTTATCGCGGCGTTTGCTCGCGGTATCGAGTTCGGCATTGACTTCGAGGGGGGGACCGAAGCGGCCTTCCAATTCAGCAAAGTCGTTCCACTTGATGAGATTCGCACAGCTGTGGATAACGCCGGCTTCAAAGGGGCCGAGCTGAAATCCTACGGCGGCGATGACAAAGTGCTGGTTCGCGTGAAGCAGGACACCTCCATTGTTGGCAGTGGCGAGGCCAACAAACTGGGGCGGACCCTGCAAGAAAAAATTCAATCGGCCTTCCCGGGCAACACCATGACGTTGCTGAAGGTGGACAACATCGGTCCAAAAATTGGCCAGGAGATGCGGGGAAAAGCATTGATTGCCGTGCTGGTAGCCATGGCAGCAATTCTTCTGTATATCACGTTCCGCTTCGAGTTCCTGTTTGGGCTTGGCGCGGTTATCGCCCTTGTCCACGACGTTCTGGTGGCCTTTGCCCTTGCGGTGATCTTCAACGGAGTGTTTGGGCTGAATTTGGAGATGAATATGGCGATGCTGGCTGCGTTCCTAACCGTGGTTGGGTTCTCGATCAACGACACCGTTATCATCTTCGACCGCATCCGCGAAAATCGAAAGCTCCACCGGGGCGAAAACTTGATGATGTTGATGAACCGTTCCATCAACGAAACCCTTCCACGCACCATCAACACCGCGTTGACAGTCGCGTTGGTGCTGGTGATTCTGTTGATCTTCTCCGGTGAAGTTTTGAACGGATTTGCCTTCACCATGTTGGTCGGTATCCTCACCGGAACCTATTCCTCCATCTACATTGCCAGCGCGTTTGTTATCAGCGTCCTTGTGAAGCAAGGGAAGCTGGACCCACGCGCCGAGCGTGACTTTGCCGAGCACACGCAGCGTATCATTGAGGAAACGCGCCAACGTAAAGCCGCGGTGGCACGATAACATCATTGAACTATATCCCCTAACTCCTATGAAATTCACGGTTGAACAGACGACGGAGCCTGCCATTATTGCTATCAACGGCGATGTGCTTGGCGGAGCCGATGCTATGGAGTTCACCCGTGGCGTGGGCCAGCTAGTCCGCGACGGCGCACGCACGGTGATTGTTGATTTGAACGGGGTGGAGCTGATGAACAGTTCCGGGTTGGGGATGCTGGTGGGCGGTGCCAAAACCGTTCGTGGGGCTGGGGGTGAGTTCTGCGTTGTGGGGGCCAATCAAAAAATTCTAAGCCTGTTCAAGATGACCCGCTTAGATGCCGTTTTCCGCACCTTCGCCACACGCGAAGACGCGCTTGCCTAACACGTGGTTAGGAACCCGCGTAGCAGACTGCGTAGGGCAACCAGCCAGCAGAGCTATGAGTTCATCATAACCATTCCGATCAACGTCTTCATGCTCCGATCTCCGCAAAGCCGGATGGCCAGCGGGGTCGGGGCTGTTTCATGTTCCGCGAACAACCACTACCATGAGCGTCAAAATTATCGTCGGTGCCCAATGGGGGGATGAAGGGAAGGGGAAAGTTGTAGATATGCTCACCGAGCAATCGGACATTGTTGCACGGTATCAGGGGGGGGCCAACGCCGGACACACAATCGTTGTTGGTGGCACAAAGTATGTGCTGCATCTTATCCCCTCGGGCATCCTACACAGCGGCGTTACCTGCGTTATTGGCAACGGCGTGGTGATTGATCCGGTGGCATTGATGGATGAAATCCGCCGGCTTGAATCGCTCGGTATCTCCATGACCGGGCGGCTGAAAATCAGCCACAAAGCCCACCTGATTATGCCCTACCACAAGCTGTTAGATCAGCTTCAGGAAAGCGACCAGAAAATTGGGACCACTGGGCGGGGAATCGGGCCAGCGTACATTGATAAATACAACCGCTCCGGCATCCGCATCGTGGATCTGCTTGACCGTGCATCTCTGGAGGAAAAACTGCGCCGAGCTATTGCTCAAAAAAATGAATGGTTCCGCAAGGTCTATGATGCGCCCGAGCTTGATGTTGAGAAAACGGTGGCGGAGTATCTAGAGTTCGACAAACAGATTGACGAATACATCACCGACACCACTTCTTATCTGAACGAGGCGTGGCGTAGCGGAAAGCGGTTATTGTTAGAAGGCGCACAAGGGGCATTGCTGGATGTAGATCATGGAACCTACCCGTTTGTCACCAGTTCATCGCCAACATCCGGCGGGGCTTGCACGGGGCTGGGATTACCGCCAACCGCAATCACCGGGGTGATCGGCATTGTGAAGGCCTACAGCACCCGCGTTGGCAACGGGCCATTCCCAACCGAGCTGAACGACGAGGTTGGGGAACGGCTACGAAGTGAGGGATCGGAATTTGGGGCAACCACTGGCCGGCCACGCCGCTGCGGTTGGCTAGACCTGTTCGCGCTCCGCTACTCGGCAATGGTGAACGGCATCACCGAAATCGTGCTAACCAAGCTGGATGTGCTGAACAATTTTCCCCAGATTGGTGTCTGCACTGGCTACGAACTGGACGGGCGCGCCCTGAAATACTTCCCCAGCGAATGCGGCAGCCTTGAGCGTGCGCAGCCACAATACCAAATGCTCCCTGGGTGGAACACCTCGCTGGAAGAATGCCGCACTTGGGATGATCTTCCCGCCGCTGCCCGCGATTACATCACCTTTATCGAAAATTTTGTGGGCGCAAAAGTGACCTATCTTGGAACCGGCCCAGGGCGGGAGCAGATTGTGGTGCGGTAGGAAAAGCCGTACATACAGCAAACGAGCAACCGCCGAAACCGCATAGTTCTGTTTCGGCGGTTGTTCGTTTTGGCAGTACTGTTGCGATTAGGTTGTTATATCAAACCAGTAGAAGGCGGTGATCCCGTTTTAGCCGCTCTGCTTCAATAAACTTGCCAGAGCGTTCCAGCACATTGCAGGTAAGTTCTATTACTTCCTCGTCGCCCCGTAGCGATTGCACGGCTTCTTTAAGTATTTGCATAGCCTGATTATCGTCACCTACATCTATTAAGGTTTTTGCGGTTGCAAGAACTGCTGTTCGCAATGAATATTCAAATTCTTGCCGTGCGGACTCAAAAAAACTATCATATAATGTTGGGTAGGGAACCTCGGTGCCTACGATCTGCAATGCGGCAAGCAATGAATCAACAGCAAGTACAAAACGTTGTTTTTGCAGTGCAGATGTAGCTGCAGCAATTTTTTCTGCCGCTACCAGTAAATCTACGCTAACAATTTTTGTGTGCAATCGGGGTGCTTGTCCAATTTCTGTTACTACCGCATCACGGCCAATCATTTTGCGAATGCGGTCAATAATTACCCGCATATTTGCGCGTGCATGTTCCGGATCGTTGTTAATCCCAGTGGCAATCTCATCAAACTCTGCAATCGGTAGTTTGCTCTGGAAAATTTCGTTGGCTACCATTAATCCTAATGCTGACCGAACCCTATCCCCCTGTGGGCGATGCAAAGGTTTATCGGCTACAGTGACAGAGATTGTGCCAAGCATCGAAATCCTAATTTTTTGGTCGGCGTGAATGGATAGATGTTTTTGTGTAATACTTATAAGATTTTCAGCAACGCTCTGCCAATGCTTGAGTTCTTTTGCAGAAAACCATTCTTTGTGACGGTCGAGCAATGGAGGTATGCACGCTCCAAGCTGTCGCTCTTCAAAATAAATCAAACACTGATTTAGCACAGCATGAATGTCACCCAATTTACTTGTTACCATGTCGTAATGTTGGTTATGATTTGTTCGAATATATTGAACGGTATCCACAATGCATATTTTCATCAAAATATCTAGATATCGAATAACTTTTTTATTGAACACATCTGATACTTGTTGGACACATGATGTGTTATTTGATAGTTCACCTTTATATGAATAATAAATAAAATTAGCCATCCTACTGTTGATTTTTTTATTTTCTATGGATGAAAATATCCATTCAAAATCGCCGGATAGATATGCGATTATTAAATGGACTAATGAATATGAATGTCTTTGAATAATCAATGTCGCTTCTTTAATAGCACCACGGAGCATAAATCCACATATCAATTGGTCTCCCCAGTCTCGAGTGCTTACATGAAAAGCCCAGGATTTTGATTGTTCAACCAGCACATGATATTCTTCAACAATTTCTTTGGGTGATCTGCCAATCAGTAACTGTGCAAACATCAGTTGGGTACGCATTATCGCTACTGATCTTAATCTGCCATGCTCTTCGCAAAATTGAATACACCGATTAGCTGCTGCTAATGATTGTGTCACGTATCCTGATTTTTCCATATAGAGTACGATTAATTGGTCGTACTCTTTTTGCGTATAGGAGTTAGGTTCGATTTCTGGAGCAATTTTCTCAATCCAGTCAAAAAATAAAGATGTCAAATCAACATCTTTGATAGGCATAAATGTTAATTTTGCCAAGGTGATCCGTTCGTATGCGGTAAAATATTCATTGGATTTTTCATCAAATAATAACAAATTAGAGATATCGCTAATTACATCAATTCTCCGATGTAGCTCATATCGAAATGCATAATTAGGTACGGCATACTGCACGTATTGTTTATATCCAAACAATACGCCAACGTAATCATGGGAATATCGAAGAGACGGGTGCATTTCTATTATTGCAGTTATTTCATTCCATAAAACCTCATGCGTTTCTGGATCCTCGGTTTTCCAGCCCCAATGGAAGCAATGTTCGAATAATGCTAAACGATACCGTGCAATTTCAATGGAGCTAATGTTAGAGGTTAACCTCATAACCGTATCAAGCGTAGGCATAACATCCGCGTCAGGACGCGAAATATAAATTTTAGTCAACAATAATTTTATTGTTGACTCTACGATGTCTCCGCCAAGCTGCCCTAGCCGTTCTAAACAAAACTCCGCTACATTATACCAATCGGCTGCAATAAGCCATCGCGATCCGTAGGCAATTTCTTCGGCTTGATGGAGTGCGTAACCAAAAAGAGGCTCGATAGTTGATTGATTGAGATTGACCGAGGAAGCGGTTGCTAAATACCGTAATACCGTTGTAGTATATAAAGGAACGGACTGCTGAAGAATCGAACATAAAACGTCTGATTCTACTGCGGAAAAAATCAATAATTGTTGATGAACAAGGGTATGGGTAAACGCCAATGGTGGAGTGCTTTGTATGCCAACAATAGGAGAGGGGTTGATGTTGCTGCGGCTCAGTATCCCCAATTGTTGTAGCCGATGAATCCACTCCAAGGAGTCCTCGATAATCATCTCAGCGGCTTCTTTTGAAAAAACTTCACCTAATATCGCAAGCCGTGCCGCAACCGATCGTTCGTTGTTGTTAAGCCTGCCAAGAAACCCTTCGGCCACCGATTCCGCTGATCGTTTACCGTAGTGCTCAATGATTGAGCTATGGCTGGGGAGTTGTCCCCCCTGTTGCTGAAGCTGACGAACTGTGCTTTGAATTGCTAACGGGCTTCCTATTGGCCCTTAACCGCTGAGATTAATTATGGGGATTTTTGCGTGATCGAAGAAACTTCGTAGAAGATCCACACGATATCGTAACCGTGCAAACTCCCTGCGCACCAGCTTCGCTAACTCCTCCAC